>CAWVJY010000006.1:0-31572 GCA_963929915.1 Bacillota bacterium
ACACTAGATCGCGTGTTAAATGTTTTCTGAACAAGGAATAAAAATTAAAGCTCTTATTGCTAAATTAAACTAAAATGGTGTCAATGGGGACGGAGATTTTTGACAATATCTTCTGAACCGAAAATTTCAAAGCTAGAACAAGAGGTTGTCAAAAATCTCCGTCCCCATTGACACTAATAAAGGAGAAGGGAATGAAACAAATTCAAAGCGTTATTAGCTTTTTTCAAAATATGACACAAGAAAAAATAATTGATATTTGTATTGCAATTGCTATTGTAATAGTGTTTTGCCTACTTAGTGGTATTTTTTCCTATTGTATTGTAAAAATTTTTAAATGGAAAGAAAAAGACAAAAAGAAAATTAAAGCAAATGCATTTTATCATCCTCTAAAGGCAGCTTTTATTGTACTTGGAATTTATCTTAGGCATTATTATTCTAAGCTTGCCTGATGATGTAATGACCTTTTTCCATAAGGTTTTACAAATTGCCCTTATCTGTATTGCTGCAAAAGGGCTAGCCAATATTTTTGAACCAAATTCTGCTTTAATGAAAAAAGTGGGAAAAAGTCAACGTATTAGTGGAAATCAAACTTTAGCTAATTTTATAGGGAAAATTACAAAAGTCATTATTTATGTTGGAGCAGGTATTTTAATATTAGCAGAACTAGATATTAATTTAAATGGCCTTATTGCAGGGCTAGGTTTAGGAAGTGTAGTAATTGCGTTAGCTGCTCAAGATGTAGCTAAAAATTTATTTGGTGGGGCTGCCATTTTACTAGATAAGCCATTTGTTGTAGGAGATTGGATTCAAACCAAAGAATACGAAGGAGCCGTTGTAGACATTACTTTCAGAAGTACAAGAATAAAAACAGCAGAAGATAGTATTGTAACACTTCCAAACTCAAAATTAGCAGAAGAAACAGTGATTAACTTTGCTAAAATGGAAAAAAGAAGATATAGTTTTAATTTAAAATTACCATTACAAACAAATTCAGATACAGTGGAGGCAATTATTAATCGTATTAAATTTGTATTAAGCCATAATCAAGATATTATAAAAAATAGTATTATTGTAGAATGTAACAGTATTTTAACAGATGGGATTAATATTAATATAGCCATGTATACCCCTATTGTGAATTATGATAATTACTTAAGTTTTAGAACCAATGTAAATGAAACAGTTTTAAATGTAATTGAATCAGAAGGAGTAAGGCTTGCAAATCCTTCTCAGGATATTTATGTAACAACTTTACAAGAAGAAAAAGAAAAACTATCACAAATAACTGTAGAAAGCAAAAAATAGAAAGATAACATATCAAACCTCCGCCTAATTAGGCGGAGGCTCTTTTTACCTTAAAATTCAAAATTGGTCAATGAAAAAGGGAAATGTAAAATTCAAAATTTAACATAAATTTGTTCACACTCTAGACATAAAGGGCATGTATAATATATAATATTATGGAAGTTTATGTAACTTCAAGGAGGAATTTGTATGAATGATGTTACTATTTTAATAGTAGATGACGAATCAAGAATGAGAAAACTAATTAAAGACTTCTTAACACAAAAGGGATATAGTACTTTAGAAGCAGCAGATGGAGAAGAAGCTCTTAAAGTATTTGAAGAAAATCAGAATCGTATTAAACTTATTTTATTAGATGTTATGATGCCAAAGCTAGATGGGTGGTCAGTACTTCGCCAAATAAGACAAACCTCCAAAGTGCCAATTATTATGCTTACTGCAAGAGGAGAAGAACAAGACGAATTATTTGGATTTGAACTTGGAGTGGATGAATATATTAGTAAGCCTTTTAGTCCTAAAATATTAGTAGCAAGAGTAGCAGCTGTTTTAAAAAGAACTATGGGAGATAAAAAAGAAGTAAAAGATTATGGTG
This sequence comes from Bacillota bacterium, assembly GCA_963929915.1. Lineage (GTDB taxonomy): Bacteria > Bacillota > Clostridia > TANB77 > CAG-508 > CAG-273. The sequence goes on from CAWVJY010000006.1 coordinate 1,898, forward strand.
GAATTACCATAGACCCGGAAGGTAGAACTGTAAAAGTAGATGGTAAACAAGTAGATATGAGTTTGCGCGAATATGAGCTTTTAAAATATTTAGTGGATAATGAAAATATTGCATTATCTAGAGATAAAATTTTAAACAATGTATGGAATTATGACTATTATGGCGATTCTAGAACGATTGATAGCCATATTAAAAAAATTAGACATAAATTAGGCAAAAAAGGAAAGTACATAGAAACTATGAGAGGCGTAGGATATAAATTTGAAGTAAAATAGAAATAAAATGAAGGATATCATAAGTTTATCCTTCATTAATAGTGAGAGTGAGGAATATGGGAAAATTAAAAGATAAATGGAAATCTGTTAGATTTAGGCTATTTATTGTACTTTGTATTGTTATTATGTTTTTAGTTATTTGTTTAGTAACAGTTAATAGTTTGGTATTGGGAAATTTCTATTTATATAGCAAAACCAATACCATTAAAGATGTGTACCAAAAAATTAACGATTATTATACAAATCCTACTTTAGACGTAAATTTAGAAGATGAACTAAAAAAGATTGCTTATAGGAATAATTTTGATATTTTAATTAAAACAGATACCAATCTGAGCCTATTTTCTACAGATAGGGATTTTTTGGAAAGTCTAAATAGAATAACAGAGATGTTACAAATGCAAAATGAGCATTATAATCAAGCAGATGTCATTTATAGTGACGAGAACATGGAAATAAGAAAAGTAACAGATACTGCCAATAATTTAAACTATATTTTATTATCTGGTAAACTAGTAAATGGATATAGTTTATATATTCGTATTCCAATTGCTCCCATTGAAGAAAGCGTTAAAATTTCTAATAATGCATTACTTATGATTGGAATTCTTACTATATTTATTGCTTCTTTTGTGGCATCTTTTATTTCACGAAAATTTACTACACCAATTTTACAATTAAATGATATTACCAAAAAAGTAGCAAATTTAGATTTTAGCCAGAAATATAGAATTACAGATTCAGATGATGAAATTAATGAACTTGGAAAAAATATTAATACTATGTCAGATAAGCTAGAAGCAACCATTAAACAATTAAGAGATAATAACATAGAATTAGAAAAGGACATTGAAGAAAAATCAAAAATAGATGATATGAGAAAACAATTCATCTCAGATGTATCCCATGAACTAAAGACCCCAATTGCGCTTATTCAGGGATATGCAGAAGGTTTAGTAGAAAATGTAAATACAGATGAAGAATCTAGAAAATTTTATGCAGAAGTAATCTTAGATGAATCTAATAAAATGGATCGTTTAGTAAAACAATTACTAGAATTAATGAAACTAGAATATGGAAAAAGAGAATTTAATGATGCACAATTTGATTTAGTAGAATTAATTAAAGAAGTTATTAGAAAATGTAATGTTATGCTAGAGGAAAATAAAATAGAAGTTGTGTTCCGAGAGGAAAACCCAATTTGGGTATATGCAGATGATTTTTATATTGATCAGGTAGTTACCAACTATTTTACAAATGCTATTAAACATGCAGAAGAAGTGGATGGAAAGAAACAAATTCAAATTACCATAGAAGAAAAAGAACAAACCTATAGAGTTTGTGTTTTTAATACTGGAAAACAAATCGAAGAAGAAAACTTAGACAGAATTTGGGGAAGATTTTATAAAGTAGATAGTTCAAGAAACCGTGAAAATAGTGGAAGCGGAATAGGACTTGCTTTAGTAAAGGCAATCCAAAATAATTACCAAAATGATTATGGTGTAGAAAATAAAGAAAATGGTGTAGAATTTTATTTTGAAATTAATCAATATATCAATAAGAAAAGGTAAAAGAATATTAATAAAAATAAAAACTTTAAAATTACGAATACTTCAAATTATATTCACCAAAAGAACATAAGGAAACGGTAAAATAAAAACAAGCTTAAGAAAGGAGGAGATAATAAGTAGATGAAAACAAAAATAATAGCATACTAAACGAAAAGGAGGGATGCTATGATTGATTAAAAAACCAATTAAATGTTAGAATAGAGATAATTACCCTTAAAGATAAAAACTATCTTAGTATATAGAATATCTATTTATAAGTAGATATCTTCTATAATTAAGATAGTTTTTACACTTTTTGTCGAATTTTGTCAACGAAAAAAGCTTTACAAATTCTTCCAATTGTTGTACAATAAAATTAGTTCAAAAAATTGCAATTTTTTAGAATGAAGCAAAAAAGCTTCTTACTTTTATCAAACGAAAGAAAATAGTAGTTTTTAAATACTATTTAGAGTTTATTCAAAAATTTTTTTCTATAGAAAATTCCCAAAAATTAATTTATTTTAAAGGCAGGTGTAATTTATGTGATTACTTATACAAAGAAAAATGTCACCATTTTGGCTTTTCTTATTACGCTATTAATTTTTATCCTAATTTATTTAGCAAATTATTTTTACTTTATGCCACAGTATTATGAACCTTCTAATACCATTCCACTATCTAAAACAGTTTATTCTAAAGTAATTCCCATTTCAGTACAAGAGAAAGAAAATTTTAGTATATTACCCACAAATCATTTTCCTAAAAGAATAAGAACTTTGGAAGAAAAACAACTAGAAACAAATGCAGAGACAAAAGAAGGAACACAAATTGCAAGTACTGTTATGCAAACTACCAATTCTTCTAATGCTAGCAATTCAAAAACACAAAGAGAAACGGTAAAAGAAAATGAAAAAATAGCATGGAGAATTCAAATTCCAAAAATTAATTTAGATGTACATATTAAAGAAGGAACAGACTCTAATGTTTTGTTAGAAGCAGTAGGTCATTTTGAAACAACTAGTAAATGGAATGGAAATGTAGGCTTAGCTGCACATAATAGAGGATACCAGTGTAATTTTTTTCAGAAAATTAAAAATTTAGCAATAGGTGATGAAATTATTTATGCTACTACAAATGGAAAAAAAGTATATAAAGTACAAACGAATAAAGTTATTTTAGAAACAGATTGGAGTTATTTAGAGCCTTCGCAAGAAAACAAAATTACCTTAATTACCTGTGAAGAAAATAGAAGAGAATACAGAAGATGTGTGCAAGCAGTAGAAGTTGCAAATTATTAAAAAACAAAAAATAATAAAAAAGGAGAAAATGAATATGAAAGTTTCTAAAAAATTTTATTCTTACTAATGACAACAATATTAACTATGGTTAGTATGGTCCCTATTTTAGGACAAAATAAGGTACAGGCTGCCACCCTTCCTATTACCAAAGCAGACTTATATTCCAAAGGAGAAGTTGTTTTATTTGATTATGATAATATTGGAATTGGAGTAGAAGTAATTGTATATCAAAAAGATGGTGTAGAATATCCAGCATATTGTGTCAATAAAGGTAGGCCAGGGGTTACCAAAGACCACGAGTATAGTGTTTCTATTAATCAAATGTTAGCAAACCAAAAAATATGGAGAGCAGTAGTAAATGGTTATCCATTTAAAACACCAGAAGAATTAGGATGTAATACAATGGAAGAAGCCTATGCTGCAACTAAAATGGCAGTTTATGATGCTATGTATAACTATGACCTAGAAAAATTCACCATCCATCGTGACTTAGATTCTAACAGAAGAGTAGTAGCAGCCATTAAAAAAATTATTACAGCAGCTAGAAATTCAACAGAAACTAAAATAGCAGCTACTTTAAAAATTGAGGAGATAACAGAAAATTGGCAAGTAGACAACATAGACTCTAATTATATTAGCAAAACATATAGTGTAAAAGCATCTGCAGCTAATAAAACTTACCAAATTTCTTTAACAGGAGAAAATAGTAATCGTTTTAAAATTACAGACATGCAAAATAAAGAAAAAACAGAATTTGCTACTACAGAAAATTTCAAAATTCTACTTCCTATAGCAGACTTAGAAAAAGCAGGAGAATTTGAAATTACAGCTTATTCTAAATTAGAAACAAAACCAGTTCTTTATGGAGAAACTCCAAATCCAGAATGGCAAAATTTTGCTGTAACAGCAGGTACCTATGAAGAAACCGATGTTACTTTAAAACAAACTTATCAAGAAAATAAAACAAAAATTGAAATTCAAAAACAGGATGGAGATACTAAAAAACCTTTAAGTAATGCAGTATTCCACTTATTAGATGAAAATAAGCAAGTACTTTATACAGAGCTTACTACAAACGAACAAGGAATTATTAATTTAGATTATCTTCTTCCTGGTACTTACTATTTAGAAGAAGTACAATCTCCAAATGGATATTATGGGTATGAAGATTTAATTCCAATAGAAATTGGTTTCCAAGAAAAAGTAGTAGTTAAAGTAGATAATTATCAAGAAGAGGAAGAAAAACCAGAAGACAAACCACAAGATGAATATCATTTTTCAGTTGGAGAGAAAAAACTTCCAAGAACGGGATTTTAAAATAGGAGAAAGTAATGAAAAATAATTTAAAAAATCATAAAAAAGAAAATTTTAAATGTAGTATAGGAAATTGTACAAAAAAATTTCAAAAATTAATTTATATTTTTATAGGAATTATACTACTACTAACAGGCAACACAGTAAAAGCATTTGAAGAAAATACTTCTGTAGTGTTCCAAGCAAGAGAAGTTTATAGAGAAATTATTTATAATGGAAATCCATTAGAAATACCAATAGCAAGCTGCAATGACTTTGTTAATATAATTCCCATTTATGCCCTTGACTATGAAGAAACATATCAGGTAAACCCATCTGTGGGATTTTATACTTATGTAAATATAATAGTAGAAAATGATGCCGTTAGAAATGCCTTGTTATTAGGTTATCCAAACCGTACAGTAGAACAATTAAATTTAACAGATACAAAAGAAGCATATCTTATTACACAACTTGCAGTGCTAGATACCTATTACCATTATGACCTAGAAAAGTTTGCAATAACGAAAGAAAATAAATATCCTAACTTTCTTTCTCATTTAACAAATTTTATTCAGCAAGTAAGAAGCAGTTCTTCCAAAAAAATAATACCAGAACTTACTATAGATGAACTACAGCAAAATTGGAATCAAGAAGAGGAAAACTATCAATCGAAAACTTATCAAATACTTAGTAATATGCCATTACAAGAATATAGTGTAGAAATTTTGACAAATCAAAAGGAAAATATTCAAGTTTTAAATGAAAATAATGAGTTTCAAACACAATTTTTAGATGGTGAAAAATTTAAGATTTTAGTCTTAGAAGACCAAGACGTAGAATTTGAAATACAAGTAAATGCTACTTTTTTTACAAATCCTGTAAAAATGGGAAAAAGTCCAGGAAATGAATGGGTAAGTTATGTTTTACTAGGAAAAACAGAAAGAAAACAAGTTAGTTTGGTAGACTATTATCAAACTAACCAGAAAGAACAGGAAAAACAAGAAACAGACAAAGAAGAAAATATTCCTACAGAACCAGATAAAACTATTCAAAAAGAAATTTGTAAACACATAGAAACGCCAAAAAGAGAAATCAAAAAATTACCACAAACTGGTTTTTAAAATCCTTTTTGCTTTTATTGACATTCCATAAGATAGAAGTTATAATAAATGCTAGAAAATACAATATAAAAAAGATGAGGATGGAAGGAAGATATTATGATTTTACAGCTAATTTTTTTAGCAATTTTAATTCTATTAAATGCTTACTTTGCTGCAACAGAAATTGCATTTATTTCTTTAAATGACGCAAAAATAGAAAAACAAGCAAAAGAGGGAAACAAAAAAGCAAAACAAATTCAAAAAATGTTAAAAAACCCTAGTCAATTTTTAGCCACAATTCAAATTGGAATTACTTTAGCAGGATTTTTATCTAGTGCATTTGCATCAGACACATTTGCAGATATGCTTGCACCTACTCTTAACCAATGGATGCCGTTTTTTAGTATCTCTATTTGGAGAACCATATCTATTATTTTAATTACTTTAATTTTGTCTTTCTTTACACTTGTATTTGGAGAACTTGTTCCAAAACGACTAGCAATGAAATATTATGAAAAAATTTCTTTTGCAACAATAGGAGTTATTAGAGGAATTTCCATCTTTACAGCACCTTTTGTAAAGCTATTAACTTGGTCAACTAATATTGTTTCTAAAATTTTTGGCGTAGGCGAGCAAGAAGAAGAAATTGTAACAGAAGAAGAAATAAAAATGTTAGTAGATCAAGGAGAAGAAAACGGCTCTATTGAAGAAACAGAAAAAGAATTAATTAATAATGTTTTTGCTTTAAATGATATTACCGCTTCTGAAATTATGACTCACCGTACAGAAATGTATGCTATAGAAATCAATCAAAATTTATACGAAATTTTAGATGAAATTGATAATTACAAATATAGTAGAATACCAGTTTATGAAGAGACAATAGATGATATCAAAGGAATTTTATTTCTAAAAGATATTTTAAAACTTGTTACTTTAAAACAAGAAATTAAAATTAAAGATATTATAAGAGAAGCCTATTTTGTACCAGAAACGAAACCAATTGATGAGATTTTTAAAGAATTACAAAGCAATAAAAAGCAAATGGCAATTGTAGTAGATGAATATGGTGGTACAGCAGGTGTTCTTACTATGGAAGATATTTTAGAAGAATTAGTAGGTAATATTTTTGATGAATATGATGATGTAGAAATAGAGTATAAAAAAATAGATAATAATACTTACTTAGTAGAAGGAAGTGTTAGTTTATACGAGTTAAAAAGAATTTTAAATATTGAACTTCCAGAAGGAGATTATGAAACCCTATCAGGATATCTACTTGATAAATTAGGTAGACTCCCAGAAGAAAATGAGCATCCAGTAATAGAAGATGAAAAACTAACTTATCGCATAGAAGAATATGAAGATAAAAGAATTCAATGGGTTAAAATTTGTAAAAACAAACAAGAACCAAAAGAAACCATAGAAGAGAAAAAGTAAAAAAATATAATAAATAGCAAAACAGAAAAAATAAAAACAGAAAAATAAGAAAGAAAGGAAAGATTCAATGAAAGGAAAAATAAAATGGATTATAGTAGGAATACTTGCACTAGTGGTGATAAGCATCATTGTTATTATGGTAATAAATGAAATGCAATTAAATTATACTATAGAAGAAATTACAGAATATAATTACTTTGTATTAGTAGAAAATGAAAAATATGGTGTAATTGATAAATATGGCAATGTTATCATTGAACCTTCCTATGAAGCGGTACAAGTTCCTAACCCATCTAAACCGATTTTTATTTGTGTCAATAGTTATCGCCAAGATACAAAAGAATATGAAACTACTGTCTATAATGAAAAGAAAGAAGAAATTTTAACAGAATATCAAAATATACAAGCAATACCAATTGATACTAACATTGAAACAAATCCTTACGAAAAAAGTGTATTAACTTATAAAAAAGATGGAAAATATGGATTAATTACTTTAGAAGGAAAAGAAATAACAAAACCAATATATGACCAAATTACTAGTATTCATTATAAAGAAGGAACTTTTTTAGTAAAGCAAGACCAAAAAGTAGGAGTAATCAATATGAAAGGCAAAATGATTATTCCTATAGAATATGAAACAATTACTTCTGATAATTACTATAATGAAACTACAAAAAATAAAACAACAGGATTTATTGTAAGTAAAAGAACAGAAGACGGCTATCGTTATGGTTATATTAACTATCGTGGAAGTACTATTCTAAACACGGAATATACAGAATTAGAAAGAGTAACAGAAATTCCTAACGAAAACGAACTATATTTTATAGCATTTCAAAATGGACAAGCCGGACTCTTAAAAAATAAAGAAGTAATTTTGAATTATGAATATGAAGATATTCAATATAATTCTTTAAATGATATCTTTATTATTCAAAGAAATGGAAAACAAGGAGCTGTTACCAAAGAAGGCAATATCATTATACATCCAGAATATGATAACATCCTGTTCGGAGGTATTTATTTAAATGCCGTAAAAGATGACCAAAACTTTATTTTTGATTTGTCTGGCAATCAAATTCAAACAAATGCACTTAGTATGACAAAAACCGATAACCCTAATTACTTTATTGCAATAGACAAAAATGATATTTATACTATTGTAGATAAAGATGGTAATGCTTTAGTAGACAACAATTATTCTTATATTGAATACTTGCCAGGAGACTATTTTATTGTTGCACGTGATGGAAAAAATGGCATTATTGATAGCACAGGAAAATCAGTTGTTGAACTAAAATATACTAGTATTTTTCGACTAAATGATACCAACCTATTGCAAGCAGAAATATCACAAACTAGAACCATAGATTTATATAATTCGCAAATAGAGCAAGTTGCTAGTATGGATAATGCTACCATAACAGAATATGAAACATCAAATGAAGCTATTTCTAAATATATTATGTTAGCTTCTGAAGAAGATTTTCAATACTATGATATGAATGGCAACAGGTTAGAGCCAAAAGACATTTTTGCTGAAAATTTACTTCTAGCTAAAAAAGTAAATGAAAAGTGGGGATTTGTAAACCAAGAAGGAAACTTAGAAATTCAAAATGAGTATGAAATGGTAACAGACTTTAACCAATTTGGATTTGCAGGAATTAAACAAGATGGTAAGTGGGGAGTTATTAATCGAGATGGAATTATTGTACAAGAACCAATTTATGAACTAAATTGGGTACAGCCAAGCTTTTTAGGCAAATATTACCTTATCAATACCTGGTATGGTGAGGCAAGATATAGTGCTGATGTTTTAGAACAAGATGAGCAAGAACAGCAATAAGAATAGAGAACGATAAGAAAAAAGAAATTCAAGTATTTAAACATGGAATTCAATAGATAAAAAGAAGGGAAATTTATGTATCAAGAGTTAGGAATTAGCAAGGAAATTTTAATATTAGCAAAAAAAGTAGAACAAGAAATAAAAGAAGAATTTCAAAAAGTAGATGAAATATGTGAATATAATAGTTTAAAAGTATTAAATGCCTTTCAAAAATATCATGTATCTGATATTCACTTTAATAGTACCACAGGTTATGGATATTCAGATATAGGTAGAGATACCATAGAAAAAATCTTTGCGGACGTTTTGCATACAGAAGATAGCTTGGTAAGAAGCCAATTTATCTCTGGAACTCATGCTTTAACAGTTGCATTATTTGCTTTTTTACGACCAAATGATATCTTTTTAAGCATTAGCGGAAAACCATATGATACTTTAGATGAAGTAATAGGACTAGTAGAAAATGCTAGTTCCTTAAAATCATATGGGGTTCAATATGAACAAATAGATATGATAGAAAATGATTTTAATTATGAAGCTATCCAAAAAAGAGTGACACAAAATGACATTAAGCTTATTGAAATTCAACGTTCTAGAGGCTATAGTTTAAGAGATAGTATATCATTAGAAAAAATAGAAAAAGTAATAAAAACCATACGTAGTGTAAACAAAGAAGTCATTATTATGGTAGATAATTGTTATGGCGAAATGGTAGATACAATAGAACCAACAGACTTAGGAGCAGATGTTATTGTAGGCTCTCTTATTAAAAATTTAGGAGGAGGAATTGCTCCAAATGGTGCTTATATTGCAGGAAAAAAAGAATTAGTAGAACTAGCAGCGCAAAGGTTAACAGCACCAGGCTTAGGAAAAGAAGTAGGACCTACTTTGGGAATGAATAAACAAATTTTACAAGGCATATACTTTGCACCACATGTTGTGGCAAGCAGTTTAAAAACAGCTATTTTTGCAAGTAGATTATTAGAAACTTTAGGTTATGATGTTAATCCAAAATATCAACAAAAAAGAACAGATATTGTACAAACTATTACTTTTCACAATAGAGAAAAATTAATTAAATTTTGCCAAGGAATTCAGATGGGTTCTCCTATAGATAGTAACTCTATTCCAGAACCATGGGATATGCCTGGTTATACAGATCAAGTAATTATGGCAGCAGGAGCTTTTACGCAAGGTTCTTCTATAGAACTTTCTTGTGATGCTCCTATTAGAGAACCATATATGGCATTTTTACAAGGTGGACTTACTTACGAATATGGAAAAATAGGAGTATTAAAAGCAGTTAGTTATATGGAAGATAAAAATATAAACTAAAATACAAAAATAAACATAAAAATAAACGAAGTTATTAAATAAGCTTATAAAATAAAAGGAGCAAATATGAATACAATTGTAATTGGTGGAGGACCTGCAGGAATGATGGCAGCATTACAGGCAGCCAAAATGGGTGACCAAGTAACATTGCTAGAAAAAATGCCATCCTTAGGAAGAAAACTATTAATTACTGGAAAAGGAAGATGCAATATTACAAGTTCTTTACCAATGGAAGAATTTATTGCTAATGTGCCTGGAAATGGAATGTTCCTTTATAGTAGTTTTCAGCAATTTACTAATAAAGATATAATAAACTTATTAGAACAAGAAGGATTACAGGTAAAAGAAGAAAGAGGACATCGTATTTTTCCAATCACAGATCAAGCAAAAGATGTATTAAACATATTTTTAAGACTATTAAAGAAATATAAAGTAATGATAAAAACAAATGCTAAGGTAGAAAAACTTATTATAAAAGAAGGCAAAGCAATAGGTGTGCAATGCCTTTTTTGTGATGAAAACTGTGATGGAAAAGAACAAATTTTAGAATCAGATAAAATTATTTTAGCAACTGGAGGAAAAAGTTATCCAATCACTGGCTCAACTGGAAATGGGTATCAACTTGCCGAACAAGCAGGGCATACCATTACCAAAATAAAACCATCCTTAGTTCCATTAACTACTTGTGGTCAATCTTTAAAATTATGCAAAAAAATGCAAGGGCTTAGCTTAAAAAATGTAAACATACAGCTAAAAGATAAACTAAAAAAGAAAACTATTTATGAAGATTTTGGAGAAATGTTATTTACTCATTGGGGCGTTTCAGGACCTACCATTTTAAGTGCGTCTGCACATTTACTACGTTATCCAAAGATAGAAGAATTACTACAAAATCACCAAATCTATTTAAAGATTGACTTAAAACCTGCACTAACAGAGGAAAAGTTAGAAGAAAGAGTCCTAAGAGACTTTGCTAAATTTAAGAATAAAGAATTCAAAAACAGTTTAGATGAATTGTTACCTAAAAAAATGATAGAGCCTATAATAGAAATAACTAAAATAGAACCAGATAAAAAAGTAAATACCATTACCAAACAAGAAAGATTAAGATTGGTAGAATTATTAAAAAATTTGGAATTAGAAATAAATGGTTTTCGACCTATAGAAGAAGCAATTATTACCTCAGGAGGAATTTCTATTAAAGAAATAAATCCAAAAACAATGGAATCTAAGATAGTAGAAGGATTATACTTTGCAGGAGAGGTAATAGATGTAGATGCCTACACAGGAGGATTTAATTTACAAATTGCCTATTCAACAGGATATGCAGCAGGCAGTCATCAGTAGATAAAAATTTTTGAGAAAATATGATTCAGATGTTGCTAAACTTCATTTAGAACTTGATTTTTTTGAAGCAATACGGTACCTTAGAAAGGATAAAATTAAATGAATACAATTAAAGACCATGTAGCAGAAGAATTAATAGAAAAAAAGTCAAAATTTATAGCAGACATATTTTATGTAGAAACAATAGAAGAAGTAGAAGAAAATATAAAACAAATTCATAAAAAATATTATGATGCAAAACATCATTGTTTTGCTTATCGACTTTTACAAAACGATACCATTATAGAAAAAGCAAGTGATGATGGAGAACCCAGTAAAACAGCGGGAGCTCCTATGCTTCAAGTATTAAATAAAAACGAATTAGTCAATATTTTAGTTGTAGTTACTAGATATTTTGGCGGAATTTTGCTAGGAACAGGAGGACTCGTTAGAGCTTATACCCAAGCTACACAAAATGCACTAAAAAAAGCGAAACTTCTGACTTTACAAGAACGGAATAGAAGCAAAAGTAATTTTAAATTATCAAGATTTGGAAAACTTTCAATATTATTGTCAAAAAAATCAAATTCAAATGATAGAAAGTCAATATGGAGAACAAATTACTTGTTTTATTGAATTAGATGGGCAACAAAAACAAGAAATTTTACAAGAAGCGATGGAAAAAAAGCTAAATATACAAAAAATAGAAATCATTCAGGAAAAATACATTAAGAGGTAAATAAAAGAACAAATAGGTAATAAAAAGAAGAACAAATTGGAAAAAAAAGTAAAAAATGGAAAAAATTTCAAGAAAAGTATTGCAAATTTTTCATAATCATAATATAATTTCAAAAGTAGCAAATGCAAAGCATTTACAAATTTTGAAAATTAGGGGGAAAAAATAGTGAGTGAAAAAATTACGGTTCTAGTGGCAGATGATAACAATGATTTTACAACAACGTTATCAAATTATTTAGAGAAAGAAGAAGAAATTGAAATTATAGGTATTGCAAAAGATGGCAATGAAGCCTATGAAATGGCAGTACAATTAAAGCCAGATATTCTTCTGTTAGATATTATTATGCCACACTTAGACGGATTAGGGGTATTAGAGAAATTATACGAATTAGACTCAGACAAAAAACCATTATGTATTATTTTATCTGCTGTAGGACAAGACAAAATAACACAAAAAGCAATTAATTTAGGAGCACAATATTATATTGTGAAACCTTTTGACATCAATGTATTAGTAAAAAGAATGAAAGAATTAAAAAATTATCAACCAATGCAATTAAGAAATGGATTTATTACTAGAGAAATAAAAAGTCAATATATTGACATTTCACCAGAAAAAAAGAAAAGTCAAGAAAATTTAGAAGCATTGGTAACAAATGTAATTCATGAAGTAGGAGTACCAGCACATATTAAAGGATATCAATATTTAAGAGAAGCAATTATGATGGTTATTAGAGATACAGATGTAATTAATCAAATTACAAAACAATTATACCCTGAAATTGCCGGTAAATACCACACAACCCCAAGTAGAGTAGAAAGAGCAATACGCCATGCCATAGAAGTAGCATGGGGTAGAGGAGAACAAACAACAGTAGAAAATATATTTGGCTATACCGTCTCAGCAGCTAAAGGAAAGCCAACTAACTCAGAATTTATCGCAATGATAGCTGACAAATTACGCCTTGAATTAAAGAGTGCATAAAAAATCGGCAAACAAGGCAATAAATTCAAAATTGATAGGATAAGAAACTTCCAAGATTTATTGGTTAATATAAAAAATATTAATCAGTAAAAATTGGAAGTTTTTTTGAAAATCTATTTTGTTTGCTGGACAAATAAGTAAAAATATACTATACTAGAAATATAGGAAATGAGAATAAGCGGAGTAGAGCCTATGAAGAACATCAAAGCTTGTTACTAAAAGCAAGAAAATAGGGTCTAGCCGTAATAAGCGGATGTGGTTTGCCTCCAACAAGGAGGTGAGGCTTATGGTAGAAATACAAACATTAATTGCAACAATATACATATTATATTATTCATTAATTGGAGTAACTATCATAGCAATTGCCTTAATTATAGCATTAGCAGTAATTTTGAGCAAAAGCGAATAAATCAATAAAAAAACACATCTGTTCACTTGGCGGTGTAGATGTGTTAACTTTACACTGGCAAACCACGTTTGTGGTTTCTCCATTTCCTATAATTATTATACACAGATTAAACGAATTTGTCAAATAATTTTTTGAAATAATTTTAAAATGTTGTAGGTTAGTCAATGATGTGTCACAATTTATTAAAAAATATATACTTTGAAATATCAAAATATATGACTGCGTTTTTACTTTACATTTTATTTGCCATATATTCCAATAGTTTTTCCTTTGGACTCATCCATTTTAATGGTCTCATTGGAAAATTATTGTATTCTATTAGCCATCTTTTTCCTTTTTCTTTTAAATCTTCTAAACTTACAAATACTCTTTTGTAGTAAAATCTTTCTTGATCTTTCCTGTGACTTCTTTCTACTTTTCCATTTTGGCTTGGTGTATGTGGTCTTATTAAACTATGCTCTATTTTTAATTCTTTTAATCTTTTTTCGAACATTGTCTTTTTATTTTTATTAAATCCTTTCCATGATAGTCTATTTGTAAATTCAAACCCATTATCTGTTTGTATTAATTTTATTTTAAATGGAAAATATCGTATTACTCTATTTACAAATATCGTTGATTCATATGTGTTATGTTCTTTACAGTAATACGTATATCTTAGTCTTGTATATTCATCTATTGCTGTATATTGATAATATCTTTCTCCTAATTCTTGTAGCTCTTTACTCATACATTCTCTTGGAACATATTTTACATCTATTTGTACTCTTTCTCCAGGATATTTTGCTATTGGAACTTCTGGAGCTTGTACTTTCTTAGCTTTACTTGGTGCTTTCTCATATATTCCTAATCTTCTCATCACATGGTACAAACCTTGTATTGTCCTTTTGTATCCTGCTCTTTTTAATTTTAACCATAATACTACTAAACCTGTTTCTTTATTATTTCTTTTGTAATTCTTTATTAGTTTAATTTCTTCTGCTGTATGCTCATTTGGATGATGTTTTGGCTTATGACTTTTATCTCTTAAACTTTCTATTGTTCCATCATATTGTTTTATCCATCTGTATACGGTTCTTCTGCTGATATCGAACCTTATTGCTGTTTTACTTACTCCATATTCTAAAGAAAATTTTATTACACTCTGTTTATATTTCATTTTTTGTGTTATACTATTTTTCATAGGAAATACCTCCGATTAGATAAATTTTTTGTGGTTAAAAACATTTTATCATATTTTTGGTATTTCCTATTTATTTTTTATTTGTTTTGTGACATATCTATTTTAAACCTATATTTTTTGAAATAATTTTAAAATGTTAATTAAAAAAGTAAATTCTATTCAATAAAAAATAAATACAAATTAATAGTAAATTAACAGTTATTGTAAGATTAAATGCAATTTAGTATAATATAAATGTGGATACTTCTTGAGAAAGAAGGTATTTATGAAATTTGATGGTAAGCATCTATCTTTAGAAGATAGGAAAGTTATCGAACAAAATATTTGCAAAAGATTAAGAAAATTCCAAACTGCTAAAGAACTTAACAAAAGTCAATCTACTATCGGAAAGGAAATTAAAAACAATAGAAAACGTAGATATTCTAAAATTGATGAAGCCCCTTGGGCTTGCAAACATTTCAATGAATGCAAAGTTTGTGTTAGCAAATGTATTGATTTTGAGGAAGTTCCTTGTCTTCAAAGAGACAGATTCATAGGTGCTTGTAATTGTTGCCCTAACATTAAAAAATGTAATAAAGCCAAATACTTCTACTACGCTAATACTGCTCAAAGCAATTATGAATATACTTTAAAAGATTCTAGACAAGGTGTTAATTTAAACACAACTGAACTTTATGAATTAGCACATGTCATTTGTCCTTTAATAAAACAAGGTCAATCAATTTATACAATTTTACAAAATCACAAAGAAATCAAGCAATGTGAAAAGACAATTTATACATACATTGAAATGGGCTTATTCAAAGATTGGGGTGTTACTGACCTTGAACTAAGAAGAAAAGTAAAAAGGAAAATATCTAGAAAGAAAAAACTCAAGAAAAGAGCTGAACCTGCTGATTACACCGGTAGAAAGTATGAAGATTATCTAGAGTTTGTAAAGAACAATTCTGATATGCCTACAACTGAAATGGATACTGTTTACAATAATCAGAACGGTCCATTTATCCAGACTTTCATATTTGAAAATACAGGCTTTATGATAGGGCTTTTAAAACAACATAAAACGGCTGAGGAAATGTCCAATTCTCTTAATTACTTTCAGGATATTTTATCAGATGATATGTATCATAAGTTATTTGGCTTACTTCTTACTGACAGAGGATCCGAATTTGCTAAGCCACAGCTTTTTGAAATTAATTGTGAGACTGGAGAAATTAAAAGCAATATTTTTTACTGTGATGCTCAAATGTCTAGCCAGAAGCCTCATGTAGAGAATAATCATATATTTGTACGTGATATTCTGTCTAAGAAAAAAAACTTTAAAGATTTAAGTCAGGACAAGCTTAACTTAATGTTTTCACACATTAACTCTGTACCTAGAAAATCTTTAGGTGGAAAAACACCATATGAAGCTTTTGAATTCTTCTATGGCAAAGATACTTTAGAAAAACTTAATATACAAAAGATTGAAAAAGATAAGGTCACTCTACAACCTTATCTCTTAAAATAATTAAAAAAACATCTACAAGAAGTATCCACGCTAATTTAATATTGGCACTGTCGTGTCCACCAAATCAAGTGAATAGAAATTAATCTTACTCTCAAAAAAATTAATTTGAATTCACTCGCTTAATTGCGCTCTTTTTTCTTGTCTATATTTTCATTTTACACAAAATTCATAAAAAAAAGCAACCTCTTTTTACCATTTTTTTGCTTTTAAATAGCTTTTTCTCGGTAACTAGAAGTTACTTTTTCTAAATAGAATTTATTTTTACAATTGACCAATAATTTTAAAATCAGATAATATAAGGAGAAACCAAAAAGAAGTTGACAAAAATGTTTAGAAAGAGAAAATTTATTTAAAAATGAAAGGAAAGAGGTCATATGAGTAATCAATCTGACTCTTACAAAGTTATCTTTTGTGAGAGCTCAAATATAAGTAAGGGAGTTAATGCTATTGTAAACAATGTAAATCAAATGTGTTGCAATGGATGGAAAGTACAGGGAGGAATTTCTGCAATAAGAACTGGTCCAGATTCCTATAAATTTTTTCAAGCGATGATAAAAGAATCATAAAAAGGAAAAAGAATTAATTAGTAAAAAAAAGAAATATAATACTATATTGTACATAGATATATCATGTGATAAGATAATAAAAAATCACATGGTAGGTGAAAAATATGAATATTAGTACAAAATATCATATCCCAGCAAGAGAACTGGACTTTGTAAATATTAATTTATCAGGGGATAATCAGCTTTTTATAGATCCACTAAAATTAAAGAAGGAAAACAAACCATTACATCAAAAAGCTTATCAAGAAGTAAATTATTTTATGCAAAAATTACTCACCCTGGCAAGAGAAAGAAAAATAGAAGAAATAAATCAAATCATAGAAAATTTATATGAAAGAAATGAAACAAAATTAGGATATTCTATTAGAACAAAACATGGAAAGAGTTTTGGCGAAAATGGAGGAAAAATTTTATTTCATACATTAGCCAAAAGTGAAATGATTTTAACAGGATTAGTAGAAGATATTTTTGATTGTATTATCATGTTGCCAAATATTGGGGAAGACAAAGTATCTGATTTAATTACTACTATTATTTTCTTAGATTTAGTAGAATATACCAAGCAACAATGTCAAAAATATCATATACCAATGAGTGAAGTAGAATTAGAAAAATTATGTTGGAATCCACAAAAAGAACAATGGGAAAAGGTAATTGCGAAATTACCAATTCATTGTAAGAAACCGATTGTATTTATTCCTAAAAGTATGGTAAGTACAAAAGTAGAATTTTCTTATGAACAATTGTATAGACATCTTATTATCCCTTTTTACAAACAAAGGGAATTAGAAGATCCAGCAAGCAAATTGGTATTACATTATAAAAATGGTAGAGTCCAAGTAAAAGGGAATGAACTTAGAAAGTTGTATCCTTGTACTAAATATGTTATTTTAGATTTTGTAAAAAAATATGATTCATTATATCGTGAATATAAAAAAAGAATAATTGATTAAATAATTCTATTTGAAAATTAGTTACAATTCATAATTATTAAAGTGGCTACCCTAAAATATTATTAAAGTATTAGAATTGTCTTTTTCAATTTTTAAAACCTTTCCCCTTTTGGACAGCTGTAACTCGGAATAAAATTCCTCGAACAGCTGTCACAATGGTCACCCACGCAAGGCTTAAAAATTTCAAAAGACAATTTCTAATACTTTTCTTAAAATAAATTTAACTTAATTTTAGGGTAGCCTCATAAAATACTATCATTGTGAATGTAACTAATTTTAATTTAATCTTCACATTTTGTCGAAATTTAGATTGACTATTTTTTTATGGAAATATATAATAAAAGCAGAACTGATAAAACAGAAAAATAAGATAGGACCACAAAATAAGAATAAGCACAAAATGGAATAAACATATAGATTAGATAAAAAAAGAAAGGAGGATGATATATGCTAATAGAAGTACCAGATAAAGTAGCTAAAATGACAGTCATTAAAAGAGATGGAAAAAAGGTAGAATTTAATGGTGCAAAAATTGCTTTAGCAATACAAAAAGGCTTTTGGGATATTACAGGAAATGAAGATGTTTCTAATGCAAAATATAATGAAACCGATATTAACAAGGTGTATAGCAGAGTACTTGGTCGTATTGAAAAGTTAGAAACGGAAAGAATAAAAATAGAAGAAATTCAAGATTTAATAGAAGAAGAACTAAAAAATAGTGGGTATCAAGATGTATATGAAGCTTTTTCTAGCTATCGAGAAAAAAGAACCCAATCTAGACAATTGTTTTTTGATGAAAAAAAACAGCATAAATTTTTAAAAGCTCTAGAAGATTTAGGACTAAAATCGGCTAATGGAGATGAAAATAAAAATAAGCAAACTTCTATGGAAACCATGCTTCAATATGGTAGTACTATTTCTAGACAATTTGCCATTACTTATTTAATGAAAAAAAAGTTTGCACAAGCACATGAAAATGGAGACATTTATATACATGATATGGAATTTTTGCCTATGGGGACTACCACTTGTTGCCAAATAGATCTTTCTAAATTATATGAAGATGGATTTACAGTAGGAGAAGAAACGTTACAACCACCACAAAATATAATGGCATATAGCTTACTTGCTTTATTTGCTATTCAAGCAAATCAAAATGACCAACATGGAGAGCAAAGTATTCCTGCTTTTGATTACTATATGGCACTAGGAGTTTTAAAAACTTTTAAACAACAATTAAAACAAATTATTTTTGATTACTTAGAGTTAACAGATTTTGACAAATTCATTGCTATCAATGGAATTGAAAGAGAAATAGAAAAAATAAATACCATTCAACAAGAAAGTAATATTTTTGATAAATATTGTAGAAAATCGGAAGAACTAAAAAGGCTTTTTAGAATTTCTTATCAAAAAGCAATAAAGCAAACCAATAACATTACTTATCAAGCAATGCAATTTTTTATAAAACAGTTAAATACCATTCATTCAAAAACAGGAGCACAAATCTCAAAAACTTCTATTAATCTTGGAACAGACATTACACCAGAAGGAAGAATGATTACCAAAAATATATTAGAAGTTCTAAAAAGTGCATCAGAAAATCATAGTAGTTATACTTTTCCTATTGTTATTTTTAAGGTAAAAGAAGGAATTAACACTAAAAAAGGAGAGCCTAATTATGATTTATTAGAACTAGCTTGTGACACATGCTATAAAGGAGCAAACATTCATTTTTCCTTTTTAGACACAGTATTTAATAAAAAATGTTATCAAAAAGGCATGTATCAAACAGAAGTTGCTTATATGAACTGCTATGTAAGAATACTAGAAAATATGGTAGATGAGAATAAATCTATTTCGCCGGGCAGAGGAAGTTTGTCCTGCACTTCCATTAATTTACCCAGAATGGGAATTAAACACGGTATAATTTCTAATCAAAAAGCAAACTTAAAAGCTTTTTTTGCAGAACTAGAGGAAAAGCTAGATTTAGTAAAAGACCAATTATTAGAAAGATTTGAAGTACAATGTAAGAAAAAACCTTTTCACTTTCCATTTTTATTGGGGCAAGGAGTATGGATGGACAGTGAAAAATTAAAAGATACAGATAATCTAAAAAAAGTATTAAAGCAAGGTAATTTAAACATTGGTTTTATAGGATTAGAAGAATGTTTAAAAGCACTAACTGGAAAATATCAGGAAGAAAGTGAAGAAACACATAAATTGGGTATAAAAATTGTTAAATTTATGAGAGAAAAATGTGATGAATATTCTAAAAAATATAATTTAAATTTTACTTTAATAGGTACTTCAGAAGAACAGCTAGCTGGTAAATTTATTAAACTAGATCAAGCAATTTACGGAAAATTAAATGGAATTACTGATAAAGAAAGCTATACCAATTCCTTCCACGTACAGCCAAAAGCAAAATTAACAGCTTTGCGAAAAATTGAATTAGAAGCTCCTTATCATGCATTAACAAATGGTGGCCATATTACTATCGTAGAAGAAAATGGTGACTCAGATGATTACCTAAAAACCATTCAGATGATGCAAAAAGCACAAATAGGATATGCCGCTATTAGAAGGGGAAAAAAATAAAAAATCTATAAATTTGCGTTTTCTGTAAAAACATAGTAGAGAAAGGTAAAGAAAAATATGAAGAAAAAAATAGTAATTTGTTTTTTATTAATGGTATTAACACTTATTTGCGTACTTCCAACTATTGCTGTAGCATCTAATACAAGTAACACAATACAAGAAACTTTAAATATTAATTTAGATGATTTAAATGCACAGCCAGAACCAAGAGATCCAAGAGGAACTATTGTAACTATTATTGTATTAGTTACCATTGCTATTATTGCAGTACTAGTTAGTTGGTGGTATAGAACAAACTTCTAAATAGGGAGAAAGAAAAATGCCAGAGGAATTTGATAGTAAAAAAGCAGGAGATAAAGCATATGTATTAAGCCAAGTAAAACAAGATGGAAAATTGCTTGACTTGGTTTCTGAAAAATTAAAAGATGATGAAGAAGTAGCTATGGCTGCGGTTGAGCAAAATCCAGTTGCCTTAGAATTTGTAAGTAATCGTTTAAAAAATAATCCAGAAATTGTAATGGAGTCTGTTAAAAAAGTAGGATGGACAGCATGCTATGCTAGCGAAAAATTACAAGCAAATAAAAATATTATACTAGCAGGTGTAAAAGTAGATGGACAGATTTTGTATTATGCTTCTAAAGAATTAAGAGATGATGAAGAAGTTGTTTTAGAAGCGGTAAAACAAAAAGGACTGATTTTAAAATATGCAAGCAAACGATTAAGAGCTAATAAACAAATAGTAATAGCTGCTATTACACAAGATAAAAGAGCAAAAGAATATATTTCTTCTGAAGAATTAAAGCAAGATGAGGATGTACAAGCAATTTTAAATCCTCCACAAGAATAAGAACGTAAAGTAATTAATCTAATAAAAATTTATACTAAAATATTATAATATATAAAATTAAAGTATTAGAATTGTCTTTTTCAATTTTTAAAACCTTTCCCCTTTTGGACAGCTGTAACTCGGAATAAAATTCCTCGAACAGCTGTCACAATGGTCGCCCACGCAAGGCTCTAAAAATTTCAAAAGACAATTCTAATACTTTTCTTAAAATTAATTTAATTCAATTTTAAGACAATTCATTTCAAATTAATAGTATAAAAAGCAAAAAAACGTTGAACAATAAGTAATGGTGATGAAGATGAAAATATCTTGGCTTAAATATGAAAAAGATAAAAAAAGTTTTCGCCTTCCACAAGCTTTGGGGTTTTGACGTTTTTTTGTTGGATGATTTAGATAAAACAGATGAAACGATGAAAAAATTAATACAAGAACATTATGACACTATTATTTTGTCAAATGAAGTAGCAGGTTTTTCTGAAGATATTATTAAAAAGTATCAAAAGGATAAAGATATTAAAATAGTCATTTCCTTGGACAAAGATTAATATAATAGCAAATAGTATATATAACTATAACGTAGAATATTTGAAATAAAAAGATGTAAGAAATGAAAAAATGACAAAATATAAAAATATAGATATAAATAAGAGATATATATGAAATATACTGTTTTTGAAAGGAAAAAGGACTATATGACAGATTACCTGTTTGTTTGCATTGGCACAAATAAAATAATATCTGATTCTTTTGGCCCGAGAGTAGGGGAAAAATTAAAAGTAAAGTTATATCAATATCCAACCATTCAAATTTTTGGAACTATGGAAAATCCAATTCATTTTCAAAATGCGAAAACTTTTTTAGAACAACTTAATTTAAAGAAGCAGGAAAAAATTATTATTATAGATTCTGCCTTAGGAAAAGAAAAAAATATAGGAAATAGCTATGTAAATTTGGGTGGAATAGAATTAGGAAAAGCTTTTGGAAAAAGCTTTTATTTTCCTGCCTATATGAATATAAAAACAGTAATTGGTAATGAAAATAACTTTTTACAATGGAATGTACAGCAAATAGATTTGTTGGCAGAAAAAGTGGCAAATAGAATTACACAAGTGGTAAATATGGTCACCCAGGCAAGAATCTAAAAATTTCAAAAGGTAATTTGAATGCTTTTAGAAAAATAAAATTAATGTATTTTTAGGGGCAGATTCCTAAAAAAACTATCTTTCTCTTTTTAAAAAAGAAAAACTTTCTGTATAAAACTTAGAAAAAGTGGAAAAAATGAGATTAACAAGAAAACAAAAGCAAAGGTACAAATAAAGTAAAATTGCAAAGTGGATAGGCTACCTATTTGTACCAAAGAGAAAGGAATGATAGTAAAAATGGATACTAGTAATTTAAAGAATATAGTAGTTTTAAAAGATTTGCCTTCTAATTTAGTAGAAGAGGCAATTGTAGTTTTAAAAGAAAATCAAAAAATACAAAAATTAGAATTTGTGGACCAAGAAAAAAAGACAAAACCAATAGAACAATTGCCTAAAAATTGCGTGCAGAAAGACGAAAAAAACTTAAAAAATATAAATCAAAAAGAAAATAAAAATCCAAAAGATTATATTATTAAAGAGGCTCAACTATTAATTGCAGACTATATTTCAAAAATTGAAAATAAAAATCGAAAAGAAAGTCAATCTTTTAAAGACTTGAAGAAAAAATGTAAAAAACTAAAAATAATGAATAGCATATTAGGTGCTGGCTTTGCCATTAGTACCATTTTATGTTTTTTATTATAAGATATTAGAAAATAAAAATGTTTTTATTAAGTAAGAATAAAACATCTCTTCCAAACATATACATGAAGCAGGAAACTACAAAGGAAGAGGTGTATTTTTGTGGAAAAAACAATTTCTCCGGAAGAAAGATTAAGAAGAGCAGAAGAAATTTATTATCGTAGAAAAGTAAGAAATAACAATGTACGCATGTCAAGTTCGCAAGTCAAAGAAGAAAACCAAAAAAGGCAATTTTCTTTATATAAAAAAATGGCTTTGCAAATTTTAATTTGCATTTTAATTTATCTGATATTTTCTTTAATAAAAGAGGCTAACTATCTATTTTCTGAAGATGTTATTAATAAAACAAAAGAACTGTTAAGTACAGATATGAATTTTCAAACAATTTCTAGTCAAATGGGACAGTTTTTCCAAAATAATCAAGATAAGTGGAGTTTTTTTAGTAATTGGTGGAATGAAAATCAGGAAAATGACCAAGAACCAACTAATACCGAAAATAATGAACAAAATGTAGAAGGACAAAACCAAAATAATGAAAATAGTCAAAATGTCCAGCAAAATCAAAGCAATACACAAACGCAGAATAATGAGCAAAATGCAAATAATGTACTAAATACAAATAGTGAAGTAGAAAATCAAGAGCGGGGAACAAAATAATCAGCAAACCAACAATGAACAAACAGGAATAGGCGGAGGAGAAGACGAGAGCATACAAGCTTCTGCAGAAGGTGCTAGTAACAAAACACAAATGGAAATAGATGCAGAATATATTAAAGCAAATTTTGACTTACAACTCCCAGTAGAAGGAGAAATAACATCTCCTTATGGAAAAAGAGAACCAACAGACATTATAACAGAGAACCATCAAGGAATAGACATAGGAGTAGTAACAGGAACAACCATTGTAGCTGCTATGGAAGGGACAGTAAGTTTAGTTTCAGATGAAGGAAGCTATGGAACACATGTAAAAATTGTAAATGAAGATGTTACTACCATTTATGCACACTGTAGCAAAATATTAGTAAAAGAAGGAGATAGTATAAAAAAAGGACAAAAAATAGCTTTATCTGGAAACACTGGGAATACGACAGGACCTCATTTACATTTCGAAATAAGAAGAGAAAACAGAACGGTAGACCCAGAATTATTGCTAAAATGGGCATAAAATATAGAAAAAATAATATTATTTTTTATTACTTTTAAATAAGTCTTTAGTAGTTAAAAATTAAAACTAAAAAGTAATAATTATATAACTTTAGAAGAAACAAAAAGATAAAAAGAGTAGAATAGAGGAGAGGTTATGAGTATAAAAATAGATTTAAAAATTTTTTTATTTACAATTTTATTCTGGTTTACCAAACAAATTGAACTTTATGCCTTATTAATGGCATTTGCCTTTTTCCATGAAATAGGACATCTTGTTTGTGGACTTATGATTGGTGTCAAACCAGAAAGTATAAAAATTAATCCATTAGGATTTCAAATTCAGTTTCGCACACCTGTAGAAGATTATAATAAAAAAAGTAAAAAATGGAAACGAACAATGCATTAAAAAAATACTAATAGCAATAGCAGGACCTCTGATTAACATTTTTATGATAATAATTTGCCTATTTTTGCCACAAAGCTTAGACCCTGCCAGAACAACTATTGTTTATGCCAATTTATTATTAGCAATCTTTAACTTACTTCCGGTTTACCCATTAGATGGTGGAAGAATTTTAAAAGAAATGGTACATATTTTAAAAGGAAAAGAAAAATCGTATGAAATTGTAAACACAGTTTCTAAAGCAACTGTAATTACTTTAACAGTAATTGCTAGCATTGCAATTTTATCTATTCATAATATTGCACTTTTACTAATCCTTGCTTATTTATGGTATTTAATGATACAAAATGAAAAAAGATATCATATGAAAAAAGTAATGTATGAGCAAGTAAGAAGCGAAGAAAATAGCCATTTGGAAAATTTAGAAAATGAAAAAGAAAATGTTGTAGCAAAAATAAAATAAGGGGGCAAGGTCAATTGTAAAAATAAATTCTATTTAGAAAAAGTAACTTCTAGTTACCGAGAAAAAGCTATTTTAAAAGCAAAAAAATGGTAAAAAGAGGTTGCTTTTTTTTATGAATTTTGTGTAAAATGAAAATATAGACAAGAAAAAAGAGCGCAATTAAGCGAGTGAATTCAAATTAATTTTTTTGAGAGTAAGATTAATTTCTATTCACTTGATTTGGTGGACACGACAGTGCCAATATTAAATTAGCGTGGATACTTCTTGTAGATGTTTTTTTAATTATTTTAAGAGATAAGGTTGTAGAGTGACCTTATCTTTTTCAATCTTTTGTATATTAAGTTTTTCTAAAGTATCTTTGCCATAGAAGAATTCAAAAGCTTCATATGGTGTTTTTTCCACCTAAAGATTTTCTAGGTACAGAGTTAATGTGTGAAAACATTAAGTTAAGCTTGTCCTGACTTAAATCTTTAAAGTTTTTTTTCTTAGACAGAATATCACGTACAAATATATGATTATTCTCTACATGAGGCTTCTGGCTAGACATTTGAGCATCACAGTAAAAAATATTGCTTTTAATTTCTCCAGTCTCACAATTAATTTCAAAAAGCTGTGGCTTAGCAAATTCGGATCCTCTGTCAGTAAGAAGTAAGCCAAATAACTTATGATACATATCATCTGATAAAATATCCTGAAAGTAATTAAGAGAATTGGACATTTCCTCAGCCGTTTTATGTTGTTTTAAAAGCCCTATCATAAAGCCTGTATTTTCAAATATGAAAGTCTGGATAAATGGACCGTTCTGATTATTGTAAACAGTATCCATTTCAGTTGTAGGCATATCAGAATTGTTCTTTACAAACTCTAGATAATCTTCATACTTTCTACCGGTGTAATCAGCAGGTTCAGCTCTTTTTCTTGAGTTTTTTTCTTTCTAGATATTTTCCTTTTTACTTTTCTTCTTAGTTCAAGGTCAGTAACACCCCAATCTTTGAATAAGCCCATTTCAATGTATGTATAAATTGTCTTTTCACATTGCTTGATTTCTTTGTGATTTTGTAAAATTGTATAAATTGATTGACCTTGTTTTATTAAAGGACAAATGACATGTGCTAATTCATAAAGTTCAGTTGTGTTTAAATTAACACCTTGTCTAGAATCTTTTAAAGTATATTCATAATTGCTTTGAGCAGTATTAGCGTAGTAGAAGTATTTGGCTTTATTACATTTTTTAATGTTAGGGCAACAATTACAAGCACCTATGAATCTGTCTCTTTGAAGACAAGGAACTTCCTCAAAATCAATACATTTGCTAACACAAACTTTGCATTCATTGAAATGTTTGCAAGCCCAAGGGGCTTCATCAATTTTAGAATATCTACGTTTTCTATTGTTTTTAATTTCCTTTCCGATAGTAGATTGACTTTTGTTAAGTTCTTTAGCAGTTTGGAATTTTCTTAATCTTTTGCAAATATTTTGTTCGATAACTTTCCTATCTTCTAAAGATAGATGCTTACCATCAAATTTCATAAATACCTTCTTTCTCAAGAAGTATCCACATTTATATTATACTAAATTGCATTTAATCTTACAATAACTGTTAATTTACTATTAATTTGTATTTATTTTTTATTGAATAGAATTTACTTTTTTAATTAACAAATAAGGGGGCAAACACCAAAAAATTCAAAATGCCTTGCACTTTCTGAATAAATGTGCTATAATCAAATACGTTAATTAGGAAATCAATTCCTTACTTGCAGTAGACTGCAGGTTATAACCCATAAGGAGGTGAAAAATAATGAATAAATACGAAAGTGTTGTCATTATTGATCCATCTGTAGATGAAGAGAAAGTAAAAGAACTATCTCAAAGATTCACAGATTTAATCAATAAAGACGGAAAAGTAGAAAAAGTTGAAGAACTTGGTAAAAAAAGATTAGCTTACGAAGTAAAGAAAAACAAAGAAGGATACTATGTAGTACTTAACTTCGAAGCAAACCCAACTCTAGTTGCAGAATTAGAAAGAAATTACAGAATTATTGACGAAGTAATTAAATTCATTACAGTAAAAGCAGAATAATAGGGAAGTTTTTAAGAACTGATACTATAGTAAAGCTTAAGAAAAGTCAAATAAAAGAAACTAGAAACAAAACAATAAAAGAAAAAACATAAATTGAGGGCCTTTTATATAAGAAAGGTAAGGTGCAATTAAATGAACAAAGTAATTTTAATGGGTCGTTTAACAAGAGACCCAGAAGTAAGGTATACACAAACCAATAACACATTAGTTGCTTCTTTTAGTCTGGCAGTCAATCGTAGATTTGCAAGACAAGGAGAAGAAAGACAAGCAGACTTTATCAATATTGTTGCATGGAGCAAACTTGGTGAATTCTGTAGCAAATATTTCAAAAAAGGTCAACAAGTTGGCATTATAGGAAGAATTCAAACAAGAACTTGGGATGATGACCAAGGTCAAAAACATTATATTACAGAAGTAGTAGCAGAAGAAGCATATTTTGCAGATAGCAAAAGAGACCAAGATGCAGGAGCAAATAATTTTGATGCAACATTTGGAACAATGCCTTCTAACAATGCTACATCAGATTTTGAAATTTCTTCAGGAGATGACCTTCCATTTTAGTTAAGATGGTAAATTTTAAAATAAAGATGGATAATATAAATATTATCTAAAAATAAATACAGTAGGAGGGGAATAAAATGGCAGACAAGAAAGTAAATAAAAGAAATAATAGAAACAATGATGAAGATTATAATCCAAGATTTAGAAAAAGTAAGAAGAAAAGTATGCCCATTATGTGCAGATAAAAATCTAAAACTAGATTATAAAAATGCAGAACAATTAAAAAAAATTCATCAATGATAAAGGAAAAATACTTCCAAGAAGAGCAACAGGAGCATGTGCAATTCATCAAAGAGATATTACACTAGCAGTAAAAAGAGCTAGACAAATTGCAGTACTTCCATATACGCAAGACTAGAAGTAATTTTATTAAAAAATGTTCAATGAATGTCCTAAAAAATATTTTAGGGCATTATTTTTTATGTATATTGAAAATAAGAATTTCCAAATAAGCGAAATAAAAAAATGAAAAAAGTATTGATAAAAGAAAAAGATAATGTTATTATAAAGGTGTATAAAGTATCCATATTTTATTGATAAACAAATAAGATTAAATCAAAAGAGGAGGAAAAGACAATGAACAAAAGTAGCAAAAGCATTGAAATTGTAAGAGAGAGAGAGAGAGAGAGAGAGAGTCATACTTTAAACCAATAAAAGGAAAAAGTGGTATCACCCTCATAGCATTAGTTGTAACAATTGTAATTTTATTAATTCTATCAGGAGTAACAATAAATATGTTACTAGGAGAAGATGGAATAATAAGAACAGCCCAGGAAGCAAAAAATACATGGGAGGGTGCAGTTGAAAATGAGCAAGAATCTATTCAAAATTTGGCAAATGAATTAAATAGCATAATGAATGGAGGAGGAGATGATACACCAACAGACCCAGAAGAGCCAACCACAGGACCAACAGGAAAGCCATTAGTAGAAACAGCAACAGAAATACAAACAGAAAGTAATTTAGAAGTAGAAGATGAATATGGAAATCCAGTGGTAGTGCCAAAAGGATTTAAAGTAGTAATTAGTGAGGCAACCACAGTACCAGAAGGAATCGTTATAGAAGATGTAAATGGAAACCAATTTGTATGGATACCAGTAGGAACAGTATATAAAGATAGTACAGGAACAAATACAAGTACTATTAAGTTAGGAAGATATACGTTTAGCACAAGTGATGGAATCCCAACAATGAAGCAAGCAGCATTTGCAGGAGATAATGAAAGTAATCCTAGTCAAACTTATGCTAATGAAGTTCCTGTTGAGGGAACTGCTGGTGACTATATAGAATTAACAACATATAGAGAGGGAACAGCATCAAGTGGAATAGATGGTTTAAATGCAACAGCTAAAAATTTGCAAGGATTTGTACAAAGTGTAGCAGATAATGGAGGATATTACTTAGCAAGATATGAAGCAAGCTATGGAAGTGGAAGTAGTACAGCAGATTGGAAGCCATTATCAAAACAGTCAACAGCCAATAGTACAAGTAGTATGAGTTATAATTCAGGAACATTATGGAACTATGTAACACAATTAGATGCATCAAAAATAAGCCAGAATATGTATCAAGCAGAAGATATAACAGTAGGAGTAGAAAGTGATTTAGTAAATAGTTATGCATGGGATACGGCAATTGTATTTATTCAAAGTATGAATTCAGCAAATAGTAATTATGCAAATGCAAATAAAAATACAACAGGAAATAGCAGTTTAATGAATACAGGAGCAACAGGAGATGAAGTATGTAACATATATGATATGGCAGCAAATGTACTTGAATGGACCACAGAATATTCCACGTGCACGACTAGCTATAATGCTTTCCCTTGCACTAACAGAGGAGGCAATTACTACAGCAGCAACGTCTACACGGCTGACAGGCTCTACGGCACTGCGACCCTCAGCAGTGCGACCGTCGGAAACGACGTCGGCTTTCGAGTAGTACTTTATGTAAAGTAGCACTGACCACTGT
>CAWVJY010000007.1:0-36991 GCA_963929915.1 Bacillota bacterium
TGGTTCCTTCTGGTACAGGAACATTAATGGTTACACTTTTTGCTTCTTCATTTCCTATGTTTTTTACTTGTACAAAAAATCTAACAATTTGTCCTTCTGGTACATTGCTATTTTGCTCCATATTGGAACTTAAAGTTACTTCTAATTCTGATCCTTCCCCTGTAGTTAGCCCTAATATTGCTGATGTTTTTGTTTCTCCAATAGTTGCTGTTTGTGTTTTGTTATCATAATATACTTGATACATTTGGTAACTACTGTTATTATGTGCTAAGTTTTCTGGTAATTCTATTTGATAGCTAAATTGTAGTTTCTCACCAGAGTTTACTTCTCCAGTTACTACAATTAAATAACTTTTGATAGCTGTTAAATCTTGTGGATTTTCTTGCCATCCATTTTCTGTATTCATTAAGTCTTTGCTTGCTTTTGCGTTACTACTATAATAGATTTTTATTTTACTAGTATCTATACCAGATGTAGCTATTTTTTCTTTTAGGAGCATGTTAAAGTTACTTCCTAGACTTTCTCCTGTTTCCATATTGGTATTATCAGTAAATGGTAATCTTCCTAGAATCATAACATTTTCAATTGGGTTAGTATAATTATTGGTAATAATTCCTGTTACTGTTACATCTTGCTTACTGCTATTGGTTGGAATAACTGCTTCTTGTTTTTGGTTACTGATGCTAGTTAATGTAGAAGGTGTTCCGTTATAGCCTTCCATACTGTTAGAAGCAATTACCCCTGTTGGTGCTACTAAGTTAAGTTCTGTTGTAGCTACTCCTTTTTCTGCAGGAGTTACTGTTTCAGAAGTATTTGTTGTATTAGTTGTATTTGTGTTTGTACTAGAAAGTGTTTGTACCTTTGCTTGTACTGCTCTTGCTTTCGTTTGTGCCTCGGTATATGGGTTTTCGTAAAGATTGGTATTTTCGTTAGTGTAATACATTACTAATGTTTCCGTTGCAGTTGTTGCAAGGTCATTTAGAGTAATATCTGTATTTAAAATAATGTTGGCACCTTTTGTAATAACATTTTTTTGATTTGTTTGTCTAATTTGTTCATCTAAGTATTTGGTTTGTGTACCTTCTAATGTAATTTGAATTACTTTTTTACCATTTTTTGTTACTACTTTTGCTTGTTCTAATGTTAGTTCTTTTTCTAAGAAAAGATTAACATCTTTAATTTCAATGCTTTCTACTTGTTCTGGTAATTCAATTTCGAAAGTAGGATTTTGGTATAAAGCATTTTCTGTACTAGAAGTGTCTAGTACAATTCTAATTTGTACATCTTTATTTTCTACTACTGTAGATAAATTTTCTTTGCCTTCTATAATGCTAATTTCTGCTTTACTAACAGGTTCTGTTAGAGAAATGTTAGTTTTTTCTGTAATATCATTTTGTACTACTTGTGTAGTTTCTATAGAAGCATTTTCTGTAACTATGTTTTCCGTTTCTTTGTTGATAATTATATTTTCGTTTTGATTAATTACTCCTACAGTTATTTTTGAGAAAGATTCTAATTGTTCTTTTTCATAATTTTGTATTGTTAATACCTTTTCCATGGTAATTGGTAAAATACCTTCTGTAATAGGTTTTGTAGTTGTTAGCATAACTGTATTTACTTCTGAATTGGAAAGATCTAGTGTATAGTTTTCATTTTCCTTACTAGATTCTTTATTGATGGTTCCAAGTGTAGTACCATCTTCTGAAGCAATTTGAATACTTCCGTTTTGTCCTAATAATTTTTCAAAAGCTAAAGCAGGTATTGTTATGCTTTTTACATTTTCTTGGTTTCCAATTGTATATTCTTTATTATTTCCATCTACAAAAACAGATGCCATAGTTTGCAATTGTATTTTTTCTGTTAAAGAACTATCATTAACTTGTGCATAATAGGTAGTAGTATAAGGTGTTTCTTGTTTTGTATAAAGAGTTCCCTTACTTAAAGTTTCATTACTATTTAGGTCTATTTGTGTTAAACTATTCTGCCTATTTGCATTTTCTTCTATAGTACTATTGGCTTCTAAAACAGTAGCATGGGTATCTGGAAGGATTACTTTTCCATTTATGTTCATACTAACTGGAACGTTATTTTCTAATGCCCATTGATAAATTTCTTCTCCTACATAAAATAGGTTAATTACATATTGGTCTTGTCCATTTTCATTCCATGCTATCATATCATTTTCTAAATTTTGAGTACGAATGGTTAGGCTTCCACTTTCTTGGTTATATTCATAATTTGCACTAGTAAAAGAAACACCAGTGTTATCGTTTCCAGTAGCTGTTATTTGTTTTGCAACAACAGTTACTCTTTGTGGTGCTTGTCCGTTTATTTGTGGTACTTGCATGGTAAGTTCTGTTTCAGAAATAGGCATAAATGCTTTTGCTAGCTTACTAGTAAGGGTAGTTTGCACCATAACACCATATTCTCCGTTTTGCGTATATGGTACATAAGTTACCCCTTGTTTTGACAAAACAAGTTCATCTTCTACTTGCCAAATTAGCTGATTGTTCATAGTTTTACTAATTTCTTTTTCGTTTCCGTTTCCATCCACATAAGTTGCCTCAAATTCTACAGTAGATGTTTTAGAAAAATAATCAGTAGAAATAGTTTCTTGTTTTTTAATTTGAATTGGAACTTCTAATATCACTTCTTCATTTTGTTTGATTTGTTTTAAGGAAATGCTATTTTCCGTAGCACTTTGCACCTTTTCTGATTCTAATTTTTCTGTAGCAATTTCATAATTTGCATCAGAAATACGGACTATTCCATCTTTTAAATAGCCTGCATTTTTTATTTTTAAATTAATATATAAAGTTGCTCCTTGTTCTATATCAAAATTTTCGGTATAGGTATTTCCTTCGAAATAGCTATCAAATTCTACATTTTGATTGTTCGTTTTACTGGTTTGGCTTGTTAAATTTGCCGCAATTACTTGGTTCCCTAAGGTGATAAGGTTCATCCCTATGAGCATAATTATCATTAGTACAGCTAAGATTTTCTCTTTTATTTTCATAGAAACCTCCTAAATTTTATTCCTACATCTCTATTATACGACGTTTTTCCACATTTTTCAATGGATTTTGAAAGATTTTTCCATTTTATGTGAATTTTGTAAAATTTAGGTTGATTGATTATGTGAATTAATAAAACAAGAAACTGTCCTAAATTTAGAATACATTTATTGAATAAAAATCTTAGAATTGTCTTTTGAAATTTTTATGCCTTGCGTGGGCGACCATTGTGACAGCTGTACGAGGCTTTTATGCCGAGTTACAGATGTCCAAAAGGGGAAAGGCTTTAAAAATTGAAAAAGACAATTCTAAGATTTTAGTTGTATATTCTATTATTTTAGGACAGTTTCTTGTGTTATTACTATCATTTTTCTATCACTAATTATTCATTTGACTTTAATTCTTTTATTTGCTTCTCTGTTAATCCTGTTATTTCTATTATACTTTGTATATCTATACCTTTTTGTAACATTTTTAAAGCTGTAGCTTTTAGTGCTTTTTGTACACCTTCTGTTTCACCATCTCTTTTGGCTTCATATATTCTTTGTTCTTGGTCCATTCTTTCTAATTCTGCTTTTAATGCCATTCTTCTTAATATATCATCTTGGCTTATTTTGTCTAGTTCCTCTTTTGCTTCTTTGATATCTTGGTTCTCTTCCATTATTTTTCTTACCTCCATATCCTCTGGATTATCCAGAAATTTCATCCATTGCAATACTGCATTGCTTTTGTCTTTTTCATATTCTTTTATTGCTCTTGGTAATTCAATTATACAAATCTGGAAGTAAGAAGTCAATATTTTATCTCTATATTCTTCTTCTCGTATTTGCCATTTGGTATAGGCTTTTTCTATTTCTTTAAATTGTTTTATTTCATCATCTACTATTATAATACTTATGGTTTGTCTTAATTTACTATATTGGTCTCCTATTTTTATGTTTGATGTATACACTTTGGACCAATAATATAAAAATCTTTCTAATACTTTATCATGTGTGGATAGTTGAATTTCAATATCACATTCTATATTATCATTTAATACTGCTCTTAAATCTAATCTTCCATTTTTATCTTTTTTATTATCATTAAGTAGGTCTTTGCTTTTGTCTAAATCTAGTTTATGTATTTTTATCTTTAGTATATCCTCTAACAGTGCTTTTGTAATTCTCTCTTTTCCTCTTGTAAATAAGGCTTGAAATACTACATCGTTTTTTGGCTGCAATATTTTTAGTTTTCCTTCGTTTTCTTCTTGATTTTCTTCCTTTGTAATAAACTTTTCTTTACTCATGGGCATTTCCTCCATAGATTTAAATTTTACATTACTAGACAAAAGACTAAACGATTAAAATACTTAATATTAGTCTCTATTTTTCATAATCTTTTATTTGTTGGAATTAATTAAGATTATAAATATTTTGATTTTAATAAAATGTTTCATGATTTTGATAAATAAATGAAATAAATAGCAAAATAATGAATAATAAAACATTTGATTTTATTTGATTAGCCTTTCGGCTAGAAATATAATATATCTATTATATACATATTTTTCCAATTTTTCAAGAAGAATCGCATGACAAATTTCGACATTAAAACCAAATAATAACCAATGCTTAATTATAAAAGTAAGATAGTAACTTTATACAATCGCTTTAAAATTACTATCTTACTTTTATTCTGGTTTAACTAAATTTTCTAGCCAACGACTTTCTTAAGTTCTGTTTGGTCAATATAATTGTCTCTTTGTGCTTCTCTTAGCTTTTTCATAAATGGTAAATAATAAGAGTCATCATAATCTACATAGTCATCTTTGGTAATACCATAATGGTTACTAATAATAGAATTTTGGTCTTGAAAACTTTGGTCTATAGCATTTGCAATTTCTTCATCAAATAAAATAGAAATATAATACATTGCTTTTGCATGGTCATTTAATTTGTCCATAGCACAAGCATAATAGTATACTGCTTTTACCATAATTTTTTCTAATGGATTTGCTAACATTTGGTCTGCTAAGAAGTTTAAATTTTCTAATGTTTTAGCAGCTTTATGATATTCTTTATTTGCAATATAGCAAATAGCTAAGAAATATTTTGCTCCCATTCCCATACTTTCACAAGGAAGGATGGAAGTATCTTTTAAACTAATAAGAAGAGATAATTTTTCATATCCTACTGTATTTACAATTGTTTCCATCATTTTAGTTACTTGTGCTATATTTTGTGAATTAATATTTTGTAAATTCATTAATAGTTTTTGCATTGTAAGAATGCAGTCAAAGTAAGTAGCATTTGGATCAAAGGTAGCTTCACTCATTCCAGGTACTGCAATACTATAAGATGGAAAACCTAATATGGATACATCTCTTACTAAAATGTCTTTTCCTTCTTTTAAAATGGTTTGTATAAGCTGTTTTAAAATTGTTTTATTATCTTCATTTGATACATCTTTCATTGGAGTAAAGCTATATTCTGGTTTTTCTCCTATAACCTGATAAGGAGCTGCTGATAAATCGGTAAATAAAAATTCTACTAAATTTTTATGAGTGTTTTGTTCTTCTCCTGCATAAAAGTCAAATAAGCATCTTTGTGCATATTCGTAAATATCTCTTCCTTGGGCTGCTTCTGTAAAGCATCTTTCCATGGCAATGCCATAGTCTGGATGTGCTCCCAATTTAAAGCCAAACTTTCCTGTATTTTTTTCTATCATATATAATCCTGCTACTGGATATTTTCCACCTAAAGAACAATCTACTAACCTAAACCAATAAGTTGAATTTTGTTTTAACATATCTATCATTTTTTGTACTTTGGGGAATTTAGCGATATATTCTTCTGGTATTTCTGGTAAAGTAATTTTCTTTTTTAAAATTTGAAAACCTACATATCTTTCTAAAATTTCTGACAAGCCCTCTATTAAAGCTTCTTCTGGGGAGTTCCCTGCACACATTCCATTGGTATCATAAAGATAGCTAAATAGGCGGTCTGGAACATAGGTAATTTGATTGTGTTTTACACTATAATATGGAAGGCATGCAAATTTTTCTTGTTCTACTAAAGTAGATTTTTCATTTAAAACTTCTTTAATATAGGCTAATTGTTCTTCTTTACTACTGTTTTGCTTTCCATTTGCTTCTAAAATATGTTCTAAAAAACTGTTAGGTGTTTTTAATAATTGTTCTGCATCCATATATTTTTCATCTGGAGAATTGCTAAATGGAATTTCTTTGGTTGGCTTTTCCATACGAAAACGAAACATTCCATTTTGAAATCTTTCAAAAAATTCGGCATAAGCACTTGCCATAGCAAATTCTTTGGTCATTCCTTTTCCATTTTGACCAATGTCGGTTCCTTTAATACGTAAGCGTAAAGAGTGAGTACCTACACTACTTGGTTTTCTCCAGTCTTCTTCTACTTGAATACCTACTTTTTTTAATAGTTCTTTTAATTTTTTTACTGTTTCTTCTGGTGTTACTTCTTTATATCTTCTTTCTTGTAATTTGCTCATTTTTTCCTCCGTTTATTTTAATTTGTATTTTTTCTTTTTTCATATATATGCTATCATTTTTTTATTTTTTTTCAAGATTATTTTATAAAAATTGCTATTTTTATTATCAATATTATTTTTCGACATTTTCTTATCATTTTTTCTCTTTTGTTAAACTTTTCTTATTTTTTAGTCATATTTCTAAATCTACAATTATTTACAAAATTTTCAAAATATATTGACGTTTTTTTACATTATATATATTATATAGTTAAACTTAAATAAATAGCATAAATTTTAATAGAAAGGGGGATTTATTATGAAAAAGGAAACACCAAATTGGGTTAAAACCATTGTAACCATTGTAATTACTCTTCTTGTTTTACTACTTCTTTTGCTAATGATTCGTATAATTAAAAACGCCTCTATTTTACAACCATTGGCAAACCTAGCATCTGATAAGCTAAATAGCACAAATTATTCTTATGAAAGAACAATAATAGATGATTCCCATAATATCTTAAGAACAAGAAAACAACTAGGAAACCAATATGTTGTAAAAACTTATGTTTATGATGAAGAAAATCCTGCTATTGTAAGTGAGTATTATGATGGTACAGACACTACTATTATAACAGAGCAAAATGGAACAAAGGAAGAAAAATCAAATAATTCTGCATCAAAAGATGAAACTTTATCCAATGTTATTTCTACTAGTTTATATGAAAATTGGACAAGTTTTGATATGATTTTTAATAGTAAAATCTCTAAATTAAACAATAGTAATGTATATTCTATTGAATATGAAGGTATCACTTGTTTTATTGATGGACAAACTGGTTTACCATTAGTAGTAGTAACAAAAGATACAACAGAAACTTTTTCTTTTGAATTTAACCAAGTAACAAGCAATGACCTTGTAATACCAAATGTTTAATATTTTAATTTGATTCATATAAAAAACAGCCTTTTAAGAGATTTCTCTTAAAAAGCTGTTTTTTTTCTTTTGTGTTTTGTAATCATCTATACTAAGGTATATCTTAAAAGTAAATCAAATTAGCATTTTTAGATTAGTTTCACTTTTGTTTTTTAGAACCTTCCCTTATTGAGTACTGTTTTCTTAATCACTACAATACTAATTCCTAACATTGCTGCAATTAACACTGCTAAACCAATATATAGGTAAGTTGTACCAAATGGTGGTAAAATTACTACTCTTTCTGCCATACTGCTGTCTGGTTCTGTTGGTGCTTGTGTAGGGTCTTGGTTACCTTGTACAGAGTATGCCATTCTTCTACCTACATCATTTGAAATTTGTACAATTTCTCCAATGTTATCATAGGTTAAGTCGTCATCCTCATTTTGAGAAGTAATTAATTGTGTTAAAATTAATTGGATTTCATCTTGTGTTTCTTCGTTATCTTGTGTACTTTCTGTTAATGGGATTAATGCTTCATTTAATGCTTCAGTCGTAATAATGGTGTTGTACTCTGGTAATACTGCTTGAACTTCTGTGTTTACATAGTTGTTATTTTGAATTTCTTGTTCTGTAATAGTACTCCAATCCCATGCGTCTTGGTTACTTTGTGTTCTAAATTGTAAGTTATTTGCTACATAGTCTATTACCACATCTGCTGAAGTTCTTACAATAGTTTCTGGATTATTTACTTTACCAATGTAATAGAATTGTGTTTCATTATAGTCTACTTCACCCATGTTAGTTACTGTTACATCATAAGTAATTTGAATGGTTGCACCATGCATTAATTCTTGATCCATAGTAGGTTGTATTAAACCTTTTTCTTGTGTAACTAGAGTATCTATTCTGTCTAATACTTTATTTCTAAAGTCATTGTAATCTTGAATTCTATTAGTCTGGTCATTATTACTATTTAAATCATTATATCCTGCATAGTCACTGTATACGTTTTGTCCACCATTACGATTTCCTTGATTGTCTATAAAGGTATCGGTTTTCATTTCATTAATGTTATATGGTGTTTTTGGTTGCCATGTTAAGTTATTTACAGATTGATTTGCATCAAATAATACAGTTTGGTTAGCTAGCGTAATTCTTACATTATGAATTTGTTTATTAAGCTCAAGTCCTGCTTTTGGTCTTTCTTCTAGTCCAAAGTCTACATCTTCTACATAGTAGTTTTGGTTTGTATTGTCTTTATAGTCAATAACATTTCTATCACTTTCTGGACGATAACCATTGTTGTTATAAGTATTATTACCAGTTGCTGCTTGTCTGTTGTATTCAAATTCCATACGAATGGCACCTGTTTCTGCTACCATTTGTGTATTAGCATTTGGAGTTGTATTTTGACTTAATGTATTTGCTCTATCATAGGTTACTCCAGAGTAATTGTCACTACTATAGTTATTTACATTTTCTCTGTTTTGAGAAATTTGCTCACTACTATAAATATCTTTTGCATCTGATACATTGATTTTATTTCCATCTTCATCTACGAATTCATCTGATTTAAATATGTTATATCCAAAGGTTGCTGTATCATTTTGATTTTCGTAGTCTGTGTAACCAGTGTATCCAAAGTGATCTACTCCGCTAACGTCTGTTCTACCATTTTGGTCTATTTGATTATTATTAATATGGTCATATTGGTAACTGGTTGATTTGTAATCTTGACCATTATAGTAAGCATTACATTCATAGGTTTGTCCGTTATAAGTGTAGGTTTCGTCTCCACCATAGATAAATCTTACTACATAGTCTCCTGGGATATATCCTTGGAAGTGATAATATCCATTTTCTCCTGTTACAGTTGCTGCATCAATCCAGTTTGTTCCATCCCATACTTTAGCAATATTTTCTTGTGTTACCCCATTTACTACTTCATGTAATTCTACACGTACACCAGAAATAGTTACTTCGTCTTCTTCTCTTACACCATTACCTACTAAGGCATCTGTTGTAAGGCTTCCGTCTGTATTGGTTGCTTGATAATTTCTCTTATCCTCCCATACGGTACCACTAATTTGTCTTACTAAAGAATCATCTACATATACATTAATTCCTCTTGCTCTA
Organism: Bacillota bacterium; assembly: GCA_963929915.1. Taxonomy (GTDB): domain Bacteria; phylum Bacillota; class Clostridia; order TANB77; family CAG-508; genus CAG-273. The sequence continues at coordinate 9,556 of CAWVJY010000007.1, forward strand.
TCAGCATCATCTTCAAAGTTTTGCTCATAACGTGTGGTTCCTGCTGTATTATTTAAAGCATCTCTATCAAAGTTACCTGGGTTAGAGTCTTGGTCTATTAATCCTGCTACATCATTAGAATCTTTTCTAATACCATTTGGTAGTTCTGTACCATCTGCATAATAGGTCATATAACCATTAATTTCTGCTATGTTTTGTTTTCCTGGTCCTGTATTATCATTTTCTATTACTAGATTTGATCCAGTACCATTAATTCTGAAAGTTAAGTATAAGTATGCTGTTTCTCCAGTTTCTAGTTTATGGTCACTTAATCCGTTTACATATAATGTTCTATATTCACTACCTAGGCTAAATTGTGTATTTTCTGCATACATACCTGTAGTAGTATTATAACGGTTACCTATTGTTACATCTCTGTATTTTCCTTGTCCTGTGGTATCTTTGCTACCTTCATGCATAATATCGTAAAATTCTTGATCTGTTACTTGTACATCTCTATTGCTTACATGATCTCCACGATACATTGCCCAAGATAAGTTTGGTTCAAAGGTATAATCTGCATCATAGTAGTCTACTACTTCTTGAATTTGTGCTAAAATACTTTGAGATTGGTTCCTAATGGTAATTTTGTAGGTTACATATGCCTCTAGCTCATTTTCACCTGAATAATTTCTTTCAGATGGATAAATTTCTCTTGAATAGGTTTCTCCATAATAGCTTGCATAATTTGGTCCTACAATTCTTGCTTGAATATCCCAGAATTTATTTTCTAATTCTAGTTGGTAATTTAAATATTCTATACTATCTCTACCATATTCTTGCTCTAATCTCTTAAGTTCTGCTCTTTCTTCATCTGTTACAATTTCTCTTTCGTTATATTCATAAATCTCGGTTTTTCCATTAATTTTTAAAGTCGCTTTAAATACATCTTTCTTTAAAGATACATCATATTCTTGTCTTCTCCATAAACCTTGATTAATCATCAATTGTCCAGCATAGACATTTCTATATAGTACATTCATATCACTGCCCATATAGGTATGGTAAATATAAAATCCACCTGTTACAACATTATGATAAATTCTATATTGTTTTGTTGTTCTATTACCTGTTGCTTTCATTACAGTATCTGCATAGGTACTTACTGTATCATTATAAGTACCATTTTGGTAACTATTATTTGGATATAAATTTCCACTTGCTACAAATGTTGTAAATTGAACATAAACTGGGTACAAATCATAATCTCTTTCACGATCTGCATCTTGATTTTTAGTATAAGATTGGATTTTACAATCTTCTATAAATTGTAGCTTTTTCCAAGTTTCATCATCATTTCTTGCAATGTCTTCATAAATTTGTGTTCTTAAATTTGTTGGATATTCTCTATATCTTTCAATATAATCTCTAATGCTTTCACTAATAATACCTTCTGTTAATTGTGGATTATCTGTTTCTGCTGTATCAATAACATAACCATTTTCTACCCTGAAGTAACTATCTATTAATTGCTCACTTGGATTATATTCATATTCTCCTTGTGGATTTAAACTAATTCCAGATAGAGTATAAATAGAAAATGTTTCGTTATAATAATCTCCATCCACTCTTTCTAGAGCACCTGACCTTAGAGAGTTATCTGAAATATAGTTGTTTGGTGATGAACCAATTTCTGCAAACGATTCATCATAAGCATCTCTTTCGTCAGTAATTTCAGTTCCTTTAGATGTTACTTGCCAATCTTGGTTTCTAGTAGCTCCATCATAATCTCCATTAGCTACCATTTCTGCTACCGTATCTGCTCCGGTATCACTTAAATATTCTGTTGCTGTATAAATTTGCCCATTATAGGTAAATTGTACATAATATTTTTTCTCCCTGCTTACTCCTCTAAATTCATAATATCCATTTTCATCTGTTAAAGTAGGGTTAATTCTTCTGCCATAATCATCTAAGTCATTAATTTCTCCACTGCTAGCATTTGGATTTTCTTCTTGTAAAGTAGTTAAATGTGCAAGTTCTCCTGTTTCTGCATCATATAAGGCTACTTCAATATTTTTTAAGTTAATATCATTTTGATCTTTTTGTCCATTTGCAATGCTCTCTTTTGTTTGTGGAATGTCTTCAAATACAAATCCACCTAATTTCATTCTTGCAGACATATATGGATTTCCGAAAATTTCAATTTCAAGGCTTTCTTCTATCAATCTTCTTTCTGCTCTTACAATATATACACCATTTTGCATATGATCTATTACTACTCTTGAAGTTCTTCTACAGTCTACGCATGCTACAGGGAATCCCATTACTATCTTTATATGAGCTGTATGTTCGTGTCCATATTCACTTACTCTCTTGCTTTTTCCTTCACGAATACATACTTCTGTTGTACATTCTAAATATTGGAAATCAACATGTAGTTTTAGAGAACCAACATCATCCCCTAAATAATTAATTTCTACATAGAACTCTTCTCCTGGGTTTGGATAATATCTTGTCCAATCCCAATAATCTACACAGTTAGGGTTGTAAATTTGGTAACCTTCATCATAATTGCTAAAGAATCTTGGAGTACTTAAATCATAATTAACTGGATAATTTTGATTTGTTGTTTGTGGTTGTCTTTCTGGCATTACAAAGTTTACAATATCAATTCTATTTCCATTATTATCTATTAAGTACATATCAGAAATTCCACCAAATGCTTTTCCACCTGAATATTTTCCATTTACATAATCTAATTTAAAAGGTCCTATAGTATGAAGCTGAGTTTCTTGATTTGTATTCCACTTAACTTCATTAGAGTTTGTTAGATTTTCTGGTTTCATTCCCTTTTCGCCTTCCATGATTTTTTCATAGAAGTCTTGATATTCTAATGATTGGTTTCTTAAGTTTTCTCCTTCTTCTCTTGCAGAACCTCTACCCGGATCACCTTTTTGAGATAATGGTGACATCCAAATAGCTTGTTGTTTAGAATCTGCCCATGTTTCGTAACTTTCTGAACCAGATATTGAGTCTTGACCTGGTTGTGGATAGAAAGAAGTTATATAAGCAACATCATATAGGTTATCCACTCTTTTTCCATAAAGACTAGTACTGCTTTCTGTATAATGTTCATTTTGACATTCATAATAAGTAGTGCTATATAATCCATATCCAGGAGGATTTCCAGCACATGCTGGACACGATTTACCTGTTCTTCTTCCTTCATATGCTTGAATTTCTTCTGGAGTATATTCACTAACTCTTACTGGAGAACCTGGTTCTACACAATAAATATCATCTTCTCCACTTTCCGAAATAGGTCTCCACAAATCTGATCCTACTTTTCTTTCTTCTACTATTAAGATTCTAGGACAGCCAGAAAGTGCTAAGGTCGTATTGTCGCTTGCTTGCTCTATATTAGCAACTGGTAAGTTTATAGCTATGGCCGTTGCGATTGCTGCAGTAAGTCCTGTTGTACCTATTGTAATTCCTAACCCTTTTAGTATTTTCTTTATCATCTGCTATTTGCCCTCCTTTCTTTTATTGTTTCTTTTTAAAAACTTTTTTCTGTATTAATATAATTCCTGTAATTAGCATTGCTAAAATCACAACTCCTAAAATAGAATACATTACTATTTTACCTGTTACAACTGAAAGCACAATATCTGCTTTTGACATATCGTCTTCGTGTTCTGCTTGATTTGCCTCTGTTGAGTCAATATCTGTTAAACCTTGTTCATTGTAAGTTTCATAAATTTCAGCGTTGTTATTTACAATATTTCCTATGTTTTCATCTGTAATGGTTAAGCTTAATACTAATTCTACTTCTTTACTTTCTCCTGGATTAATTTTAGTATTTTCTAGACTAGTATTAAATACAGTTCTATTGTTATCTGAAATATACCAGTCTTGATTAATTTCTGAATTAAAGCTTGTTCCATCTGGTAAATAATCAATAATTTTCTTTACATATCCAGGAACTTGTCCTTCGTTGGTAACTACTATTTTATATTTAATAATAATGTTACTTTTGTTTACATTTTGTGCTAAAATTTCTACTCTTTCTAATTGTGAATCACCATAAGTATAAGTATTGGTTCCAATAGTTGGAGTGGTTAAAGTAATTTCTGTTACATATTTGTCTAATCTCATATCAAATTTTTCTGCTGTGTATAATCCAATGTCAAGATTTCTTTGACTTTGGTTAGTAACTCTTATGGTGTCTGTTACACCAGCATTTCTTTGTTCTCCATTTAATATGACTTTCATACTAATAGCATCATTATTAAAATTATCATTTACATCTTGTTTTTGATATTCTGTAATCGTGTATTTTCCAGAGTCATATAAAAATACTACTAAATACTCGTCTGAAATTAAATTATTAAATTCATAATAGCCATTTTCATTGGTTGTAGTTGTTTTATTTTGTTTTGTGTCTACATCTTGTACAATTTGACTAGTTTGTTTGTCTAATAGCAATACTTCTATTCCAGAAAGTAAAGTTTCATTTTCTTCTCTTTGTCCGTTTTGATTGCTATCTAGCCATGCAGTACCTGTTATTTTGTAACGATTGTTTCCTGGTGTTTCTGGTTCTTGCTCATCCGAGTCATGTACATCATTATTATAATGTAAGTACATAGTAACATCATTTAATTTTACTTGTTCAATGGCATCTGCATACATAATTGCACTATTTACAATTTGCTTTTCTGTTTCTCCACTTTGAAGTCTTCCTTTTACTTTAAATTTTACGTTAATAGTAGTGTTTGGAGCGATACTTTCCATTTTAAATGTAAGAATATTATCTTTTACTGTAGTAGCTGAAGCTCCATTATACATTCCTTCTGGTATTTCTACAATTTCTACTGTAGTATCTACATATTGAATTTCTTGTGGTAATGTATCTTCTAATACAAATCCAGTAACTCTTCCTTCTCCTTTTGTACTAATCGTAAACTGATATTCAAATTCTTCTCCTTCATCAACATCTAATTTACTTGGTTCTATTTGTTTTCCCGAAATACTAGAAGTTGCTACTAAATATACAAATCTTTCATTAGAATAATAGGTTTCATTCTCATTTGCAGTTGCTGTTATTCTAGTAGAAAAACTATCTACTGTTTTTTCTCCTAATTCAAACTGTACTACTAAAATTTTATCTTCTCCATAAGCCACTATATTTCCCATATGAGCAACTACTTGGTTTTCTTGTGTTTCTATTTGTGCTTCTATTTTATTATTGTTGATATCCATAACATAAGCTTCCTGTATAGTTGCATTTTTAGGAATTGGTACATTGGCAATAATATTGTTGATATCTGCATGCCCCAAATTGCTAAAATAAATTTTATAAGTAATAACATCTCCTTGTGTATAAATTAATTGTTCTACACTAGAAGATCTATTTAGAATAGATAATCCTCCATTTGCAAGTTGCATATGATATTGATTAGAAGTTACATTGGTATTCAACTTATCTGCAGTTACAGTTACTTGTTGGTCAAAAGAAAGTGTTTCTTCTTCATTAGCTGATTTAACATACATTTCATAATCAATTGTTTCTGTTTCTCCTGCTTTTACTGTTGGAATAGTAAGTGTTAATTCTTCTCCTTCTACAGGAGTGTAGTTATTATTGTATTCTTCATATTCTACAAATTGTAGGTTAGAGTATTTTGATACTCCATCTTCTTGTTGAATTTCTTCCATAGGTAATTTTGCAGTTACTTTTACATTTTGTGCATCTGCTTTTCCTTTATTTGTAACTTCTACATAATAACGAATATATTGTCCTGGTCTTACTACTGTATTTTCTGGGATACTTGCGGAAAGTTTTACTTCTAATTCTGGTCCTTCTCCTGTAGTTAAACCAATTACTCCTGCTTTTTTGGTTTCTCCTATTGTTGCCCCTGGTGCCTTATTATCATAATAAACTTTGTAGTTGGCATAACTACTTTGATTAAAGCTTAAGTTTGCAGGTAAGCTTACTTTATAAGAGAATGACATTTGTGTATTTGCTGTTACTTCTCCTGAAATAACAATTAAGTAACTTTTTACTTTGCTTAAATCACTTGGATTTTCTGTCCATCCATTATTACTATCTATTAAGTCTCTAGTAGCTTCGCCATTTTCACTATAATAAATTTTTATATTACCACTATCAATTCCGCTTGTTGTAATTGTACTTGTCATTGGCATATCAAAGGTGCTTCCCAATTCTTCTGTTTCATCAATTGCTTTATTGCCTGTAAAAGGCACTCTTCCTAATACCATTACATTATCAATGGCATTGGTATAGTTATTTGTCATAATTCCTTCTACAGTAACTTTTCTTTGACTACCATAAGTTTCAATAGTAGCTGTTTGTGTTTCATCTCCTATGTTCATAAGTTCAGAACTATTAGCATCATATCCACTCATACTGTTAGCTGTTACCACTCCTGTTGGTGCTACTAAGTTAACTGTTGTGCTAGCCATTCCTCTTGTTTGTGTGCTACTTCTTGTTCTTGGTTGATATGTTTTTTCATAAAGATCTGTATTTTCATTTGTATAATATAGGTTAATGGTTTCTGTTGCACTTGGTGCTAATTGGTTTAAAGTAAGATCTGTATTAATAATAATATTGGCACCTTTAGTAATGACATTGTTTTGTCCAGTAGCTTGTGCTTGATAATTAGTGTATTTTGTTTGCGTGCCTTCTAAAGTAACAATAATTACTTTTTTACCGCTTCTTTCTTCTACTTTTGTTTCTTTTATTTTTAATTCATCTTCTAATAAAAGGTTTACATCTTTTACTTCTACTTTTTCAATTTGGCTTGGTAATTCAATTTCAAAAGTAGGGTTTTTAAATAGTGCATTTTCTGTGCTAGAAGTATCTAATACTACTCTAATATCTACATCTTTATTTACTATCATAGTAGATAAATTTTGTTTATCTTCTTCAATACTAATTTCTGCTTTGCTTACAGGTTCTTGCATTGTAATTTCTGCTTGAGCTGTTTTATTTTCGTTATTTGTTTTCAAAGTTACTCCTAGCGTAATTTTTGAGAAAGATTTCATTTCTTCTAAAGAATAACTTTGCTCTGTTACTAATGCTTTTTCTACTTGTACTTCTAACTTGCCTTCCATGATTGGGCTAGATGTTGTAATGGTAATTTGATTTACCTTTGCTTCTTCTATATTTAATACATAATTTCCTTGTGCATCTATTTGGGTATCTTTGGTAATTTCTCCTAATAAAGTACCATCTGAGGTTAATACTTGAAGTTTACCTTCTTCTCCTAATATTTTTTGGAAAATGGTTTGTGATATTTTTACTTGTTTGGTAATAGCATTATTTCCTATTTCATGTTCATTTTCATCTGCAACATAATTTTGTTTGCTTTCTGTAAATTGAATTTGATTATTAATATTAGTATCATAAATATAAGTAGCATAATTTAAAGTAAATGTAGTTTCTTGTTTTTCTGTAGCTGTTTTTTCATAATTTGCATAAAGATATCCTTTATTTATTTTTTCACTTGCTACTAATTCTAAATCTGTTAGACTTCCTTTTGTATCTTCTATGGCATATGGTAAGCTACCATTAAAGGTAATTACAGTTTCTTCTCCATTATATAGGTTAAGATTTGCAACTACTTGAATATCTCCAGTAATGGCATTTTCATTTTCCATTCCTGCTTCTTTTTCTTCTTGTGTTAACATGGTTTGTTTTGCTTTTTCTAATTGTGCTACTGTTACATCATAAATTTCTTTTCCTACAAATAGGTAATTAATAAAATATTCATCATTTGCTTTTTCCCAAGCAACTTTTCCTTGGTCATCTGCTTGGTTTTGAGTTTGAATGGTAACTTTTCCAGTTTCTTGATTATATTGATAATTATTGGTTGTAAATGCATTTCCATTATCTACGCCATTGGTTCCTTTGGTAGATTTTGCAACTACAGTTACTCTTTCTGGATTTGTACCATTTACTTGTGGTACGCTAATTTCTAAATTTGTAGTTTGAATTGGTAAAACATGTTCTTTTACTCCGCTATTTATTTTAGCTTGTACAAAAACACCATATTCTTCTCCTTGTTGATATGGAATATATTTTGTAATTTCTCCTGTTATTTCTACACTTGCTTCTTTTTTCCAAGTAATTTGATTGCTAATTTCTTTTTCTATAGCGATTTCTCTACCATTTGCATTTACATAAGTTCCTTTTAAAACTACTTTGGAAATTTTGCTAAAATTATCTTGTGCGATTTTAGTTTGTTCTTTCATATGAATTGGAACTTCTATGGTCATTTCTTGGTTACTATTAATTTGTTTAAATTGGATTTGATTTTCTTCTACTTTTTGGATAGATTCTCCACTAATTTCACTTGTTTCTATTTGATAATTGGCATCGACAAATTCGACTATTCCATTCTTTAAATAGCCGTTTTCTTTTACATTTAGATAAAGATATAATTTTGCCTCTTCTTCCTCTGAAAAGGTTTTACTATGTACTTCTCCTTCTAAATAACTGTTAAATTCTACATTTGCATTGTTTGTTTGTTTATTTTGGTTTTCTAATTCGGGGGCCGATGCTATTACTTGTGCTCCCAAACTTAGTAAATTAGTACCAACCATGATGGTTGTCATCATAAGTGCCATTATCTTTTGTCTTATTTTCATAGTAACCTCCTAAAATTCTTCTTTTAGATACAACTACTCTATATTATCAATTGTAGCATTTTTACGAGATTTTTCAATGGTAAGTTCTTTCCAGAAATGTCGAAAAATGGAAAATCCGTTACGGAAATTGTTTTTTGTGGCGAAATATTAAATTTTTATTACAAAATGAAGCTTTTTTGTTATATTTCTGTAATTGCCTTGCTTTGGTATACATAATATTTTTATTTGTAATTATTTTTTATCGAATTTTATAATATTTAGTTCTTATTTTTCCTTGTCTATTATTTTTTATTTACTTTTTTCTTATTTAAACGGTAGAATACTATATTTTCGCATTTTGAATTGTTGAGGACCATTTGTCTAGAATACATTTAGAAGTTAGTACTTTATATAAAAGAAAGTGTGCCGTAATTCACAAGCCTATGGGACGAACCAATGAAAAAAAGAAAATATAGTATTCTACCGTTTTATACGCAATTGAAAGCGAAAAATAAATTATTCTACCACTTTTAAATATAAAATTAATAATTAATATAAAATTTCTTCTCTTGTTTTTGTCACATTTCTTTCGAAAGTAGAATATATATAATTTAGAATTGTATAAAGTATTGAGGTGAAAAATATGGCAGAACAAAATAATATGGACATGATGAAATTAATGTCCATGCTTTCTAAAATGGATAAAACTCAATTAGAGCAAGGTTTAGCGAAAGTAAATCAAATGCTTAGTTCAGAAGATAAAGAAAAATTAATGAATACTTTAAAACAAAATATGAATAACAATAAGCAGTAAAAAGTGAAAAATAAAAACAAAAATAAAAATTTAAATTTAAATTATAACTACAATTATAATTTAAAATTAAAAAACTAAAGTTGTAACAAAATCAACAAAGAAAAGAGGTTAATGTATGGCTGAAGATATGTCTGATATTTTTCAAAAAATGAATGATATGTTAAAAAATAATCAAATACCAGAAGATGTGAAAAGCATGTTAAATCAGTTTACTTCTGGTTCTTCTAATAATTCTTCTTCAGATGCTTCTACTAAAAATGACACATCTTCTTCCAATGAGCCTGAAGGTTCTTCTAGGGAAACAAGCTCTGCAGACAATAATCAAGCAGAAATTCCTAATTTTGATATTGGTACTATGTTAAAAATGAAATCTATTATTGATAGTATGAATAAACAACAAAACGATCCTAGAGCTAATTTATTAAGATCTTTAAAACCATATTTAAAAAATAGTAGAAAAGAAAAAGTAGATCAATATATTAAATTATTTAGCATGGGAAAAGTATTTGAAATGATAAATCCTCTTGGAGGAGGGGATAAGAAAAATGATGTATAGTTATCCTTTTTTTAGCTTTCCACGTTTTAGAAGATATACAGCTTCAACTACTCCCCCTGCACAGGTTCCATATTCTAACTATGTACCTCATCCCTCTTATGGAAATGTTTCTGCAAGTAATAGACCTTTTGTTCCTAGTTCTACTCCTTATGCACGTTCTAAGCCTATTTCTCCTACTTCTTCCAAATCAAGGAACGAAGAAAGAAAAAATAGAGAAAAATCCGCTTGTAAAACGGATTTGAAAGAGGAAAACGTCTTATTTGAAATATTTGGAATAAAGTTATACTATGATGACATTTTGCTTATTTGTCTCATTTTCTTTTTATATCAAGAGGATGTAGATGACCCTTATTTGTTTATTGCTTTAATTTTATTGCTACTTAGTTAAATTGAAAAAGTAATAATAAAATAAGTATTTTGATAAGATAAAAATTTATTCTAAAACAACTTCATCCTTTTCATTTACATAAGCCCAAGTTTTTAAACTGCCTTCTAATTCTTCTTTTTCTATTTCTTTTACAATATTGGCAATACGAACTTGTGGAGATTCTATAGAGGCTGCTGCAATAATTGCCTCTTTATTTCCTTTTGCTCCTGCATGAGCCATGCCTCTTAAAATGCCAAGTACTACAATATTTTCTCCTGCTAATACTTCGGCTCCTCCATTAACATCTCCTAAAACAACTAAGCTTCCTTCAAATTCAATTTTTTGACCTGAACGTAGAGAACCCCTATGAAATTTAGTTTCTGATGTAGCAATTTCTTTGCTAAATGTTCTTTTAATTCCATGTAATCCTAATATTTTTGGGCTATCTAATTCTATTTCTACAGGAATCACTTTTTTAATGATTTCTTGAATTTCTTCCATTTCTTCGTTTTTTAGAATTTTTCCTGTTACCAAGATGGGAGTAGTATCTCCTTGATATAGTTTTTTAAGTTCTGGTAATTTTTTCTTTAAATCAGATAAAATTTGCTTTTGTTCTGCTTCTTCTTCAATTTTTAATACTACTTTGTCTTTTTTGGTTTGAATACTAATACAATTTTTCATTTTTTATTACCCTATTACCTTTTTTTATTTAGGTTTTTAATGGTTTTACCTATAAACCTTTTTATTTAATAAATTTCTTCTTATGCATTTTGTTATTTTATTTTTTATCTAACAGTTTGTGTACTTGGTATTGCTGTTACATCTTCTGTTACTTTTTCGGCATTCATGCCAAAATAAGCTTGCATAATTTCTTTTGCAGTAGGTGCTGCATTTCCACCAGAACCCGCATTTTCTATTAATACTACTACTGCTATTTCTGGGTCGTCATATGGTGCAAAACCGGTAAACCATCCATTTACTTTGTCGGTTCCTCCTGTTTCTACAGAACCTGTTTTACCTGCTATATCCATTCCAAAGTCAGAGAAAATGTAATAAGCGGTTCCTCCATATTCACTAGTAACACCTTTCATTCCTTTACGAATAGTTTCTAAAGTTTCTTGTTTTACATCTAAGTCTTTTATGGTAGTACTATTGTCAATTCCTAATTTGTTATTTACAGTTTGTTCAATTTCTTCTTTCGAAATTTGATTTCCTTCTGAATCGGTAATGGCTTTAATTAATGTTACATCAATTTCGTTTCCTCCATTTGCTATCATGCTAATGTATCTTGCCATTTGAATTGGAGTATATAAATTATAACTTTGTCCAATAACTGCAGATAAGGTATCTCCAAATTGCCAGTCTACTCCTGTTACTTCTTTACAATAATCTTTAAGCTCTACAATGCCCTCTGCTTCTCCTGAAAGTTCTATTCCTGTTTTGCTACCTAGCCCAAATTTTTTAGCATATTCAATAACAGGATCTATTCCCATACGGTAACCTAGTTCATAGAAAAAGTAATTACAAGATTTTTGGATTGCTTGTGTAATATTTAAATAGCCATGTCCATAATGATATTGTGTATAATACCAACATGCAGGATGGTAACCTCTTGGATAAAGTCCTGTATCATTAATTTGTGTTTTGGTAGTAATGGTTCCTGTTTCTAGTGCTGCTGTAGCCACAACCATTTTAAAGGTAGAACCTGGTGCATAAGTTCCTGAAATTGCTCTATTGTATAAATTTTTTCCTTCATTATATTCTTCTAATTTTTTTTCGCTAATACCATTAATAAAAAGTTCTGGCTCATAATCTGGATAACTTGCTAATGCTAAAATTTCTCCTGTTTTTACATTCATAACAATAGCAGCTCCTGCATTAGCATCATATTTTTCCCCATATTCTCCATTTGCTAGTTTCTGAATATTGTCTTTTAAAATGTCTTCTGTGGCTTTTTGCAAATTAGCATCTATGGTTAACGTAACATTATTACCAGCAACCGCTTCTTTTGTAATATATTCTCCTGTAATGGTTCCATCTACAGACATATCTATTTGTCTAATGCCATCTTGCCCTTTAAGGTAACTTTCTAAAGTATATTGTATTCCTGTTTTTCCTATTATATCATTCATATTATAAGTATCTTTTTGAGCCTCATATTCTTCTGCCGAAATAGAACTTACATATCCTAAAATATGGGAAGCCAGTGTTCCATATGGGTAAGTAACAATTGGTTCTGTAATAACTGCTGTTCCTGGGAAACGGTTACTTTGTTCTTTAATTTGACTTACACTAGTACTACTAATATCTTTTGCTATGATAACTGGTTTAATATTACTAAATCCATTTTTGGTAATTTCATAACGAACTACCATAATTCTTCTAGCTTTTTTAGCATCATCTTCTTGTATTTCATATTTTTCTTTCAGTTTTTGAAAGGCTTCTTCTGCACTTGCATTTTCATCTATTTCGTTTTCTCTTTTCCATTGTTTTTGCGTTTCTTCATTTTTACTGGTAAAAGCATATGGTTCTACTGTAATTGGTAGATTGTCTATGTAACTATCTTCATTTTCTTCTAATAATTCTATTAAATTTAATATAGCAGTATTAAAAGTTTGATTATCTATTTTGGTTTTATATAATTCCAAACTAAATCCAGTTTTGGTTGTTACCAATTTATTTCCTAAAGCATCTGTAATGTCACCTCTTGCAGCCTTTAAGGTAGATTCTCTAGATAGTCTAGTATTAGAAGTTTCTCTATATTCTTCTCCATGCACTACTTGTAAATTAAAAAGTTGGATTAATAAAATGATTCCAACTACATATATGATAATGGTAATAATATTATATCTCAGTTTTTCACTTCTGGTATTTTTATCTTCCAACTTTTCACCTTCTTTTACAGATAATATTTTTTCTTTTTCATCACGTTACAACAAACAAGAAAAAGTATATAAAATTTAGTATCTAACTTTAAAAAAATTTATTACTTAAAAATATCTTGTAAGCACATTTTTGTTTTTAAAAATTCCTTCTACGATATATCCCACTTTTTGTAAAAGTGGATATAGGATAATTACTAGTATAACATTAAATAGTGTTTCTATTGCTAAAATTTTTATAAATGGTAATATTTCAATTGGTACTGACCATCTTATTATTTTGAAAATATAATATCCTATTTCATAAAATAAAGTACTTGCGATTACCATTAACATCATAGTAATACGGCTATCTTTGGAAAAATTTTTATCTATATATTCGGCTAAAAGTCCGATAATTCCTAACATAAGCCCTGATATTCCAATAGATTTTCCTACTAAAAAATCTAAATAAATACCAAAAATAATACCAAATACTAGCCCTAGTTTTTTTCCAATAAATAAGCCAATAAATAAAATAAAAATAACAAATAAATTTGGCATCACTCCGCCAATGGTAAACCAAGTGAAAAAATTAGCTTGTAAAAGATAAAGAACAAAAAATGTAAAAATAATGCCTAAGACTACTAAAAACTTTTTCACTTAGTTCACCTACTTTCCTTATTGTCTTTGTTATAATTAATCTCGATAACTGCTATTAACATTTACCATGTATATTGAACATTAATAGCTGTGAATTGTAACTTCTATTTTTAATTATTTGTAATAACTAATACTGTTTCTAGTTTTTCAAAGTCTACTGCTGTTTCTATATAAGCATAGCGATCTATTACATTTTTTGTATTTATAATTTGTTTAATAGTTCCTATGTGAATACCTTTTGGATAAATTCCTCCAATACCAGATGTTTCCACATTATCGTTTTCTAGTAAAGTTGCATCTGTTGGAATATAGCTGGCTCGTAAAGTATTATTATCTTCTAAAGTTCCATTTACTATAATGGTATCTCTAGAAGTACTAATGGTACTACTTACAGAAGTTGCAGGATCAATAATCGTTTGTACTTTTGCTGTATTTTGTGTAGTAGAAAGTACATACCCTACCAATCCTTTATCTGCAATAACTGTCATATTCGGTTTTATTCCATCTTCCTCTCCTACATTAATAACAATGGTTTTAGTATAATTATTGATGTCTCTATTAATAATGTAGGCTGGTATGGTTTCATATTCTGGATATTTATCTTTTAAATTCACATATTCTTTTAAAGTTTCGTTTTCTGACTGAATAATTTCTAATTCTCTTAGAGATTGTTCTAATTCACTGTTTTTTTGTTTTAAGCTTTCATTTTCTGCTTTTAATGTTTCCATATCTGTAAAAAAGCTTTCGTTTCCTGCAATTTTATTTTTTAAATAAGTAAGACCACTTTGAATTGGCATTACAATACTATTAAATATATTTTCTAAATAAGAAATTTTTTGAATATCGGTATTAGATAAAATAACTACTAAAACTAATATAATTATGGTAATTATAATACCAATGATTCCTGTTTTCTTATTTTTATACATAGCTTCTAACTCCTATCTTCTTCGTCTTGAATTCATTAGTACAGTTCTTAGTTTTTCTAAGTCTTCTAATGTTTTTTCTGCTCCTCTTGCAACACATTCTAAAGGATTTTCTGCAATATATACAGGCATTTCTGTTCTTTCTGCTAATAATTGATCTAAATTTTGTATTAATGCTCCTCCTCCTGCTAGTACAATACCTCTTTCCATAATGTCAGAAGCAAGCTCTGGTGGTGTTTTTTCTAAAGTTTGTTTTACTACATCTACAATTTTATCAATTGATTCTTGCATTGCTTCTTGTACTTGTATAGAAGATATTTTTACAGTTTGAGGAAGACCTGTAAGTAAATCTCTTCCCCTAATTTCCATAAAAGTTTCTGTCATTAATGGTTTTGCACATCCTATTGCTATTTTAATATGTTCTGCTGTTGTTTCTCCTATGGCTAAATTCATTTCTCTTTTTATATAATTAATAATATCTTGGTCTAATTCATCTCCTGCAATTCTTAAAGAATTACTAATAACAATACCTCCTAAAGAAATAACTGCTACTTCTGTGGTTCCTCCACCAATGTCCACAATAATATTTCCAGTAGGCTCCGATACTTCTAAATTAGCACCAATAGCAGCAGCCATAGGCTCTTCTATTAAATAAACTTCTTTTGCTCCTGCTTGTAAAATAGATTCTTCTACAGCTCTTTCTTCTACTTCTGTAATACCAGAAGGTACCCCTACTACTACTCTTGGCTTTCCTACATTATATCTTTGACATACCTTTTGTAGCATACTTTTTAACATTAATTCTGTGGCAGTAAAATCTGCAATTACTCCATCTTGCATTGGTCTAATTGCTATAATATCTCCTGGTGTTCTCCCTAACATTTCTTTTGCTTCATTTCCTGTTGCTAAAATAATACCTGTTTTTCTTTCTATTGCTACAACTGATGGTTCATTTAATACAATTCCTTTTCCTTTTAATGTAATAATAATATTTGCAGTTCCTAAATCTATTCCAATATCTTTTGTTGTCCATCCTGTCCATTTCATGTTATTCTTTCCTTCCTTTCTCTACTAAATAAGCTTTAATACTTGTATATTCATGATCTCCAATTACAATATGGTCTAACATTTGAATGCCTAATAATTGTGATGCTTCCTCCATTTTTCTGGTAAATTCACAATCTTTTATACTTGGAGTAGAATCACCACTTGGGTGATTATGTACTAAAATAATTTTAGGTGCCCCTCTTTTTATGGCTTCTATAAAAATGTCTTTTGGATCTACATATGCAGAATTTGTAGAGCCAAATGCAATATCTTGTACTTTTATTACTACATTTTGGGAATTTAATATTATTACTTTCACTATTTCTCTTTTTTCTATTTCTAATTCAGACATTACAATATTTGCAACATCTTGGGGACATTTTACTTTTATTTTTAATGCTTCTATTGGCCTTGCCATTCGTTTGGTAAGTTCACAAACTGCTTTTAACTGAATTGCTTTTACTTTGCCTATACCATGAATTTGCATTAATTCTTGTATTGATAATTCTTGTAAAAAATTTAAATTATCTTGTTTACAATTTTTTTGTTTTCCTAGTGAAAGTATTTTTTGTGCTAGCGTTACTGAACTTTCTTCCTTTGTTCCACTTTTTATAATTATCGCTAGTAATTCTGCGTTAGATAATGTATTTTCTCCATACATTTCTAGTTTTTCATAAGGTCTTTCTGAAATTGGGAGCTCTTTCATTTTCATTGCCATAGTATAACATCCTTTCCTTTTTAGTAGTGCTCCCTTTAAATATTTTTTGAATAAAATAGATAAATTTAATCTTATTAAATAACAAAATTTTTGATTTTTTTATATATACATTTACTTAACAATACTTCTAAATATATATATATATATTCAATTTTATTATTTTTTAAAATAGATTATAAATAAAGTATTTTCCCCTTTTTTCTTTTTATTCACTATTTATATTTTTTTATAAATAAAAATAGCTAATACAATACCAATAATACTTGCTATATTAATTTTAAACATAAGTCCAAATGTTAGTGTAATTACATTTAAGTCTAATTGAATTGGGGTAGCTAGTCCAAATTCTTCTCCATAGGATAACCATGACAAAAAGCTAACATTAGAAGCAAGTTCTCCTAATAAACCTCCAACTACAATTCCACTTAAAATAAATAAAATTAAAATCCATATATTTTTTTCTCTAGTAGCCATGTTTTCCTCCTTAGTAGTTATTGTTTATTTTTTTACATGATAGTATTATATATGCAAATTACATTTTTTTCAAGATGAATGCTATATTTTTCATAAAATATATTCCCTTTTCTATTTTTTTATGTTATATTAATTGGTACTAAAAAAATTTTCCATAAATTGTTGGTTTCATTTATGAAACATTAGTAGTATAATAATAATAAATTGAAATGTATTTGGAGGCTTATGAATGAAATTTGAAAAAATTAGTGAGAATAAAATTAGAATTACCTTAACTATCCAAGATTTAGCAGAAAAAGAAATAGATTTTCAGGTATTTATGTCTAATTCTATTGAATCACAAGATATTTTGCTTTCTATGTTGGAAGAAGCAAAAAAGGAAACAGGTTTTGATCCAGGAGATTATAATTTAAAAGTAGAAGCTCTAGCGTTGGCAGATACTAATTTTATTTTTACTATTACTAAAATAGTGCCAGAATTGGAGCAAAGAAAAGATGCAGAAAAAATAAAAGCTCCAAAAAGAAAATTTACGGTAAAGAGAAAAAGCTTTAATCCTACTAACACGGCGAATACCCAAATCGTTTATTCTTTTGCATGTTTTGAGGATTTTTGCCATTTTCTAGAATTTTTAGAAGAAAGTAACTTATTTTCTTCTACCAAGGAAATTGCAAAATCTATTTCACTTTATTGTTATAGAGAAAAATACTATTTATTAATGAATAAAGTAAACCCTGAAGCAGCTAAGAAAATGCAATTTTATACTAATATTACAGAATTTGCAAAGTATGTTACAAATTCTAAAGTTTTTGCTAGTAAGTTAGTAGAATGTGGAAATTTAATTATGAAGGATAATGCCTTAGAAATTGGTTTCGAACATTTTGTGAAATGAAAATTAAAAAAGAATTTAGCTTAATACATAACAAAATTTATTTTTATAAAGTATTAGAATTGTCTTTTTCAATTTTTAAAACCTTTCCCCTTTTGGACATCTGTAACTTAAGCATAAATGCCTTGAACAGCTGTCACAATGGTCACCCACGCAAGGTCTTAAAAATTTCAAAAGACAATTCTAATGCTTTAAAACTTTTTTATCATATTTTTCTTTTTATTTTTTTAATATACATAATTTTGTGGATTTAAAATAGTTCCATTTTTTCTTACTTCTAAATGTAAGTGTGGACCTGTAGAATTTCCTGTAGAACCTACTTTTGCTATTACTTGCCCTTGTGATACTTTTTGTCCCTGTGTTGCAATAAGTTGGCTACAATGAGCATATAAAGTTTCTACTCCATTTCCATGAGATATTTTTATCATGTATCCATAAGAGCCATTATAACCTGCAACAGTTACAGTTCCTGCTGCTGCTGCTTTTATTGGGGTACCAGTTGATGCTGCAATATCTAGTCCTCTATGAGCAGAACTACGGATACTTTCTCTACTTCCAAATCTAGACATAATAATTCCTGAAATTGGTCTTATTAGTGTAATACCAATATCTACTTTTGCACTAGATACACCAGATACTGTTCCAGATGAAGCATAGGTATATGTAACTTTTGGTTTTGGTGCTTCATACAATTTAGAAACACATTTTTCTACAGAAGTAAATTCTTTTGTGGCAGTATCGTATTTTTCTACAATACCAATATCATCTTCGTTTTGACTATTTTTATCTTTTAATTTTTCTATAACTTCTTCTGCTTCTTCAAAAGTAGCTACATATACTTTTTCTTCTTTATCGTCTGTAATTGCATAATATTTATAATATTGTGTTCCATTTTCTGTTACTTTGCTATAAATTTCATCATCATTAGTGGTAATGTCTTTTTTAAGCAAACATAATGTATATTCTGGTACAGAATCTATTTGTCTAAAAGCAATTCCTTCTTCTGTATTACCTTCCATGTATTGGTTAATTTTATTTTGTAACTCACTTTTATTTTCAGTATAGCCTATTAATTCACCATTTAAAGATACTGCATATGTTGGTTTATAAAAAAATGCAATTGCCCCTATGATAAGAAATACAGATACGATTGTTAGTACAATTATTTTAATAGATGTTCGAAAGAACATGGCAAATTTTTTTAAACTACTAATGTTAAACACTCCTATCTCTTTTTTTATTTCTTATCTATTTTATCTTAAATTTATTTTTTTGACAAGATATTTTTATATTTATTTTCTTCGTTTTTTCTTATTTCCGTAAGTAAATCTCTTTTTTTCTCACTTTTTTGCTTATTTTTATCTTTTTCTTTTTTATTTTTCATAGTTGCATAGTTGCTTTTTCTATTCACTTTATTTATAAAGTATTTATGGTTCCTTTCTTTTTTATTCTTTCATTTTTCTTATTCATCAATAAAAAAATACCCTTACTATAATTTGTAAGGATATTTATTTTTCTATTTATAAAATTTATTCAATTTGTAGTAAAAACTTATAATACACTTAGCATGTACTAAATACTTTTATTGTTCTAGTTGTGTTTTAACTGTTTGAATTTCAGTAACAGTTGCTTTTTGTGCAGGTTGATAGTATCCTTTGGTTTGTGCTACTTTGAACAATTCATATTGAAAACTTTCATCATTGTTTCTAATTTGTTGCAAGGTTTGTCTTAATTGCATATTTTCTGCTTCTGTAATAGCTGTTTGGTAAGCTGTTAAATCTGATTTCACTCCTGCTAAAATATCATTTACCATTGTTTTTTCATCCATGTTTTTATTTCCTCCTTATTTGTTTTACAATATCGTCATTACACAATTTTTATTATCTTTTTGATTATTAAATTAATTATTTAAAAATGATAATAATTTTTGTTTTGTATTTAAAGCATCTTGTGCAGATTTTGCAAACATTTGCTTAATTTGTGGATCAACTGCTTGTGATGAAAAAGTATTTAATTTTTGATAAGCAGTCTCATGAGCTCCTATTAAATGTCTTAAATGTTGTAATTCTAGTTGATTTAAATTTGGCATAATTATCCTTCCTTTCTTAATCAATAATCTATTTATATTATGGAGCTTTTTGCTTATTTTTATACAATTTTTTTAATTAAAACAATAAAATATAAAAAGTATTACAATTCTTTAAGTAATATTTATTCAATATATTTTTCTATTTTCACTATTATTACAAATCTGTTATCTTTGCTTTTCTCCATCTTTATATCAACTCCTATTAAAAAATATATAAAAAAAGAAGGAGAACTCTGAAATTTCAAAGTTCTCTCCCTCTGTCTGTGCTTGGATACATTTAAAGAATTTTACAGTGGTCAGTGCTACTTAATATAAAGCGTGGCACGAAAACCAGTGCCTTCATAGCCGTTAAGAGGATTGTCGCAACGGCGACAGGCGACAGGAAGCTCGTCTCCAAAATCGCCGCAAACGCCACCGCGGAGAACACGAAACGAACTTTCATTCTGTTCTTGTGTCCATTCACCCACATTACCTGCAAAGTCGTAGATGTTATTAGCACACCATTCTTCTCTGCTTCCTGTTTTAACTACTTTTCTCGGAGAATTCACTGTATTCCAATGATTGCCCCATTCAGTAGAGTCCTCTGCAATTTCAGTAAGAGTTTTAACTCCCGTTTTGATGAACCATTCCAATACCGAATCATATTCTGCACCAAAAGTCAGATGACTTTTAACTGTTTCATTGTCTTCGATAGTGGATGCAATCTTCTTGGCATCATCAAAATTAATGTTTACCCACGGCATAACTCCTTTTACCGACTGCGGTTTTCCTGCTGAACTCTTGGAAATGTTATAACGAGAAATATAAAATCCCCCATATTTTTTGACACTTTCAAGTTGTTCAAGCAGTTCACCACTTAAAGCTTCATTGAATTCATCATCTGAAAATTCATCGCTCATGTAATTTCGTCTGCCGAATTTTTCCGAAAAATGTTCTCCATCAAGTGTTCCATTAGAGTCGAGACTTTCAATAGGAATCCATACAAACTGGCTTCCATCAAAACATTTTTCAATTACAAATCCATTGTTCCATTCTCCACAGACATGCTTATATCCTTCTGGAATTGGAGGATTTGCATAGTTTGTAGAGTAGACATTGGCTGTGTCAATGTTCAGAGCTCTAATAACTAACTCTCCACTTGTTCCCTCTGAGACTTCAAAGGTTATACCCTTTTCTGCCTCAAGCACAAATTTTTCATACCGTTTCATAGTTTATACCTCCTTAAGTGATAATTTTATAACGGTTTCAACATGGCTATTGCCCTTGTGTTAATAATACCACATTTTCTTGCATTTTGCAAGCATAGTTCTTTGTTTAAATGTAAATTCATGTTTTATATCATTCTTTTTATTTGGTTGAAAAAGACAATTGTAATACTTTGAATTATATTGCAAGATGAATTCCCAATGTTTATAAAATTTCTAACACTATAAATCTTGCCATTAATCTTTTATGTCCAGATTTGTCAAACTGAATATCTAATTTATAGTCATCTCCTTCTGGTTCTATTTTTTGAATCGTTCCTTCACCACAAATTTTTTGTGATATACTCTTTGTCCTTCTTTATATTTGCTAATATCAAACTCTGTTTGGTTTTGTTTTTGATTTAAAGAATTTAAGAAGCTTTCTGCTGTTCTAAATTGGTAAGTAGTTTGCGTTTTTTGTTTTATATTTACTGGTTCTTTTGCTGTATTGATGGAATAAGTAGTTACTTTACCTGCAGTTTGATAATTTTGTCCAAATGGGTTTGATTTTTTACTAAAGGAATTGCCATATTCCCATTGATATCCCATGTCATTAAATTTTTCTTCTTCATCATTATTAACAATTCCGTCTAATAAATTATCTGGAATTTCTTTTACAAAACGGGAAATAGCATTATAACTGGTAGAACCAAAAATAGTTCTATGTTTGCTACAAGTTAAATATAAAAATTGTTTTGCTCTTGTAATACCTACATAAAATAAACGTCTTTCTTCTTCTAATTCTCTTGGTTCTCCCATGGATTGGCTAACCAGGGAAAATACCTTCTTCCATTCCCACTAAGAAAACAACTGGAAACTCTAGCCCTTTTGCACTATGTAAGGTCATTAGTGTAACACTATTTTCGCTATCTTCCATACCATCAATATCACTTGTTAAAGTAATACTTTCTAGAAATTCTGCTAAAGTATTATCTGCAGATTCTTCTTCAAATTCTATGGCGACAGTTAAAAATTCTTCTAAGTTTTGTAGTCTTGTTTCTGCTTCTACTGTATTTTCTAATTCTAATGCTCTTGTATAGCCTGATTTTTTTAATACTTGTTTAATTAATTCAGAAATACTAAGCTCTTCTCTTTTAACTCTTAGTTCTTCTATAAGTTCAATAAATTCTTGTGCATTTGCTTTAATTCTGTTAAATCCAAATTCTTCTGCGTGTTTAATAATTTCATACATGGAAACCCCCTTTTTCGTCAGATACTTGCTGAATATGATCTAAACTGGTTTTTCCTATGCCACGTTTTGGTTCATTAATAATTCTTTTTAGCGATAAATTATCAGATGGATTATGAATTAACCTTAAATAAGCAATAACATCCTTAATTTCTTTTCTTTCGTAAAATTTTACACCACCTACTACTTTATAGGGAATGTTTTCTCTTCTTAAAATATCTTCTATTGCTCTAGACTGTGCATTCATACGATACAATATAACAAAATCAGATGGTTTTAAATATTCTTCTGTTTTTAGGTGATTAATTTGCTGTACAATATAATTTGCTTCATCATATTCATCCTCTGCTTGATATAAGCAAGGAAGACTTCCTTCTTCGTTTTCAGTCCATAATTTCTTTTCATATTTATTTTCATTATGCTTAATAACAGCATTTGCTGCTTTTAAAATATTACCTGTACAACGATAATTTTGTTCTAGCTTAATAAT
This sequence comes from Bacillota bacterium, assembly GCA_963929915.1. GTDB lineage: Bacteria > Bacillota > Clostridia > TANB77 > CAG-508 > CAG-273. Next base: position 32,508 of record CAWVJY010000007.1, read on the forward strand.
TTTTAGTACCTGGAAAATCTTTTTCAAAATTTAAAATGTTAGTAATATCTGCTCCTCTAAAACTATAAATGCCTTGGTCATTATCCCCTACTACGGTAATATTTCCATAGCGAGATGCCAAAATGGAAACTAACATAAATTGTGCTTTATTGGTATCTTGATATTCATCTACTAATACATATTTAAATTTTTCTGTGTAATATTGCAATACATCTGGATTTTCGGATAAAATTTGAATGGTATCATTAATAATGTCATCAAAATCAATGGCATTATTTTCTTTTAGCCTTTTTTGATATAATTCATAAACTTGTCCTATTTTTTCCCTTCTATAATCTCCTGCATATTTTACAACATATTCTTTTGGTGTTAACATTTCATTTTTAGCATTACTAATTTCGGATAAAACACTTCTATCCGTAAACATTTTATCATCTATTTTTAATGTTTTTAGGCATTCTTTTACTACTGTTTTTTGGTCTGAAGTATCAAAAATTAAAAAAGATGTATCAAAACCAATTCTATCTATATATTTCCTTAAAATGCGCACACAAATAGAATGGAATGTTCCCATCCAAATTTCCTGTGCCACATCTCCTACAATTTTTTCTACTCTTTCTTTCATTTCGTTTGCCGCTTTATTGGTAAAAGTAATGGCTAATATATTCCATGGTTTTACCTTTTTTTCTGAAATTAAATAAGCAATTTTATGTGTTAGGACCTTTGTTTTTCCTGAACCTGCTCCTGCAATTACCAAACATGGTCCTTCCACTGCTAAAACTGCTTCTTTTTGTTTATTATTTAAACCTTGTATTAAATCTTGCATTTGTTTCTCTCTTTCTTTTTATGTTATTGTATTTTTTACTTTTATTATTATATAAAATTAAGGTTAAAAATGTCAATAGTTTTTTAGAACATTTGTTTTAATTTAGTGTCGCTAAATAATGGTTCATTTTACCTATTCGAACCATTATCTAATAGTTTATTTAGCTATCTTTTCTATTATTGTTTCTAAACATTGTTGTATTTCTTTTGCACAATTTTCATAAACCTTTTTATCATATCCCCATGGATCTGAAATGTCGAAATTCATTCCTTCAAAAGTAAGCCCTGCATATTCTTTCATGGTAAAAACTTTATCTTTTAATTCTGGATAAAATTGCACTACTGCCATTTTATGAGATAATGTAGCACATAAAATAAGATTCATTTTTTCTATTTGCGATTCTTTTATATTCGTTGCTCTATGAGAGCTTAAATCAATTCCATAGTTTTCTTGCATAACATCTATTGCAGTTTGTGTTGGAATATCTCCTGTATCTGCATAAATTCCGGAAGAACATACTTCTATATTTTCTATATTTCTATCTTTTAACATTTTTTTGAGCATGGCTTCTGCCATAGCACTTCTACAAATATTTCCTGTACAAATAAACATAATTTTCATTTGTTTTTTCCTCTCCTGCTAAAATATTTACATCTACATTCTCATTAAATATATCTTTCTTTTTTTCTTTTAGCATAGTTATTATCTCTCAGAAAAAGTATACATTTTTTTGGATTTTTATGCAAGTTTTTACTACTATTTTTAGAAAATAGTATTTTTTTTATAAAATTATAACAAATATGTAGGCAATCATAATGCCTACATATTTTTATCCCTACAATTTCAATTATCCAAATTAGCATTCTAACATTTTTTTATTCCTTTTTGTTATACACAAGACTAAAATCGCTTCTATCCTATTATAGTAATAACAATCGATTTTCTTAATTTACTTCTTAAAGCCTTTACTAAATTTGTTCTCAAGAAATAAAACATATCACTATAACATTCCATAAGTATTTTTCCATCATTTATCAAATCAATAACATCCGCAAAGCCACTATGTCCTTTAAGTAAATATGAAATATCATTACAAACAATAGAGCCTTCCAGATACTGAAATCCTAATGGATGTTCTTCTGCCAGTTTCAATATTTCTGAAATTTTCTTACCTTTTATTTCTTCTATATCTTCATTAGTATATGATTTAAGATTTTCTGGTAAAGTATTAACAATTTCTTGCATCAAATTTAGTATTTCTTCTTCAAAAATTTTGGATTTTAAATCTAATACAAAATATTTTTCTGATGATTTTATTGAATAATTTGATAAATCAAAGTTTTGGTCTAAATTGTCTTTTATTGAATCAATTGTCTCACTACTACTATTTTTCCTTATATAAATTGTTGTGGCTACAGCTACTGATAAATATGTTCCCATAATAATCTACCTCCTAAAATTGATTTGATTAGTAAATTTTAAATTATATATCATATTTTAAGTTTATAGCATTTAAATAGCAGTGTCAATATTAACGATTTATTTTATTTTAACTAAATTTTTTTATTTCATATATTTATTGCAAATACTCCTATTATTATAATTTTATATATTTACGTCTAGTAACCAATCTATTATATTTTTGTGTATAATTCCATTTTGAGAAAAATCGGTTTTATCCATAGAAAGCACATATTTAGGATAATTATCATTTATTGTCTTATATGCTCCAAATTCTCTCTCTACTACTTTTTCATCATTTAGTAAATACGCTACTTGAAAATATTCTTTTTTACCACTCTTTGTAGCCATAAAATCAATTTCTCCTGGATTTAATTTTCCAATATATACTTCATATCCTCTCGCCAATAATTCATTAAATACAACATTTTCTATGGTAAAACTCTTATTTATTTCGAAATTATTGTTTTTTATTTGTGCAATTCCTAAGTCTGTCATATAGTATTTATTTAAAGTTTTTAATATTGCTTTTCCGTGAATGTCATATCTATATATTTTTTCTACTATTAATGCTTTGCATAATGCGTCAAGATATGTATATAATGTTTCGGTTGAAATAATTCTACCTTCGTTTTTTAGATACCCAATTATATTATTAGCTGAAAACTCTCTTCCTGTTATATCAATTAAATATTGGAGTATTAAATTAAATAATGTAATATCTTTTAATCCTAATCTTTCTACAACGTCTCGTAATATTATTGAGTCAAATACACTATGTAAATAGTCTTTAATATTCATTTCATCTGTAAATTGAACTCTATTAGGTAATCCACCCCATTTTACATAATCCCAAAAAACTTTTTCATCTTTTGGTTCACTTCTAGTTAGCTCAATATATTCTTTAAAAGTTAATGGATAAATATTAAAAAGTACATATCTACCCGATAATACAGTAGAAAGCTCATTTGATAATAATTTGCTATTAGAACCTGTAATAAATATGCTAATATTTTCTAGAGATGCCCTTAGAGAATTTACAACTACTTCAAATTTTTGAACATTCTGTATTTCGTCCAAAAAAACATAATATTTTTTATCATCTTGTATTTTTTCTTTAATATAATAATTTAATTTTTTATAGTCTTTTAATTCTTCAAATTCTACAAGTTCAAAATTTATATATAATATGTGGTCTTTTTGAACTCCTTTTTCTTCTATTTCATCCATAATCTGTTTTAGTATTACTGATTTTCCACATCTCCTTATTCCAACTAATATCTTTACTAAGTCACTATCATAAAATCCTCTTATTCTAGTTAAATAAATTTCTCTTTTTAACATTTCAATCACCTATATTTATTATAATATAGTATTGTCTTTTTTGTCAAGTTATTTTGTTTATTCAAAATTATTTTACATTTTCTTTAGTTGTTTTGTTTGTTTGAAATAATTTTATATTTTTGTCGAATTATTTTGCTAATACAAATTTTATATTTCAAAGATTATTATTTTTATATCCAAAATTTATTCTACTACACTCATTACAATAATTCCAATTAGCAATCCTAGCATGTTGCCAATTGCAGTCATTCTGCCATGATATAATTGATTAGATTCTGGAATTAATTCTCCTGAAACAATATAAATCATAGCACCTCCTGCAAATGCTAAACACATGGCAATTACACTTTGTGAAATTCCACCTAAAATTGCTCCAAAAAAAGCTCCTATTCCAGTAGTAATACCAGATAAAATAACATAGAAAATAACTTTGGAAATTTTCATACCACCATTTTTCATTGGCACAGCCATACTAATTCCTTCTGGAATATCATGAAAACATATGGCAATTGCTAAAGATAAGCCTAATGTAATAGAAGCACCAAAACCAGAACCTATTGCTAGCCCTTCTGGGAAATTATGAAGTGCTAAACCGATACTTACAATAATGCCTGTTTTTAATAATGCATTTTTCTTTCCTTGAAATTTTGTATTAAATTTTTTATCTACCAAAATATCACAAAAAATCATAGCAAGAATTCCTAAAATAATTCCCAAAAAGGCAGTTGGTAAACTACTTAAGCTAAAAGCTTCTGGTAATAAGTCAAAACAGACAATTGCAAGCATAAGTCCTGATGCAAAGGCTAGTATAAAACTTAAAAATTTCTTGGATGGATAACACGCGATCTAGTGT
>CAWVJY010000008.1:0-296644 GCA_963929915.1 Bacillota bacterium
CACTAGATCGCGTGTTAGCTAACGCAATTACTACACTTCCTAAACCTAGTCCTGCAATAAGGCCATTTAAATTAATATCTAGTTCTGCTAATATTAAAATACCTGCTCCAACATAAATAATGACTTTTGTAATTTTCCCTATAAAATTAGCTAAAGTTTGATTTCCACTAATACGTTGACTTTTTCCCACTTTTTTCATTAAAGCAGAATTTGGTTCAAAAATATTGGCTAGCCCTTTTGCAGCAATACAGATAAGGGTAATTTGTAAAACCTTATGGAAAAAGGTCATTACATCATCAGGCAAGCTTAGAATAATAATGCCTAAATAAATTCCAAGTACAATAAAAGCTGCCTTTAGAGGATGATAAAATGCATTTGCTTTAATTTTCTTTTTGTCTTTTTCTTTCCATTTAAAAATTTTTACAATACAATAGGAAAAAATACCACTAAGTAGGCAAAACACTATTACAATAGCAATTGCAATACAAATATCAATTATTTTTTCTTGTGTCATATTTTGAAAAAAGCTAATAACGCTTTGAATTTGTTTCATTCCCTTCTCCTTTATTAGTGTCAATGGGGACGGAGATTTTTGACAACCTCTTGTTCTAGCTTTGAAATTTTCGGTTCAGAAGATATTGTCAAAAATCTCCGTCCCCATTGACACCATTTTAGTTTAATTTAGCAATAAGAGCTTTAATTTTTATTCCTTGTTCAGAAAACATTTTTTCATGTTCTGTTTCGATATTTTCCCAAAAATTTGGCTCACTTTGTAAATCTCTAGTTAGCTTTTCAATAGTAAAACCTATTTTTAAAATAGTTTATGCTTTCTTCAAACAAATTATCATCATCTGTTTTAAAATAAATACTTCCATTTGGTTTTAAGAATTCTTTATAATGTTCTAATTGTCTTGTATAAGTTAGTCTTTTTTTATGATGTTTTCCTCTTGGCCATGGATTACAAAAATTAATATAGATACCATCTACTGAATCTTTTTTGTTAAGAATTAATAAAATGCGTTCTATGTCAAACCTAGTAAGTAACACATTGTTAATTTCTTTATGATGTTCCCCATATACTTCTTCTATTTTTCTTTTGGCAAGTCCAAGCATTGGATCAACTAAGTCAATTGCTAAATAATTATTTTCTGGATGGCTACATGCCATTTGTGCAATAAAGCTTCCTTTGCCACATCCTAACTCTACAAAGAATGGATTATTTGGATTTGGAAATTCGTTTCTCCAGTTTCCAATTAGTTCTTCTGGATGTTCTCTATAAAATTCGCTTTCTTCTAATTCTTTTCTTGCCCATGGTTTGTATCTGATTCTCATTTTTGCTCCTATAATTTTTTGTTTTGCTATTGATATTTTAGCATACTAAAAAGTAATTGGCAAGAGTAAAAAATCCTACTTCATCGTCAAATGTGTTGTAGCTATTTTTAAAACTAAATAAGCCCGTCCCAAATGGCCCTAAAATATTTTTATTACATTTTTTCATGTATTATTGTGTTTTTTATTTTTATAGTATAAAATATACTATAGAAAAAAATGGTAATGCAAAAGAAAACTATTTTGTTAAAAGTTGGTATTTCATCATGGATTTAGCTTAAAATAGAGAGAAAGGATTGAATCGAAAATGCCAAAACGTAAAGATAAATTATATGAAGGTGAAAATTTAAGAGATTTTAGAGAGTTAGTAGATAGGTATGAAAACAGGTACAAAGATCATACTGCTTTTATGTATAAGAAAGATCCTAAAGATACAGAAGTTATTCAAGTTAGTTATTCTCAATTTGCAAAAGATATTAAAGCTTTTGCTACTTCTTTATTAGCTTTAGGTTTGCAAGGAAAAAAGATTGCTTTAATTGGACCAAATTGTTATGAATGGTGTACTAGTTATTTAGCTGTTAGTACTGCCAATATTTCTATTGTGCCACTTGACAAATCTTTACCTGAAAATGAAATTAAGAGTTTAATTATTAGAAGTAAGGTAGATGCCGTTATTTTTGATGAAAATATTCTTCTATTTTCGAAGAAATGTTAGAAGAAAAAAATACAAATTTAACACAATATATTTGTATGGATAAAAGTCCTAATTTACATTTTCTTTCTTATCCAGCTTTATGTGAAAAGGGGACAAAAAATTATTAGAATTCTGGCAATGATGCTTATGAGAAAATAACATTAGACCCTCAAAAAGTATCTATTTTGCTTTTTACTTCTGGAACTACTGCCATATCTAAATGTGTTGGTTTGTCACAATCCTAATATTTGTAGTGATATTTATGCCTTATCTCAAATGACAGATATTAGGCAGGATGACGTATTTTTGTCATTTTTACCATTACACCATACTTTTGAATCTACGTGTACGTTTTTATATGGTACTTCTTGTGGAATTACAGTTGCCTTTTGTGATGGTTTAAAATATGTGCAAAAAAATTTAGTGGACTATAAAGTAACAGGACTTGTATGTGTTCCTTTAATGTTAGAAATTATGTATAAGAAAATTGAAAAAGGTGTAGAAGAAGAAGGAAAAACTAGCTTAGTTCAAACAATGCGTAAAGTTTGTAACTTCTTATTGAAATTTGGTATTGACATTAGAAGAAAAGTATTTAAGCAAATTTTAGATAAATTTGGTGGAAAACTTCGTATGCTAATCGCTGGTGGCGCTCCTATGAACAAAGAAGCAATTCAATGTTTTGTAGATTTTAGGAATTAACCTATTACAGGGTTATGGCTTAACAGAAACTTCTCCTGTTTTAGCAGGGTGAAAATGATAAATATAAACGTGCTGGTAGTGTAGGATTTCCTCTTCCTGGCATTGAAATTAAAATTGATGAACCAAATGAGGAAGGAATTGGCGAAATTATAGCAAAAGGTCCAACAATTATGCATGGTTATATTGATAATGAAGATGCTACCAAAGAGGTATTAAAGGACGGTTGGTTCTACACTGGAGATTTAGGAAGATTTGATAAAGATGGATTTTTATATATTACTGGTAGAAAAAAAGATGTTATTGTATTAAAAAACGGAAAAAATATTTTTCCAGAAGAATTAGAAATTTTAATTAATAGCTTACCTTATGTTTCTGAAAGTATTGTATATGGAAAACCAGATCCTAGAGATAATGATTTAACTATTTGTGCAAAGATTGTATATAATCCAGATACCATGAAAGAACTTTATCCTGATAAGTTTGAAAAAGATTATCATGATATTATTTGGCAAGATATTAAGGCAAAAGTAAATAAATCTATGCCTGCTTATAAGTATATTCGTGAAATTATAGTAACAGACGAACCTTTAATTAAAACAACTACACAAAAAGTGAAAAGACATGAGGAGATTAAAAAGATTTTAGGAAATTAGGAATAAGGTTTTAAAAAATATTTATCGAAATAAATAGTAATTTAGAGTAAAAATGTATGATAAAATTTGTAAATATTATAGACATAGGTAAAATAATATTGTAGAATAATGTATATAGGAAATGAAAAGAGGCAGATGTGGTTTTGCCACCTAATTTTTGCGAATTATCGTAGGAAGGGTGGTGATGTTTATGTTTAGAGTGATACTATTTTTTATAATATCTTTGATGTTATCTTTAACATTAAACGTTGCCTTGACAGCAGTTCTTTATAAGAGCTGGGTTGATAAGCAACTACATAAATAAAAAATAAACCATTCTGCTGTGCTGAGCTTAATGGTTTATTAAATCTTTATCTCGGCAAAACCACGTTTGTGGATTTGTCATTTCCTATATTTTTATTATAATCTATTTATAAGCCCAAAGTCAAGAAATGTGATAAAAATTTATATAAATATTTGTAAAATTGCTAAAATAATAGCTCCAGGTATTCCTAAAATACCAACTACTAAAGCAGTAATCCAATTTAAAGTAATGGCAAATCCAAAGTTTACACCAATTAGGTTAATAATCCAAATAATTACTCCACCAATTAATCCGTTTACTACTAATTTAATAATTAGTTTTAATGGTAATGATAATATTTTTAAAATAATGAATAATACAACTAAAGCTGCAATAAATGTTAAAATAAATTGCAATGACATTTCTCTTTTCCTCCCTTTCTTTTTATTTAAATTACGATGTAATTACATCAAAAGTTTTTACTATTTTACAACTACATGATTTTACTGTTTTAATCATTGCTACACATATGTTTTCTGGTCATTTCTAGTAAATCCAGTGGTGTAAAACCAACAATTTGTGTTTTAGATCTGTCTTTTTTTAAGTTTTCTTCTAATACTTCTAATATTTTTTGTTTAGTTTCTTGTTTTTCCATATCGATATAATCAATAATAATAATTCCACCAATATCTCTTAAACGCAATTGTTTTGCAATTTCCATACTTGCTTCTTTATTCACAGTATATACGGTTTGCTCTAAATCTTTCGTTCCTATGTACTTTCCTGAATTTACATCAATGGCAGTGAGCGCTTCGGTTTTATCTATGGTAATAAATCCTCCACATTTTAACCATATTTTGCGATTATTTGTTTTTTCTAACTGTGTTTGAATATCATAAATTTCTAACACATTTTGTTTTTCTTTTAATTCTAATTTTATTTTGTTTTCTAGTCCAGTATCTTTTAAAAACTGTTTAACATCTTTATAAACATTTTCATGATTGATAATAATTCTTGTTAGCTCCTGGTCCATAATGTCTGTTAGCAATTTTTCAACCATACCATTATTTTCATACAACAATGTTGGTTTAAAAGTATTTTTGTCTTCTTGTATATTTTTTGCTTGATTTAATATATTTTCATATGTCTGTATTACTTTTTTTAAATCTTGTTTTATTAGTTCTTCTGTTTTTCCTTGTGCAGAAGTTCTTACAATAACACCATAGCCTTTTGGTATATTTTGCTTCATTAAATTTAATAATCTTGTTTTTTCTGTTTCTTTTTCAATCTTTTTAGAAATTGTAATAAACCCTGTTCCAGGCATAAGCACTATAAACCTTCCTGGCAAACTAATATGTGTAGATACTCTGGCACCTTTTTTATTGGTACTATCCCTTTTTACTTGTATTAAAATTGGCATACCTGTTTTTATATAGGATTTTATATTATATTTACTTAAAGATTCATTTTTGTTTCCTGTTTGATTACTAATTTTAGGAATAATATCTTTAATATGAATAAAAGTATTTTTTTCGGCTCCAATATCAATAAAAGCAGCTTGCATTCCTATTAATACATTTTCTACTTTTCCTAAATAAATATTACCTTCTAGACGCTTTTGCTCTTTTTTTTCTTCGTATTTTTCTACTAATTTGCCATTTTCTACAAGAGCAATTATTTTATTTTCTTGCTCGTCTTGGCTAATAATCATTTCTTGCATTTTTTCTTTTTGAAACCTTTCTAAAAATATATATTTTGACAAATAATTTTATTAATCATTATGTTAATAACTAATTTTAAAAAAATGGTATATATTCTTTTTATTGAAGTCTTAAGGTGGGGACCATTTTCTTTTTATCTACCTTAAGATTTATTATTTTTAATTATATTGATTCATTACTTCTTCTATTCCATATTGAATATAGCTTGGAATTGCTTCTGCTGCTTTTTCAATTCCTTCTTCTAATTTTTGGTAAGTTTCGTCATCTATTTTTCCAATGACATAATCAATAGCATCATACTCTTCTGTTGGTCTACCAATGCCCACACGAATTCTTGGAAAATCTTCTGAAGCAAGTTCATATACCACTGATTTTGCCCCATTATGTGTTCCTGGTCCACCTTTTCTACGAATTTTTATTTTTCCTTCTTCTACATCCATGTCATCATAAATAACAAGTAAATTTTCTATTGGAATTTTATAAAAGTCCATAAAAGGTTTAATACATTTTCCACTCAAATTCATAAAAGTTTGTGGTTTTAATAAAATTACTTTTTCTCCTTCTATGATACCACTTCCATATAATCCGTCATATTTTGTTCTTGTCATTTCAATTTCGTATTTTTTTGCTATTTTATTAATTACATCAAATCCCATATTATGTCTTGTTTTACTATAGTCTTCTTCAGGGTTTCCTAATCCTACTATTAAGTACATTTTATTTTCCTCTGTTCTTATTTAATTTTAGCTTATTTTTAATCAATCATTTTCTTACTTCATTCATGTTATTTTAAGTTTTTTAATTTATTTTATTTCTATCTTTTGTTTTTAATTTTTTATTCTTCATTTTCTGTTTTTTATTTCTTATTATTGATTCATTATTTTATCTAAAGACTTTAATTGTTCTTTTGCTTGTTTTGTAATTTCATTAACTTTTTCTTTTGGTACACTTTCAAATTCTTCTAATGGCATTTTAAGATTTTCCTCTAATTCTTCAAATCTTAAAACTTTTTGCTTAAATAGTTGTAAGTCTTCTATTACATAATCGATTTTATTGCTATAAGATAAAATTCTACATTTTTGTTCCATAATAACAGATAAAATCATAGCATGAAATCTACTACAAATGATATATTCCATACTTTGATAAACCTTTAAAAATTCTTCTAAGTTGCCATGGTAGTATATTGTATGAACATGATTTTTACATTTTGCAGGTAGCATTTTTATTAATTGTTCAATTGCTCTTTCATCACCTTCATATTTGCAAAAAGAAAATAGATATACTTCTTTTCCTAAGTCAATATAATCTACAATATTATGTGCTAACATTTTATAATAAATTGTTTCTTTTTCCTTTAATGGCTTCCTAATTAGAAGGTCAATTACCGATATTCCAACTGTATTTACTTTTTTTACTCCATCTCTAATTGGAGAGCAAAAAGCTAAATCTGGTGCATATCGAACAGATGGTATTTCTTTAAAAAGATTATACGAATTTTTATCTCTAAAACAGATATCTGTACAGTTTTGATATACTTTTTTGGCAAGTTCAATATATTGCTCGGTATAGGCTGGTCCGAAATTAGAACTAATATAATTAAAAGGAATGTTATTTTTTTTACATTCTTTCATAAAATCTAAAAATTGTTCAGAAATATTGTATACTACTCCACCTTCCATGAAAATAGAACCACCTACATAAATATATTGATCATATTCTTTTGCATTTTCTTTTGTTAATATTCTTTCCTCTTCTGAAATAACAGTAATATTCGAAAATTGCTCAAACAATTTTGCATGTTCTAAATCTTTTATATGGATATAAAAGTGACTATTTGGATATTGTTTTAATAGCATATAAATAAATAAGTCATCACCTAAATTACATCTTGCATATGCTAGAATAAAAATTTTTTTATGCTTCAATTTTTTGCCTTCTTTCTCTATTTGTAGTAATTCTTTTAAAAAGTAATTTGCCTGCAATTTTATATTTACTTTTTCCAGTACTTTTCCAACACCATTTTAGTAAAGCCTTAAAATCCTCACTATTTGGTTTTGTATATACTATGTAATATTCTGCTGTTAGCATAATTTGCTCATAAAGCCACTTTTGAGCTTCTTCCATAATGTTATTTTGTTTTATATAATCATAAATGTTCTTTTTTTCTTGCAAATTTTCTATTAAGAATGGTAATTTTAAAGAAAATGTAATATTTTTATCATGTACTCTATATACTCCTACAATATCATCTAATAGAAATGCTGGCTTTGTTAATAAGGCTCTCATGTAAATAGATGAATCATTTAACATTGTCACTTTATCTATTTGAGCTATATAATCTTTTTTAAATACTGTAGTAAAAGTAGAATTTGGTTTCATGTATTCTTTTTGGAATTTTTTTAAATATTCTATATTATCCACTTTTTTACTAATATTTAAAGGTTGAAAATCATATTCATTTTCTCTTTCGTATTTAATAAAAGAATTGGCAGAAACAAACGAAATTTCATCATCATGTTCTTGAAATATTTGAATTGCTTTTTCAAAAAAACGATTATCTATTAAATAGTCATCATCATCCATAAAAACAAGAAATTCGCCTTTGGATTTTAAATAACCGTTTTTTCTACTAACACCTGCACCTGAATTTTGCGTATTACAAATATATTTTATTTTTTCACAATTTTCATAGTGCTCACTTATAATTTCCTTTGTATTATCTGGTGAACAATCATCTACAATTACAATTTCATAATTTTGATAGGTTTGTTTTAAAATAGAATCGATAGCTGTTGTAATCATTTCTCCCCTTTTATAAGTAGGCATAATAATGGAAATAGTTGGTCCTTCTGTTATTACTGCTTCTTGTGCAGGAAATATTGTTCTTAATTGTTCTAGCTGATTTTCCGTAATATGGCTTATATCTTCTATATAGGAAATGAGACTACTATTATCTAGTCTTCCTTGTTCATATAATGTTATTCCAATCTTTAGATTTTTATCTTCTTTATTTTCTCCTAAAATAGATTTTATTTTATTCCTATAATTTTCCATATGAAAACCCATTCCTTTCTTACTTTTTTACTTGTAAGCTAAATTAGAATGAAACAGTTAACACATTGTTGCAAATTATCCCTTTGCATTTTCTTTTAATTTGTTCCAAATTTCATTGGTTTTTAAATACTCTTCATAATGCTTTTTGACATTTTTATTATATTGTTCCAAGTCTGACAATAAAATGTTGCAGTTTTCTCCTTCAAATAATTTATTAATTTCTGGTATACCCAGTTTTAGTTTTTCATGTATCATCTGCATGTCTTCTTGATAGGTTTCTGGTTTTGTTACATATTGAAATAAAGGCTTATACTTAATCCATCCTCTAGATGCTTGTATAAAACGTTTTGCTATTTGTTCATCTTCTACCTTTATTTTTCTTAGTGTTTTAGGATATTTTCCTCTTAATATATTTGTATATTTTAAAAATCCGTCATGAAAATGATATACCGGTACTTTGATTACTTTTGAATTTTTTAAATTAATGGAGAAAAAAGTATCTTCTCCTCTTGCTCCTTCTGGATTATAAAATGCTGGAATTTTGTCGATATGATTGAGATTTAAACATAAAGTAGAACCTGCAACCCATTTTCCTTTTCCTTCATCTTTAATTTCGTAGACACCTTCTCCATCTGCAATTTTAGCTTCTGCATAGGTGATTCCGTTGTCTTTCACAAATTTTTCACGAATGGAATCCCAAGAAATAATATCATTGCTAATCGCTTCTATATAATCTTTAAATAATTTTTCATCTATTTCTTGGTTTAATTCTACATAAGGGATTGGCGAAATATATCCACAATGATAGCCAATAGTAACATCAGCATCTGGAATATATTGATAATGCATAGAAATATTGTCTTGCTTTTTCCATTTTATTTCTTTAGATTGTAAATTTTTAATACAAGCTACAGGATATTCATCATCATCCCAAAATAGAAGATAGTCCATTCCTCTAATAAGAGCATAATACATTAGGGTATTCCTACCTCTAGCATGTCCATGCCCAAAAAAGAGAGTAGCTTCTTCTTTAGAAAGTTGACCTCTCCCTATAAGTCTTTTTTTCATTTCTTCTATATCTTCAGGAGTAATATATTTAATTTTTATATCTTTATAAACATTCGGCATCAGTCCATAGAAATCGACTCTTGTTGTGTATTGGTACCCTAAGTCAAATAAAATAAAAATTGTTAATTCTACTGTATCGTCTGTTTCTTTGAATTGGTCTACTAATTGCTCATATGTATTATTAATTACTTTACATACATTAGGTCTGCCTGTTACAAAACCTAAACCAAATTGGACTGTTTTACCCATAACGTTCTCCTTCTATTTTTGATATCAGTCAAATAACTACATTTAACTATAAGATTATAACATATTCTACATTTTGTGTCAATGTTCCAAAATGGCTATATACTGGTTATTTCATTAGTCTTCCACTTTATATTCTTTCTCTAGTTTTTCATTAAAATATAATTTTATAATTAAGTTTAGTTCTTTTAAATTCTCCTCTGGAATATGAAAAGAAAAAACCTTTTTAGCATCTGCTAATACAATATATTGAATTGCAGTTTTAGTACTATCTGATAGTTGAATAGCTCCTTTATCTAGTCTGCCACAATTTTCACATTTGAATCCATTATCTTTTAAACTAAAATAGTTTAAATGTTCCTGTGCTTTACATTGTGTGCACTTGTGAATTTCTGGCATAAATCCTAGTAAGCATAAAAGTCTTAATTTGAAAACAGAAATGATAAAATCCAGATCCTTGTCTGTTTGTGAAATCATATACAGAGTATTTAAAAATAATTGCAAAATTTTATACGTATTTTGATTTTCGTCTGTTACATCATTAATAATTTTGGTAGCATGAGAAGCATATTTTAATTTATCTAAATCTGTACGGATGGGATAAAACAGTTCTATGGTATCACAAGAATTCATATGGTAACTGTTAGCTCCCTGATATAATAAATATTCTCCAAAGCACAAAAATTGAGTGCCTGCCATAAGAAGGCTTTTTGGTCTTCTTGCCCCTTTTGCAGCACACCCAATTTTTCCATTGGGAGTAAGTATTGTTAGCATTTTATCATAGTCATTCATTTTACTTTCAGAAAGTATGATTCCTTTTGTTTTGATGATTCCCATATTGCTTGTCCTCTACTATTTCTTCTATTCCTTTATTTTCATATTCCTTTATTTTATAGTTTGATTCATCTCATTGTTGGTAAGTGTCATATCATTTGAGTTTATTGATTGGTCTTGATTGATTAAATTTTTTTCTATATTTTGCATTTCCATAAACTCCATAAAAGTATGAATGTTCCCAGTTTGTTTAAAAGTATTCCACGCCAAGTCTTTCATTTGTTTTTCTTTCATGTATCTATCAGCTCCTGTTCTAGAAGTGTTTTTCTTCTAATGTTATTATTTGTTTTTTTCTATTTTTTATACTGATTTTTATTACATTACATAAGTTTTTACTTTTCTAATCTTGGAATTTAAAACGTTTTACAAAATGTTCATCATTAATCCAATCTTCTTTTACTTTTACCCATAATTGCAAATTGACTTGTTCTTCTAGCATTTTTTCTAAGTCTTGCCTTGCATAGGTTCCAATTTTTTTAAGCATATTTCCATTTTTGCCTATAATAATACCTTTATGAGAATCTCTTAAACAATAAATAGTTGCTTCAATATTAAAAATAGGTTTATTTTCTTTTGTTTTTCCTTTTTTTAATTTTTCTACCTCTACTAAAATTCCGTGTGGTACTTCATCTTGCAATAATTTTAAAGCTTTTTCACGAATGGTTTCTTCTGCTAGATCTCGCACTGTTTGGTCTGTATATTCTTCTGTATTATAATAAGCAGGACCTTCTTTTAAGTTTTTTTCTATTTCTTCTAAAATAATATCTACATCTTGCGATTTTAAAGCAGAAATTGGAATAATGGCTTTAAAATGGTATTCATCTTTAAAAGCTTCAATTAGTTTAAAAATTTGCTCTTTGGTTACTAAATCTATTTTATTAATTACTAAAATTGTATTAGCTTTGGCTTCCTTAATTTTGTCTAAAATCATTCTATCGCCTTTTCCGATGCCATCTGATGTAGCTTCTACTACAAATAAAATAATATCTGCATCAGGAATACTGTTCCATGCAGTATCATTCATAGTATTACCTAATTTTGATTTTGGCTTATGAATTCCTGGCGTATCTGTAAAAATGATTTGAGAATGTTCTCTATTTACTATGGCTTTAATAGCAGTTCTTGTCGTTTGTGGTTTATTTACCACAACAGCAACTTTTTGTCCTACTAAATCGTTTAAAATACTAGATTTTCCTACATTGGTTCTACCTACTATTGCCACAAAACCTGATTTAAATTTTTCCATATTTCTTTTCATGCCATTTTTTCTAAAATAGATTGTATCGTTAAAATAATCTTTTCTAAATAGATGGCTCTTCCTTTCTGTTTTTATTATACTACTATTATTTTTCACCTTTTGTAGAATTTTGTCAATCATTTTTTAGTTTTTTTCTACTAAATTCACTTGACTTTTCAATTTTCTTAAAACCTGTTCTTCACTCTGCTTTTCCTAAACTTCTTTATTTATTGTAACGTTAATTTTAATTAATGTCAATAGTTTTTAAAACATTTGTTCTTTTTTAAATTCTATACTTTTCCCTTTTTTGATAAGTAGTATGTAATAACTCATGTGCTAAATGTCCTCCAGGTTCTCCTAAAAACTCCCTATAAATTTTTTGTAACACTGGATTTTTATGAGACTCTCTAATTTTGCTTTTTTCGTCTATCGTATACATTGCTGCTGCACGTTTTGCTCTAACATCTACCGTTTCTCTTATTTTCGCACTTTTAATTGGTTGACCTCCACCCATAATGCATCCGCCTGGGCAGGCCATAATTTCTACAAATTGGTAATCTGCTTTTCCTGATTTTATTTCTTCCATAATCGTTTTGGCATTTCCAAGTCCATGAGCAACAGCTATTTTAACTTGTTTGTCTCCTATTGGTATGGTAGCTCTTTTAATTCCTGTTTTTCCCCTTACTTCTTCAAATTCAATTTTTTCCAAAGTTTTTCCTGTTAAGATTTCAGAAACAGTTCTTAATGCCGCTTCCATTACTCCACCTGTAACACCAAATATAGCACCTGCTCCTGTTGCTTCTCCCATTGGATTGTCAAATTTTTCCTCTTCCAATTCTACAAATTCAATATTAGCTTGTTTTATCATTCTGGCAAGTTCTCTAGTAGTAATAACGCAGTCTACGTCATAAAGTCCGTTGTCCTTTAATTCTTCTCTTTGACGTTCAAATTTTTTAGCAATACAAGGCATAACAGAAACTACAAATAATTTTTCTGGATTAATCTTCTGTTTTGCCGCATAATAGGTTTTGATTACTGCTCCAAACATTTCATGTGGAGATTTACAACTAGATAGATGTTTTAAATTTTCAGGATAATTCATTTCTATATATCTTACCCATCCTGGACTACAAGAAGTAATCATTGGCAAATAGTCATTTTTCTGAAATCTTTCTATAAATTCTGTTGCTTCTTCCATAATGGTAAAATCTGCACCAGTATTGGTATCAAACACTTTATCAAAACCTAAACGCTTTAAAGATGCTACCATTTTACCTGTTACATTTGTTCCTATTGGCATGCCAAATTCTTCTCCTAATGCCACACGTACTGCTGGAGCTGTTTGCACTACTACATACGTATCTGGATCTTTTAGTTTTTCCCAAACAATATCAGTATTATCTTTCTCTTGCAATGCTCCTGTTGGGCAAGCTTCTATACATTGACCACAAAAAGTACAATTCACATCATTTAAACTATGGTCTCCCACTGTAGAAATACAAGAAGAAAAACCTCTACCTATTGCATCAATTGCTCCAATTTGTTGCACTCTTTTACAAGCAGAAACACATCTTCTACATAAAATACATTTATTAAAATCACGTACAATAGCAGGAGAAACATTATCTATTTTATGCTCATTTTTCTCTCCTTCATAACGTACTCCAGTTACATTAAATTTAATTGCTAAAGCCTGTAATTCACAGTTTCCATTTCTAGTACAAGTTAAACAATCTCTATGATGATTAGATAAAATTAAATCTAAAATCATTTTTCTAGCTTCTATGACAGCAGGAGAATGAGTATGTACTACCATTCCTTCTTCTACAGTTTGAATACAAGAGGTAGCAAATCCTTTTCTTCCTTCTACTTCGGTAATACACATTCTGCAATCTCCTATCGCATTAATTTCCTTTAAATAGCAAAGTGTCGGAATATCAATATTTGCTTTTCTCGCTGCTTGCAAAATTGTTGTTCCTTTTGGTACTTCTACTTTTTTATTATCAATTGTTAAATGTATCATTGGTATCTCAGGCATTTCTTTTCTCTCCTTTTTTCAACCATTGGGGACGGTCCTTTTTGGCTGAATTAACTAATTGCATGAAATGGACACATGGAAATACAAGTTCTACATTTCATACATATTTTTTCATCAATGTGATGTGGCTTCCCTGGTTCGCCAGAAATGGCATTTACTGGACAGTTACGTTTGCAAATTCCACATCCTTTGCATTTTTCTTCTTGAATTTGAATAATTGCTAATTCTTTACATTCTTTTGTTTTACAATTTTTGTATTTAATATGTTCTAAATATTCTTCTCTAAAAAATTTTAAGGTGGAAAGTATGGGATTAGGTGCTGCTTTTCCTAATCCACAAATGGCAGTTTTAGGGATAAGGATTGCTAATTCTTCTAATCTTTCTAAGTCCTCTAAGTCAGCTCTTCCCTCTGTTATTTTTTGTAGAATTTCTAACATTCTTTTGGTTCCTATTCTACAAGGTGTGCATTTTCCACAAGATTCTTGCACAGTAAAATCTAAGTAGAATCTGGCTAAATTTACCATACATTTCGTATCATCCATAACAATTAATCCACCAGAACCCATAATAGAGCCCATTTCCGCTAGTGCCTCATAATCAATAGGTGTATCTATATGTTCTTTTGGAATACATCCACCAGAAGGTCCTCCTGTTTGTGCAGCTTTAAAATCTCTTCCATTAGGAATTCCCCCACCAATATCATAAACGATTTCTCTTAAAGTTGTTCCCATAGGTACTTCTACTAATCCTGTATTTACTACATTACCTCCTAATGCAAATACTTTAGTTCCTTTTGAAGTTTCTGTACCAATACTTGCATACCAGTCTGCACCATTTAAAATAATTCTGGTGACATTGGCAAATGTTTCTACATTATTAATTAAAGTTGGTTTCCACCATAAGCCTTGGTTTGCAGGATAGGGTGGTTTTACCCTTGGTTGTCCACGTTTTCCTTCTATGGATTCTAAAAGAGCTGTTTCTTCTCCACATACATAAGCTCCTGCACCTAAACGAATTTCTACATCAAAACTAAATTCTGTGCCAAAAATATTATTTCCTAGCAAACCGTATTGTCTTGCTTGTTTAATGGCAATATCAAATCTGTGAACAGCAATAGGATATTCTGCCCTTACATAAATGTAGCCTTTGTTAGCACCTATTGCATATCCTGCAATGACCATTGACTCTAAAACAGAATGAGGATCTCCTTCTAAAATGCTTCTATCCATAAAAGCTCCAGGGTCACCTTCATCTGCATTACAAACTACATATTTTTGCTTTCCTGTAGCCTCTCTTGTTAGTCTCCATTTTTTGCCTGTAGGGAATCCTCCTCCACCTCTACCTCTTAAGCCAGATTGTTCTATGGTATCTATTACTTCTTCTGGTGACATCGTAAGTAAAACTTTTTCTAAAGCCTTATATCCATCAAAAGCAATATATTCTTCAATGTTTTCAGGATCTATTTTCCCGCAATTTTTAAGGGCAATTCTCTTTTGCTTTTTATAAAAGCTAAGTTCGTCTAATTTTTTTACTTTAGTGCCATCTATTTCTTTACATAAAAGACGTTCTACTATTTTACCTTCTATCATATGAGTATTGATAATTTCTTCACAATCTTCTGGTGTTACCATGGCATAAAAGGTATCTTCTGGCCTTATAATTACAATAGGTCCTTTTGCACATAAACCAAAACATCCAGTTTGTATTACACGTACATTTTCTATATTTTTTTCTTTTATTATTTTTTTAAAGTTTTCAATAATTTTAGGAGATTTAGAAGAAGTACACCCTGTTCCATGACATACTAAAATATGTTTTTCTTTTGAACCTACTGTATCATTTACTCTAATATCTAGCTCTTTTCTTTTTGTATCTCTTATTTCTCTTATTTTTTGTAATGTATTCATTTGTTTCTCCTTCTTTAGAATAATTACTTTATTTCTTTTTTGGTAAAATGCCTTCTTTTTTAATAAATAGACTATTTTTCTTCTTGGTTTGTTTGTTGTAATTTATCTAAAACTTCATCTAGTTTTTTTACAGTTGCTTTTCCATATACTTCACCATTTACGGTAAATACTGGTGCAATTCCACAAGCTCCTACACAACGAGTGGCATCAATAGAAAATAATCCATCTTTTGTGGTTTCGCCTTCCCCTATTTTTAATCTACTTTTTAATCTTTCCATAATTTTTTCGGAACCTTTTACAAAACAAGCAGTACCTAAGCAAACAGAAATAGCATATTTTCCCTTTGGCTTTAAAGTAAATCTAGAATAAAAAGTAATTACTCCATAAATTTCTGTCATAGGAATTGCTAAATATTCTGAAATTTTCTTTTGTGCAAGTAATGGAATATATCCATATTTTACTTGTATCTCATTTAAAATAGGAATTAAATTATCTTTTATTGGCGTGTATTGCTCTAAAATCTCTTGTATTTCTTTTTCTAGCTTTTGTTCCACACAGCAAGCATTCTTTGGTTCTTTTTTATTCATCAGTGTTTTCCTTTCCCTATTTATTTCTTTTTCTTATTTTTATATTTTTTACATCTTTTATCTTCTTTTGGTTATTATATCAAACTATATATTTTTGTACAATAATATCAAAAAACTTTCTTTATTTTCTTATTTGCCTAAAATGTGCTAATAAGTTATAAAGAAAGTTGATTTAAAATATTTTTATTCTTCTACCGTTTCTCCTTTGAATTCCACTTCACTATTGATTGGGCAAATTTGAATAAATGTTTTTCCATCATTTACTTTTAGTTCATTTCCATTCAAATCTTTATATATTGTCTTGCCACTTCTAGAAGTTTTTTCACAAGTAATAGGAATTGCTTTTCCATTGGTAATATAATATCCATCTGCTTTTTTGATATTATACAAAGTTTGCCTTCCATAACTATCTATACTTTCATTTTCAATAAAAGTGATGATAATATTTTTAGTAGTAACCTCTTTTTCTGTCTCCCAATCTACTTGTTTTTTATCTCTTGAATACCTAATATAAGTTTGAGTTTCTGGGTCATATTCATATTTTACAGTATTATAAACAGAATAAGGAATCGTTACTTCCCAAGCCTCTTGTATTTGAGAAGTAGTTTGTGTTTCTTCCTCTTGGTTATTATTTTCACTAACATTACTAGATTGCTGCTGATTTTCTGCTTTTTCTTGTTGCTCTTGTTGTTCTATTTCTTCTATAGAATCTAACTCTTGTTCTACTACATAATTTAAAACAGGGTCTTGATGAGTTGTTGTTCGAAATCCTTCTCTTTCTATAATTTTTTCAATATTAGCAGTAGAAGTTACTGCATTATGTGGAGCATATCTTGAACTATCTCTCCAAAATAAACTTTCACTTTCATATATTCCGTTAATATCTGAAATAGAAAGGCTTTCAATATCTTCTTTTGCTTGTGGACTTTGTCCATAATGTACATAAATAGCATCATTTTCTAAAGCATAATCTAAGAAATAATGTCTTGCACTTCTTAAAGGACCTATTTTATCTAAATCTTTACCCTGCATAACAAGCATTAGTCTAGTTTCTCCGCCTTCTACAATAATTTCGTAAACTAAGTCTGCTTCTAATAATCCTGCTTGTGGCATTGCATTAATATTATTGTCTATCATAAAAGCAATTGGTCTTTCATTTCCTGCAAAAGTAATGGGTTCTGGAATTTCTTCTTGCTCCTCTACTGTATTTGTATTTCCTACTTGTTTTTGATTTTGACTATCTTGCCAAAATTTAACTGCTAATAATCCACCTGCTACTAAAATTAAAATAATTAAAATGACAACTAAAAATTTTACTCCACCTTTTGTTGTTTTCATATTTTTTGCTCTTGTATTTCTCATTTTTCCCTCCTAAATAATTTGTACACCTTTTATTTAGCACTGTTGCTTACGTTTAGTTTAGTTTAGTTTGGTTTAGTTTAGTTTAATTTAGTTTTGTTTTGTTTTATTTTCTTCGATTTAGTTTAGTCTGGTCTGGTTTAGTTTAATCTGGTTTGGTTTGGTTTGGTTATATTTTAAAAAAGTATTCGTTTTTTAAAGAGTGTCCCCAATGGCTGATTTTCGACCAAAAAGGAACGTCCCTAGTGGCTGATTTTCAACCAAGAAGGAACGTCCCTAGTGGCTGACATATTCCGTATAAAATTAAAACTAGCACCGTACCCAAACAAGCACTAAAAATAATTTCTGAAAGTTTATGTTCTTTTGCAGCAATTCTACTTTCTGATAATAAAATAGCCATTACTAATGAAAGCATTAATATAACAATATTATCTGTTAAAATCCAAATGATGGTATTTGCTCCAAAAGCAATTGTTGCATGTCCACTTGGTACAAATTTTGCATTTAGTCTTTTATGTTTATTGGTTTTAGCATAGGCAATAAGGGCTAATGCTGCAATCATAACCATAATCATAACGGCAAATGCTAAATGCATTGGTGAATTGGTAACATTTCTAAAAAAAGTTAATCCAATATCTGAAATTTTATCAAAGAATAGGAAATAAGCTACAATAATAGCATTAATAGTAGTAATTACTACTCCCCCTGCTGCTACATCTTTTGCAATTTTTGCTTTTGGGTGATATACATCTACATAAAGGTCTACTACAGTTTCAATAGCAGTATTTACCATCTCTGCAAAAAGGATTAGGATAATGGTAAATAAAAAACATAAAAATTCTGCTCTGTCTAAATTAAAAAAGAGGCTAACAATTACTACAATTACTGCAATAATTAATTGTTTTTTGATATTACTTTGTGTAGTAGTTGCATAAATAATGCCATTAAAAGCATTTTTCCAAGCATCAATAAAGCCATGATTTTTGATTCGCTCATCTTCTTTGTTCTGGCCTTGATTATTTTTTTCATTTTCTACATATTCTTCTTGTTTTGCATGACTTTCTTGATTTAATTTATCTTTTGGTTTATGTTGTTTATTCTCTTGCTCTTGTTTTTCCTCTTTTCCCTTTGATTTCATGCTTAGAGTCCCCTTACCTTGTAATATTTAATTGTTCTAATACATTTTCTTCTTTTTGCCTCATAACCTTTTTTTCCTCTTCTACCATATGGTCATAACCTCTTAAATGGTAAAATCCATGTACTAGCATATAAGCAAATTCTCTTTCAAAGCTATGTCCATATTCTTTTGCTTGTTCTTTTACTCTATCAATAGAAATAATAATATCGCCTAAAATGTCTTGCAATAGACCATTTTTCATAGCTTCCTCTTCTAGTTGTTTTGAATCTACTACCTGCTGTAGAGTATTTCCTTTGTGTTTTTCAATCAAATTGTCTAGTTCTTCCTTTTCAAACATTGGGAAGGAAAGCACATCTGTTTCTTTATCTATATTACGATATTTTTTATTATATTTTCTAATTGTGGCAGGGTTTGTTAAAGTAACACAAATATAGAAAAGGGTAGGATTTATTTTTTCTACCTTAAAACATGTTTGTATGATTTTATCAATAAATGCTTCGTACTCTACTTGTTCTGGAATGTCTTTCCATACAATTTCTGTTACCTTGTTCATTTTATGTATATTAAATCCTATCCTTTCTCCATTTTTTATTTTTACTTTGTTAGTTTAAATTTTTTGTTTAAATTTTTTGATTTGCTTTTTTAGGTTTGAGTTTTTATTTTATGTTTGTTTTTCTTATTTTTTTGCTTTATGTTTGCTATTCTTTATGTATTTCTATTTTTGTATTGTTTTATGTTTTGTATTTAAGCACTAACTGCACTCTTTTTTCTAGTTACTTTTGTTGTTGTCGTTCCCACTTTTTTTACCGTTACTTTTTCTGCATTTTGTGCTATTTTACGTGTTGCGGTTTTTGTTTTATTTTCTTTGCTAGCTTTTTTCTTATCTGTTTCTGCTGCTTTTTTGGTAGCTTTTTTGATTTCACTTTTTGTTTCTTGTTTTGTTGATTTTGCTACTTTTCTTGCTACTTTTTGAACTTTATTTTCTTTTTTTAATCCTTTTGTATAAGTTCCTTCTGATACATATTTATTTGCTATTTTTCTCATAGCGCCTAGTTCTACTAGCTTATCACAATAAAATTGCATAATTTTAAAATATTTATTTTCTTGTTTTCTTAATCTTTTTAGGTCATTCTTTAAGAATAAAATTTGTTTTTCTTTAATATACTCAATGTAATTGGTATCTTTCATTTTGTTTATTTCTTGATAGTTTTTCCAAAACTTTTTGTATTCTTCTCTATCTGCTGGTTTATCCCAGTAAATTTTAGTAGATAATAATTTAACATGATATTCTTCTAATAAAGTCATTAATAAAGAATAAGCTTTTTCTTGTTTACGAGCTATTTTGGTGTCTACAATTAAGCTTCTTACATCATTTAGTAATTTATCATAACATTGTTCTGCTACAATTAATGGTAAGCTATGAGTAAATAATTTTCTACTAAGCCCTAACAATATCATATTTTTTTCAATAACATCATTTTGGTCTAATTTACCAATTGTAAATTTTTCAAAGTTTTGATATTCTTCTACTATTTCTTTATATACCTTGTTTTCAGAATCTTTTTTCATTTTTAATGGTAAAATGTTTTCAATGTAATCTTCCAAAGTTTCAAAAATTTTATGATATATTTCATCTTTAGCACCTGGTGTTAAATTGTCTGCTAATTTGATAGAATAATGTTTTAATAAGCCTTTATATAGTCCTTCCATTTGGGCACAATAAAGTTTTTGATATTTATCTAATAATTGTGCCTTATTTAAATTTTCTACTGTTTCATAATCTAAATTTAATAAATACATTTGCTTTCTATATTTATACTCTAAATATTCTGTTTCTTTTAGATGAACAATTGTATAATATTGTGACAAAGCATTTTTTTCAAAGTCATTTGCTGTGTCATTTTTTACTTTTTTATAAATAGAATCCATAATATATTTATCAATTGATTCTAAATAAAGGGCATATACATCTTCAAATTTTTGTGTGATTGCTTCTTGTTTCTTTTGATCTTCTATTTTGTCACATTGTGCATATGCTTCATATGATTTTAAAGCATTATTACGTTTCATGGAAATTAGCATTCCATTAATTCCAATTTTAGTTGGAATCAGTAATTTGCTTAATGTATTTGTTATTTTTGTAAAAAAGGTTTTCTCTTGGTATACTCTTAAACTTCTTTCTTCCATGGCTTTTCTTCCTTTCAAAACACTAATTTTTCTTTTGTCGCGATGTTTTCTAATACCTCGTAAATAACCTCAACTTCGATAGCATCTCCTACTTGTTTGGTAATAACCTGTTTGTCTAAAATCTGTTGTTCATTTATTGTTTGCTCTTCATTTTGTATCTGACCGGTATTTGTTGTTTGTTCTGTATTTTCTACTTGTTGTGCATTTGCTATTTGTTCTTCTAATTTTTGCTTAGCCTGTTCTATTCCTATCTGTTTTGCTTCTTCTACTGTATAAATAACTTCTTGTTCTTCGTATTCTTGATAGGTTTTTGTATTGATTTCAATTGGTAAATAAAAATCAGAAAATAGTTTTAGTTTTTTACTCGTCTCTATTGTATCATAATTTTTGAATTTTGAAACCCCTTTTGACAAATTTATTTCAAAATTATTTATCTTTACGGAATATTTATTTTCCTCATTCCCTGTTTTTACTTTTTTTACCTGTTTTAAAGGAACTTCTACTTTTTGAGAATACCAAACTTTTGCCTGTACTTCGCCATTTGCATGCACATAACGCATACCTGTATACTTTCCTTCTAGCCACCCGCCTACTAAAACACTACCTTTTGTTACAAGATCACCCTCTTTTACTAGGGGAGTACCGTTTTGCGCTGTTACTTTTACAATTAATCCCTCTTTTGTTGCAATTAGATTACAATATTCTTCTTCTGGAATGATGTCTGGTTTTAAATCTGCTTCTACAATTTTAATAATGGCATTAGTTCCTTTTACTTCAATTCCCACCCATGCAATGTCGTCCCTTTCTAGACGAATTTGTTCTATCATATTCTTTGTTTGTAAACCTATTTTGCAACTTCCTATTGTAAAATGATGTTTTTCTAGTATCTGCTGTATTTCTTCTTCAGGAATTGTTTCATTTCCTGTAATTTCAATATTCCAAATAAAATTAGATAAAGTGAAAATAACTAGCAAAATAAATAAAAAGAAAAAGACAAAAATCTTTCTTTTTTTATATCTGTGTAGGAGAAAAGGAATTCCCTTTTTCCTAGTAATTTTTACTCTACATTTTGTTTTTTTTGCAATCTGTTTTATTTTTTTAAAATCTCGAATATTCATATTGACTTTTACAGTAGTAGAATGAGTTCTTTGTAAATTCCACAAAAAAATCTTTTGATTATTACAAAGATTCATAAAACGTTCAATAAAGTAGCCTTCTATTTCTATGGTTACATATCCTAAAAGATACCCCAGTAAAATTTGAAAATACAAAGTTTTTCCTCCTATTCTTCGTCAGTAACTGATTCAAAATCAATAGAATCTATTTTTCCTGTTACCAATAAGTCATCTGTTGTCATTTCTTCTAAATGTAATTCATAGCCATTGATATTTAATATTCCAATATAAGTACTAATACGAATATAAAACTCTTGATATTCTAAAATGGATTTATAATTTTCAATTAACATTTTTTCAAATCCCAACACTGTTACTTTTGGTAAATTGGTAGAAACTTCTTGTGGTATTTCTAATAAACGGCTTACTTTACTGGGTATATTTTTCTTTTTTCTTTTAGCAAACTTAGACATTTTTTGTTCTCCTTATCTCTTTATCATTTTATTTTTTATCTTTTAGCTCTTTATTTCCTTATCTTTGAAATTCATCTAAACTTTTAAACTCATACCCCATTTTTTTAATTTCTTTAATACAATAGTCTAAAATATTACTATTATCTTTTGAAGTAGCATGTAATAAAATAACACAGCCTGGATGAATATTGTCCAATATTTTTTGTGTTCCATAGTCTTCTCTTCCTTGTTTATTTTCGTCCCAATCATCATAGGCCAAAGACCACATTACTGTTTTATAGCCCAAAGTATTGGTATAAGCTATAGTTCTTTCGCTAAATTCTCCTTTTGGTGGACGAATATATTTCATCTCATAATTAAATTTTTCATACACTGCTGTGTGTAAGTCCATTACCTCTTTTTGTATTTGTTCTTCTGTTAAATCTGGCATAGACTTATGGTTTACTGTGTGATTTCCTACAATATGCCCTTCATCAATCATTTGTTTCACTAAATCTGGTTGTGTATTTAAATAATGGGCTGTAATAAAAAAGGCTGCTGGTACTTCATTTTCTTTTAGAACTGCCAGAATTTTAGAGGTATAACCTGCCTCATAACCTTCATCAAAAGTTAGGTAAACATATTTTGAATCTGCATTTCCCATACAAATTCCATCATAAGTATCTAAAATCTTTTTATTTACACTACCAACATCTGGTTGTTTATGGTCTTTGCCCCTTTTTATTCCCCAACCAATTTTCTTATTGCTTAATGTAGAACTACTGGTTTGTATGGTTTGATTAGTCTGACTTGTATTTACCGTACAATACATAAAAACAAAAATAACTAAAGTAGTAAATAGTAAAATGATAATATTAAAATGTTTTTTCATATTAAATTTCATTCCTCTCTCTTTATTCTAAAGGCATTTATAATGATAAAAGCATTTTTTGAAACTAAAATTTTTTTCCTTTACTTTCTCATAATTTATATTTATGAAAAGAAAACAAAAAAATAACTAGTATTTTCTATTTTCAAAAATCACTGTTGATACGTGCATTATCGCCAAAAATCGACAGTTTAAAAATTTTTTTAAAATTGCTTGACAATCTATTTCTTTTAGATTATATTAATAAAGTACTGGAAAATTTTAGGTAATACTGTTATATTTTGTCGAACAAATTTTGCATCTAATTTTTCAGATTTTTAATTTCATATGTATACGGAGGATAAAAGGATGTTAGATTTTGTGTTATGTGATGATAACCTTAATGTTCTGAAAAAACTAGAGAAAATGCTAGAATCTGTATTAATTCGTAACAAGTTTGAGGCACAAATTGTTTTAAGTACTACTAGACCTGATGAATTAATGAATTACATACGAAATCACACTGTTAATGTCGTCTTTTTAGATATCGAATTAAGGTCAAATATAACTGGTTTAGATTTAGCAGATATGATTCGAAAAAAAGATAAAAACGTATACATTATTTTTACAACTGGTCATCTAGAATATGGTTTAGTAGCATATCGATATAAAACATTTGATTATTTGCCAAAACCAGTTACCCCAGAAAGATTGGAAGATACTATCATAAGACTATTTGAAGATGTTTCTGGAACGCAAACAAATTTTGTTAGGTTAGATAATAATAAGACAATTATTAGACAAGACAGTATTCAGTATATTCAAAAAGATGGAATGAAAGTAATTTTTCACACTGACACAAGAGATTATGAAACTTATAGTTCTTTTAAAAAGATTTTGCCACAATTACCAAATCAATTTATGCAATGTCATAAATCTTATATTGTGAATCTCAAAAAAGTGACAGATATTGATACAACGAAAAGTGTTGTTTGGTTAAATAATAATAAGGATCTAAAATGTTTTATAGGTCCTAAATATAAAAATAAATTTATGGAGGTATTTAATGATGGAAATTTTTCAAACTATTTGGACGGCTCTTACAACGCAAAATGAAATGTTATCTACAATTTTACTTTTTCCTATATATTTTGTAGATATATTGGTAAATATGTTATTATTTACAACTATATTTGATATTAAAGCCACTAAAAAGTCGAAAATAATTTATGTGCTTAGCATGGGTATATTTGCTTTTATTACTAGGACATTTATTCCTAATCCATATGCTACTTTTTTAAATATGATAGTAATTATATTATTTATTAAATTTATTTTAAAAACTTCATGGTTAAAATCTTTATTATCTGAATTCATTGTAATCGCAGTTGGTAGTGTTTTAGAATTATTCTGGTTCAGATTATATTATACTATTTTTAATTTACCACAGGAACAGGTTTTAACAACACCAATCTATAGAATTTCTTCTATACTAATTATCTATTTATGTGTTTATTTAATTTATAGAATCATTAAATTTTTTAAATTCCATTTTAATTTAGAAAATATGACCAAGAAAAGCAAAATTCTATTTGTTATTAATACATTAATAGGAATTATAGCCATTGGTGCACAATTTTATTTAATAGCTTTTTATAGTGATAAAATGCCAGTTGGTGTTACCATTGTTAGTATTTTGAGTTTACTTGCTTATTTCTTTATTAGTATTTATAGTTTGTTAAATACTACTAAATTAGAAACTACATCTCAAAATTTAGCAGAAGCACAATTATATAATAAAACCTTAAGTTTATTACATGATAAAATGAGAGGTTTTAAACATGATTTTCATAATATTGTCCAAGGTATTGGTGGTTATATTAGTAACAATGATATGGAAGGTCTTAAAAAATATTATTCTCAATTACTAAAAGATTGTAACCAAGTAAATAATTTAACTGCATTAAATCCATCTATTATTAATAATTCTGTTATTTATAACATTTTAGCTGCCAAATATCATAAAGCAGATGAATTAGGAGTACAAATTAATTTAGCTATTTTTATGGATTTAAATGAAATAGAAAAACATATGAAAATATATGAATTTACCAGAATTATGGGTATTCTTATGGATAATGCAATAGAAGCTACTGCTGAATGTCAAGATAAGATTATTCATGTTACTTTTAGAAAAGAAGAAAATAGAAAAAGAATTGTAATGATTATTGAAAATACCTATTTAGATAAAGATGTGGACATTGACCGAATTTTTGATAAAGATTATTCTACTAAATCAAAAGAAACAAATAGTGGACTCGGATTATGGGAAGTAAGGCAAATATTAAAGAAAAACAATAATTTAAACTTATTTACTACCAAAAATGAAGAATTTTTTGTACAACAATTTGAAATTTATTATTAGAAATCTAGAAAGTAGAACCTTAGAAGATAAGGTTCTACTTTTTATCGTTTTTTATGTTTTAAGGAAATATTATATTTTTAGCATTTTTAACTTTTTTTAAATTAATCTTTTTTAATTAATGATGCAGGCATTTTAGGTTGATGTAAAATTCCTAAAACTAGACATGCAGTATTAGTTGATTTTGCATATTTTTCTGCTACTTTTGCTAATAATTTTAACATTTGTAATTCCTCCTTAAATAAAATAAAGTTTATATAATAATAGCATTGCCGGCTAATGCTTTATTATCCCTTATCTCATGTTTATATTATGAAGCAGTTTCTTCACTACCATAAACTTCATAGCCATGTTTATTATTGGTTAGTTTATATGAAATTGGCATAATGGTTAAGTTTTGTAAAAAGATTCCATAAAGTAACATATAACTAATAATTTTATCTGGGCTAAAAACGATAATTGCTAGTAAAATTGGTAAGAAAACATATGCTTTTATTCTTTTTATTTTTCTTTCTTTTTTGCTTAAAATAGGAATATTTTCTGTATCTGCTGGAGCATATTTAATAATAAAAATAATGCTCATTATTCCTATTATAAAAGTTAGCAGATATAAAATATAATTTTGTGTAATTGGTAAATATTTGGCAATAAGAATAGGAAAAAGATATAAAATAGTAGTAGTTATCATACATCCAAGATGTGTTTTTAAGTGAAATCCTCCAGTAAAACTCCTATATGGTGCAAGTAGTAAAAACATAAGCAAAATATACCATCCCACATTTAAGAGAAATCCAATAATAATTAATAAAAGAATTTTTGGCATTTCTCCAAATAATATTCTTACTCCAAAAGTAATCACCATTTCTTTTTCTTCATCTATCTCTGGCATTTTTTGTTTTATTTTTTCTATAATCCAATCACAAAATTTATCTATCATTTTTATCCCTCAATTGCTTTGTTGAGTTTATTTTATATTTTCAATTTCGGTTTGGTTAATTTTATTTATGAAAATAGAAAAAATAATGATGAATTTTGTCGTTTTTTGTTTTTATATAAAAAAATAGGAATTTCATAAAATTGATTTTTAATATAAGTTATCTTTCATTTTAAAAAATGTATATTAAAAATTTTAAAAAATGTATATTGTTTTTATTAAAAATTGTATATTAAATTTATTAAAAAATGTATATTGAATCATAATAAAAAAGCCAAAATTTATGTGTGTAATTGTTGGCTTTACAGATGTTATTGCTAAAGATCCTGAAACTGGCATTTATATTGTACCTATTACGGCATTAAAACCATAAAATTAATATTCTTTTTCATTAAGTGCTATATCTTCCAACATTTTCCAACTTCCTTCTTGTTTAGGAATAGAATAAAATGTCATAAGTTCATTGGTAATAGGATGATAAATTTTTAGTTCATAAGCCCAGAGGGCAATTTGCTTTCCATGCCCTCTTCCACCATATTTTTGATCTCCATAGATACTATGGTTTCTACTAGATAATTGCACCCTAATTTGATGATGTCTTCCTGTATGTAAATGTATTTTTAAAACAGATAAGTTAATTTCTTGATTATATTTTAAAACCTCATAATCTAATAGGGCTAATTTACTATTTTTTGTTCCTTCTGCTACCACTTTGCTCATATTAGTCTTTTCATTTTTTAATAAATAATCTTGCAAAGTACCTTTTTCTTGTTCCATTTTACTATTTACAATTGTTAAATAAGTTTTCTGAAATTGTTTTTCTCTTACTTGGTTACTAAGTCTAGCTGCTGCTTTAGAAGTTTTGGCAAAAACCATAACTCCACCTACAGGCCTATCTAAACGGTGAATTAGCCCTACATAGACATTACCTGGTTTGTTATACTTTTCTTTTATATATTGTTTTACGATGCTAAGTAAATCAATATCCCCCGTTTTATCTGATTGAGATGGAATATTTACTGGTTTTTCCACTACAATGATATGATTATCTTCATAAATGACATTTAATTTTCCCATTTTGCTTTCTCCCCACATTTTTATATAACTCTTCTTGTTACTGTTTTTGCTTTGTCAGAGTATACATATTGTTTTAGTATTTCTTCACTTTTTTAGCTATTTTCCCAACGTGCAAAAATCCCACATGGTAAAATAAGGGAAGAATTTGTCATAGGAAGTCCTATTTCTCCACAAGTTACTTTTCCATGGTACTGGTTTGGTATGGATAACTCTAATATATTTTGTAATACTGTACTAGAAATTCCTGTTGTATACGAATTAATTAAAAAGAAAAGTGGGTTTTTAGATAATACTTTTGTACATAATTCTATTAATCCTGATAAGTTTTCTTCAAACTTCCATACTTCTCCATTAGCCCCTCTTCCATAAGATGGTGGATCCATAATAATGGCATCATACTGGTTTCCTCTTCGTATTTCTCTATTTACAAATTTAATAACATCATCCACAATATAACGAACAGGTTTATTTTCTAAACCTGAAGCCTTCATATTTTCTTTTGCCCATGCTACCATGCCTTTTGAACTATCTACATGGCAAACTTCAGCTCCGGCATAGGTACATGCTACTGTTGCACCTCCTGTATAAGCAAATAGGTTTAGCACTTTGATTGGTCTTTTGGCTTGTTTAATTTTTGCAATCATCCAATCCCAATTTACCGCTTGCTCGGGAAATAAGCCAGTGTGTTTAAATCCCATTGGCTTAATTTGAAAGGTTAATTCTTTATATTTTATTTGCCAACTGTCTGGCATTTTTTTCTGGTATTCCCAGTTGCCACCACCTGAAGAGCTTCTATGATATTTGGCATTTACATTTTTCCATTTTTCTGGAAATGTTTTTTTCGTCCAAATAATTTGTGGATCTGGTCTTATTAAAATAACATTTTTCCATCTTTCTAGTTTCTCTCCATTTGCCATGTCTAATATTTCATAATCTTTCCAATCTCTTGCTACTTCCATATTACCCCTTCTTTTTACCTTCTTATTTTAAAAATTTTCTAACATACTCATAAAATTCATTACTAAAACCATATCTGCTATCATTAATACCAATGCCAGAACAATACTAGATGTGATGATTTTGTGATTTTTTATCTTGCCGAAAAAATGGCTTGTCCTTTTTCTTAATTTTTCTCTTAAAGAGTTATTTTCCTTTTGATAATGTACTTTTAAAATTAAATCTTTTGTATACTCCATAAAATCCCTCCATTTTATTTTCTTAATATCAATATATTCTGCATATTAGGATTTTATGCTAAAAATCGTATGACAAAATATTACAATTAATTTAAAGTTTGCTTAATCGTTTCTGCTAGCTTTCTTGTAATTCCTGGCACTTTTGCTATTTCTTCTATGCTTGCCTCTTTTATTTTTTGTACTCCTCCAAATTGTTTCAAAAGTGCTTTTTTCTTAGCAGGGCCAATTCCTGTAATATCATCTAAAGCAGATTTGGTAATACTTTTTTCTCTTAATTTTCTATGGTATCCAATTGCTTTTTCGTGCACACAATCTTGAAAATAAGTAATCGTATTCATTAATCTTTCTGATAAAGGAATTTCTTTTCTATTTTCATCTATTAAAGCTCTTGTTGAATGTTTATCATCTTTTACCATACCATAAATTGGAATATCTAAATGGTATACTGCTAATGCCTCTTTTGCAGCCCTCATTTGGGTAATACCACCATCTACAAAAATAGCATCTGGTAATTTTCCAA
This sequence comes from Bacillota bacterium, assembly GCA_963929915.1. Classification (GTDB taxonomy): domain Bacteria; phylum Bacillota; class Clostridia; order TANB77; family CAG-508; genus CAG-273. The sequence continues at coordinate 29,622 of CAWVJY010000008.1, forward strand.
AGGCTCCATTTGGATTTTCTATAGAATGTTTTAATCTTCTGGTAATTACTTCTTGCATACATCTTGGGTCATCTTGCTCAAAAACTGTTTTTATTTTAAAAGTTCTAGATAAATTTTTCTTAACAGCTCCATCATATAAAACACACATGGCAGCAACCATATATTGACCAGAAATGTTGGAAATATCAAAACTTTCTATTTTTCTTGGGAGTTTATCCATATTTAATACTTTTTTTAGTTCATTTACCACTCCATATTTTTCTTTTTCTGTATTCTCTAAAGTGATTTTTGCATTTTTTTCTGCCATTTCTACTAATCTAAGCTTTTCTCCCTTTTGAGGTGATTTAATTTCCACATTTCTTCCCATTTTTTCAGAAAGCGATTTTTCTAGTAATTCCCTATCTTCTATTTCTTCTTGCACCATAATTCTATGTGGCACTACTAAACTATTTAAGTAGTATTGTTTGATAAAATCAGAAAGAATTTCTTTATTAGATTCATCTACTAAATCTTCAAAAAAGTAATGCTCTCTTCCTATCATTTTACTGTTTCTAATAAAAAACACTTCAATACAAACACGTAATTCGTTTTTGGCAAAACCAATTACATCAATATCATTTTCTGAAAGGTTAGAAACTTTTTGTTTTTCAAAACTAATTTTTTCTATTGCTAATTTTTTATCTCGTAAATAAGCTGCTTTTTCAAAATCTAGTTTGTTTACCGCTTCTTGCATTTCTGCTTCTATTTGCTTAATAATAGGAGCAGTTTTACCATTTAATAAATTAATTACTTGATTAATTTGTTCTCTGTATTCTTCTTTAGAAATATATCCCATACAAGGAGCTGCACATTTTTTGATATGGTAATTTAAACAAGGTCTATCTTTATATTTAAAACTTCTGCACTGCCTAATTTTAAATTTTGATTTAATAAAAGATATCATCTCTTTTGCAGCACCGTGCACTAGCATATGGTCCAAAGTATTTTGCCCCATCATTTAAAATTCTTCTTGTTATATATACATCTGGATAATCTTCTTGCACATTTACTTTTATGTATGGGTAGGTTTTATCATCTTTTAATAGCACATTAAATTTTGGCATATTTTTCTTAATTAAGTTACATTCTAAAATAAGTGCTTCTGATTCATTGTCTGTCACAATATATTCAAAATGGTCAATTAAAGCAACCATGTTTTCTATTCTTTTGGTTTTATTGGTTTTTCTAAAATATTGTCTTACTCTATTTTTTAAAGAAATTGCTTTGCCAACATAAATAATTTTGTCATCTTTGTCATGCATAATATATACACCTGGTTTGCTAGGCAATTTTTTTAGCTCTTCTTCTATATTAAATGCCATGTCTACCTCCTTACCTTTTCTATTGTAACATATTTATAGCTGTTTTACAATTTTACTTTTGACACATTGCAATTTTTATAGTAATATAATATCATAAAAAATGAATTGAATAAGAATTTTGGAAAATAGAATAGAAAATTTGGCTTAAACAAGGCTTTTTCTAGCTATGAATCTTTGATGATAAGAAAGGATGGAAAGAAACAATGTGTGGAATTATAGGTTATGTAGGAAATAAAAAAGCTACCCCGGTTTTAATAGATGGGCTTCTTAGCTTAGAATATAGAGGATATGATTCTGCAGGTATAGCAGTAATTGAAAATCAAGAACTAGTTGTTATGAAAGATAAAGGTAGAGTAGCGAATTTAAAAGAAATTTCTGGAATAGAGGATTTAACTTCTTCTATAGGAATTGCACATACTAGATGGGCAACTCATGGAAAACCTTCAAAAGAAAATTCTCATCCACATATGGATAATGCTAATTTATTTGCTGTAGTACATAATGGAATTATTGAAAATTATCATGAATTAAGAGAATTTTTAACGAACAAAGGATATCACTTTTTATCTCAAACAGATACAGAAGTAATTCCTAACTTAATTCACTATTATTATACGAATGGTATTTCTGATGAAAATCCATTTTTAAGAGCTGTAAAATCTGCTGTAGATGATTTAAAAGGTAGTTATGCTATAGAAGTTATTTCTAAATTATATCCAAATGAAATTATTGTAGTAAGAAAAGATAGTCCTTTGGTAATTGGAAAAGGAAAAGGCGAAAACTTTATTGCATCTGATATTCCTGCGATTCTTCCTCATACAAGAGATTTTTACCTTTTAGAAGATAACGAATATGCTGTAGTAACAACAGATAGCGTTCATTTCTTTGACAATACTTTATTAGAACATACCAAAGCTATAAAAAACATTGAATGGGATGCTACTGCTGCAGAAAAAAATGGTTTTGAAGATTATATGTTAAAAGAAATTTATGAACAACCAAATGCTATTCGCGAAACCATTGGTTCTCATCTACAATTAGGAGAAAAATGTTTTTTTGATGATTTAAGTCTCCAGAAAAAAGATTTAGAAAAAATCAGGCAAATTTATATTGTAGCTTGTGGAACTGCTATGCATGCAGGACTAGTTGGTAAAACTGCTATAGAAAAACTTTGTAAAATTCCTGTGCAAGTAGACATTGCTTCTGAATTTCGTTACAGAAATCCTATCATAGATGAGAATACACTTTGTATTTATATTAGTCAATCTGGTGAAACAGCAGATACTATTGCTGCTTTAAAACTTGCCAAATCGAAAGGGGCTAAAACTTTAGCAGTTTCTAATGTCATTGGAAGCTCTATTACCCGTGAAGCTGACTATACCATTTATACTCATGCGGGTCCTGAAATTGCAGTTGCTTCCACAAAAGCGTATACTTCCCAAGTAGTACTTATGGTAATTTTGGCTATCTATTTTTCAGAAATGTTAGATAGTAGTAAAAAAGAAGTATTAGATCATTTAAAATCTGAAATTTTAGATTTACCAACTAAGCTAGAAGCAGTATTGGATGAAACCAAAGAAATTGAAAAATTTGCTAAAAAAGTTTATACAGAACATGATATGTATTTTTTAGGAAGAGGAACAGATTACCATGTAGCTATGGAAGGTTCTTTAAAACTAAAAGAGATATCTTATATCCATTCAGAAGCATATGCAGCAGGAGAATTAAAACATGGTCCTATTGCTTTAATTGAAAATGGAGTAACTGTTATTAATGTAATAACTAACCCAGATTTAGTAGAAAAATGTATTAGCAATCTTCAAGAAGTAGTTACAAGAGGTGCTAAAACCTTAGTAATTACCAACCAAAAAATAAGTAATACTAATATTGATTTTGTAATTAATATTCCAGAGACAGATTGCTTAATATCCCCTATTCTTTCTGTGGTTCCACTTCAATTACTTGCTTATTATATATCGAAAAATAAGGGATTAGATGTGGATAAACCAAGGAATTTAGCTAAATCTGTTACCGTAGAATAGTTTATTCATTAAAATAATAGTAGGTCTAAAGTATTAGAATTGTCTTTTTCAATTTTTAAAACCTTTCCCCTTTTGGACAGCTGTAACTTCGGCATAAATGCCGTAAGCAGATGCCACAATGGTCACCCACGCAAGGCCTTAAAAATCTCAAAAGACAATTCTAATACTTTATATATAAATTTTAATATTTTTGGACAGACTATTTTCCTATTTGTTTTTAAATAAAAATTTTCAAAATAATTAATAAAATAGCTCCTGGAATTCCTAAAACTCCTACTAATATAGCTGTTCCTATATTTAGTCCAATATGAAAAGAAAAGCTACTTCCTACTAAATTGATCATAAAAATAAGTAATCCGCCTAAAATAGAGTTTATGATTAATTTAAAAATTGCTTTAATAGGAATGGAAAATACCCTTCCTATGATCCAAAAAACTATAATACATGTTAATATTGTAAATATTACAGAAAAGTCCAAACTCTATCACCATTCCTTTATTATTTAATAATTATGATAGAATTTGGACAAATATAACTTATCCCACCTGATTTTTTCTAAAATATAATTCTTCAATCATATCCAGAGAAATTCCTCTCTTTTTTGCTTTTTGTACTAAAAAGTCTAATTTGCTTTTGCTTGCTTTCATTTGATAAACATAATAGTCAATTAGTCCTTCTTCTGCTGTTTCAAAGTTTTTATTAGCCAAGTCTAATTCTCTTTTGGTTTTTAATACACTTAAAATTAACTCTATTTTCTTTTCTTCTTCTGTTTTATCTATAATTAAATTTTCTTTTTGATAATTCTCTGTCATTTTCTTCATCCTTTCTTGTATTCTCCATTGTTTAAATAACATGTTTTTCTAAATTTGGTAAAATCTTGTTAATAATATATGCAAAAATTTTATTTTTATACATCAAAATCCTTTTTGTATTGAAATTTTAATAAGAAAGTGGTACAATTTTACTGATATAAAGGAAATGATAAAAATAAACAAGGAGGCAAATATGATAGACATAAAATTAATAAGAGAAAACCCAGAACTTGTAAAGGAGAACATAAAAAAGAAATTTCAAGATCATAAATTACCTTTAGTAGATGAAGTACTAGACCTAGATGTAAAAAATCGTGAAGCTAAAGTAAAAGGTGATGACTTAAGAAGCAAAAGAAATAGCTTAAGTAGTGAGATTGGTAATCTTATGAAACAAGGCAAAAAAGAAGAGGCAGAGAATATAAAAAAACAAGTTCAAGAAATTAATGACCAATTAGTTGAAAATGAAAAGTTAGAAGAAGAATATGCAAGCCAAATTCAAGAAAGAATGATGAAAATTCCTAATATTATTGCAGACTCTGTTCCTATTGGAAAAGATGATAGTCAAAATGTAGAAATTGAAAAATTTGGAGAACCTGTTGTACCAAGCTATGAAATTCCTTACCATGCTGATATTATGGAGTCTTTTGATGGACTTGATTTAGACTCTGCTAGAAGAGTAGCCGGAAATGGTTTTTACTATTTAATGGGTGATATTGCAAGACTTCATTCCGCTGTTATTTCTTATGCAAGAGATTTTATGATTAATAAAGGATTTACTTATTGTGTTCCTCCTTTTATGATTAGAAGTAATGTAGTAACAGGTGTTATGAGTTTTGAAGAAATGGATGCCATGATGTACAAAATTGAAGGAGAAGATTTGTATTTAATTGGTACTAGTGAACACTCTATGATTGGTAAATTTAAAGACCAAATTTTATCAAAAGACAATGTTCCTTACACAATGACTTCTTATTCCCCTTGTTTTAGAAAAGAAAAAGGTGCTCATGGTATTGAAGAACGTGGTGTTTACCGTATTCATCAATTTGAAAAACAAGAAATGATTGTAGTTTGTGAACCTGAAGATAGTTGGAATTGGTATGATAAGTTATGGTCTTATACCGTAGAATTATTTAGAAGTATGGATATTCCTGTTCGTACTTTAGAATGTTGTAGTGGAGATTTAGCAGATTTAAAGGCAAAAAGTTGTGATGTTGAAGCTTGGAGTCCAAGACAACAAAAATATTTTGAAGTAGGAAGCTGTTCTAATTTAACAGATGCTCAAGCAAGGAGACTTGGTATTCGTATTAAAGGAGAAAAGGGAAATTATTATGCACATACTTTAAATAATACCGTAGTTGCCCCACCACGTATGTTAATTGCTCTACTAGAGAATAACTACCAAGAAGATGGTAGCGTGCTTATTCCTAAAGTATTACAACCTTATATGGGTGGAACAGAAAAATTGGTTCCTAAAAAATAACTATAGTTATGAGGTAGAGGTTATATATATCTTTTATAAATGTAAAGGAGAGTATGTATGAATATTAAGAATCCACAGTTTCAAATTTCTGCAGTAAGTCCTAAACAATATCCTAAAGATGGCCTTTCTCAGATAGTGCTTGTTGGTAAGTCTAATGTTGGAAAATCTTCTTTTATTAATACTTTAGTTAATAGAAAAAAACTAGCAAGAACTAGCAGTGAACCTGGTAAAACAAGACAAATTAATTTTTATAATATGGATAATAAGTTTTATTTGGTAGATTTACCAGGCTATGGTTATAGCAAAATGTCCAAACAAGAACAAATAAAAGTTGGAAATTTTATTGAAGAATATTTAGAAAATAGTAAACAAATTAGTCTAATTATTTTTTTAATAGATATTCGCCATGAGCCAACAGCAAATGATAAATTAATGTATGATTACATTTTTAAAACTAATTTGCCTTGTATGGTAATTGCAAATAAAGCAGATAAAATTGCTATTACGAAAGTGGATGAAGCTGTTCAAAAATTGCAGGATAGCTTAAACCCCTTAAAAGATTTAAAATTTTTACCATTCTCCTCTGAAAGAAAAATTTATACTCAAAAAGTTTGGGAATATATAGAAAAATTTATAAACTTTAATGAATAAATAAAAATATTATAGCATTTTTTCATAAATTTAAAAAGATATTTGTCAAATTGTTGACTATTATTAAACTTAGTATTATAATAGGAACATGTTCAATAGAACTTGGCAAATATCTTATTTGTTCTAATTGGGCAAATAATACTAGGAGGAATTTAGTGTATGTCTAAAAAAGAAGAGCGGTACCAGTTTGAATCCTTGGATGCAATGGATAAAGCCGTAAGAAAGGCTTTTGGCACAAGGGAAACCGATATGGCTCACTATGAAAAGGGCCTAGTTGTGGTTTTCCACCCTACCAATTCGCTCCTTTTTGATAAGACCATTCGTAAACAACTCGTTGATAACGGAGGCATGTTGATCTCTGAATAAAACACTTTTTTCTACCTGATAAAAAAACTAGAGCCTATTCTTTAGGCTCTAGTTTTTTTGTTATTGATTTTATGGCTTTTGGTCTTTCTAATGTAATCATATGTCCACATCCTAAACATTTCAATTTAAAGTCTACTCCTACTCGAGTTAATTCCCATAGTTTACTACCACAAGGATGTTGTTTTTTAGTTTTTACAATATCTCCTACCTGATATTCCATATTTTATTTCTCCAATATTTTTTGAATTCTTTTTTCTATGCTTTCTTTTCCAAGTACTTGCATAATTTCATATAGGTCTGGAGTGTTCTGTCTACCAGTTAAGCTTACTCTTAATACTGTACTTATATCTCCTACATGTCCTGGCCATTTTTCTGGCTCTTGTTTAAACATTTTTACTTCTCTAGCATATCCTAGTTCTTCTGATAAATCTTTTATTTTATCAAACCAAATTTGTTTATCATCTTCTATCGCAAAATATTTTTCTAAGTATAAAGATAGAATTTTCTTAATTTCTTCTTTATCCTGAATTTTAGCATATTCTAATTTTTGTTCTTGTTTAAAAAATTCGTCATCATACATATAGGAAATAGCCTCTTTTACATCAGACCATTTACTAATATCTTTTCTAGGTTTTGCGTTACCTCTTTCTATGCCAAAAACTTTTAAAGCATATGTTTTATCTTCTAATAATTTTTCAAGTTCTTTATCATAATTTTTAGCCCAAATAAGAGCTTCTTCATAAACTTGCTCTGCTGTATATTTAGAAATAACCGTTTTAGCAATATCTAATATTTTTACAATATCAAATAATGCCCCACTGACACTCATTTTATTTAATTGTAAATCAAATTCATCTAAAGATGCATTTGGATTTGCTTTTCTCCAACTTTCAAAATTAGAATTTGCAATATTCATTAAGTATTCTACTACCGCTTCTCTTGGAATTCCTTCTTCTGTATAATAACTTACGGCAGCTTCTGGATCTTTACGTTTACTTAATTTTCTTTTTCCACCATTATCTTCTTTCATAATTGGTGAAATATGAGCATATTTTGGTGCTTTCCATTCTAACATTTGGAATAATTGTAAATGAAGAGGAATAGAAGAAAGCCATTCATCTCCACGAATAACATGTGTAGTTCCCATTAGATGGTCATCTACTGCATGAGCAAAATGATATGTTGGAAGTCCATCAGATTTTATAATAACAATATCTTGATCATGTTCTGGAAATTCTACATTTCCTTTTATAATATCATGATGTCTAATTTTTCTATCTTCTCTTCCTGGAGATTTTAATCTAATAATATATGGTTCCCCATTTTGGATTTTTTGTATTGCTTCTTCTACTGTTAAGTTTCTACAAGTTGCCCAAACACCATAATATCCAGGTCTTATTTTTGCGCTTTCTTGTTTTTGCCTAATTTCTTCTAATGTTTCTGGACTGCAGAAACATGGGTATGCTTTTCCCTGTTCTATTAAATGTTTTGCATAAGCTTGATAAATCTCTTTTCTTAAAGATTGTTTATATGGTCCATAGTTTCCAATTTCTTCTGTTTCACTAATCATTCCTTCATCTGGCATTAAACCAAAATCTTTTAAAGATTGAATAATTCCTGTAACACCATTTTCTACTTCTCTTTTTTGGTCAGTGTCTTCAATTCTTAAGAAAAATACGCCATCTGTTTGTTTTGCTACTTTTCTTGCTACTACTACTTGGTATAAAGAACCTAAATGTACAAACCCTGTAGGACTTGGTGCAAATCTTGTTACAATAGCACCTTCTGGTAAATTTCTAGATGGATATTTTTCTTCGTAATAAGAAATTGATTTTGCATTTGGAAAAATTAAATTTGCTAAATCTTGATAATTCATCACATGTTCCTCCCTTTTTGTTAACACCCTTATCTTAACACAATTTTTTTTATTTTTCAACTGTCAATTTTGGTCAATGGGTGGTCAATGGGGACGGAGAATTTTGACAACTTTCAACCAAAAAGTTGTCAAAATTCTCCGTCCCCATTGACCACCCATTGACCACCCATTGACCATCCGTCCCCATGACCATAATTGACAAAAAGCAAAAATTATAGTATAATACTAACCAGTTGTTACCAATTCTGGTAAAGAAGAGATTTTTATTTATTTATATGAAAAGAAAAAAATAAGAGAAGAATATTATAAATATTTTGAGCGGATTTTTAAAGAATATAAAACAAAAGAGCTACTAAAAGATATGTTTTGGTGCGGAATAAAAAAACATATTTTTTACGATTAAAGGAAATAAATAAGGAAATTGGGGAAAAATAAAAAAAGTAGATTTGTTATATGTTTATTTTACTTTGCAAAAATAGTTTATAGTATCATAAACCTATTTTTTTCGTGCAATTTAAATTATAAAAATGTAGAAAAAACATAAAAAAGGAGAGAAAAATTAATATGAATCAAACACAACAAGAGGAAAGCTTGGTAGAAATTTTACCAAAGCAGCTAGAAAAAAGAAAACAAAAAGAAGGAAAAAATGCTTATCACCCTTCTAGAAAAAATTTTAATACAAAGAAAGAAAATAATGAAAGGAAAAGAAAAAATACTAGTTTAGAAAACACAGAAAATGAAAACTTAGAAGAAAGTGTTACTTTGTTAAAAGAAGATACTAAAACTAGAGAAAGATCAACACAAAGAAGAAAAACTAAAAACACTAGACAAGCAGTAACTACTGATAATTTAAATTTTCAATTTAAAAAATCCAGTTTAAAAATTATTCCATTAGGTGGATTACAAGAAATTGGAAAAAATATTACAGTTTTTGAATATAAAAATGAAATCGTATTAGTAGATTGTGGATTAGAGTTTCCAGAAGATGATATGTTAGGAATCGATTTAGTTATTCCAGATATTAGTTACTTAGTAAAAAATCAAGATAAAATTAGAGGATTAGTTATTACTCATGGTCATGAAGACCACATTGGTGCTATTCCCTATATTTTAAAACAAATTAATATTCCAATTTATGCAACAAATTTAACAGTAGAATTAATTAAAAACAAATTGGAAGAACATAATTTATTAAGAAGTACAAAATTGCATGTAGTAAAACAAGGACAAACCATTAACTTTGGAAGTATGCAAGTAGAATTTATTAGAAGTAACCATAGTATTCCAGATGCAGTAATGCTTGCAATTCATACACCAGTAGGCACTGTTCTTCATACCGGAGATTTTAAAGTAGATTATACTCCTATTGATGATAAAGTAATCGATTTAGGTAGAATTGCAGAACTTGGTAATAAAGGGGTTTTAGCATTACTTTCTGACAGTACAAATAGTGAAAGAAAAGGGTTCACTATGTCTGAAAGCTCTGTAGGAGAAGTTTTTGATAGATTATTTTTAAATAATGAAAAACGAATTGTAGTAGCAACTTTTGCTTCCAATGTACACCGTGTACAGCAAATTGTAAATTCTGCAGTAAAATATGGCAGAAAAGTAGCTATTTGTGGTAGAAGCATGCAAAATATGATAGAAGCTGCCAGAAAACTTGGCTATATAGAAGTACCAGATAACGTATTTATTGATATTGATAATATTAAAAACTATAATGATAATCAATTGGTTATTATTACTACAGGAAGCCAAGGAGAAGCTATGTCTGCTTTAACTAGAATGGCAAACGGAGATCATAGAAAAGTAACCATTACTCCAAATGATATGGTAATTATTTCTGCTACTCCAATTCCAGGTAACGAAAAATTAGTTTCTAAAGTAATTGATGAATTAATGAAAATAGGAGCAGAAGTTATTTACAGTTCTCTAGCAGATATTCACGTGTCAGGACATGCTTGCCAAGAAGAACAAAAGTTAATTTTAACTTTAGCTAAGCCAAAATACTTTATACCAGTACATGGCGAATATAGACAATTAATGGCACACAGAGAAACAGCTAAAAAAGTAGGTATTGCAGACAAAGATATTTTTATCATGACAAATGGTAGAGTATTAGAATTAAATGAAGAAGAAGCTAAATTAACAACTCAAGTACCAAATGGTAGAGTATTAGTAGATGGTTTGGGAGTAGGAGATGTTGGAAATATTGTTTTAAGAGATAGACAACATCTATCACAAGATGGTTTAATTGTTATTGTTATGACAATGGATTCTAATACTGGTGAAATTGTTTCAGGTCCAGATGTAGTTTCTAGAGGCTTTGTTTATGTAAGAGAATCAGAAAACTTAATGGATGATGTGAAAAAAGTAATTCGTGACGAAGTGAAAAAATGTGAAGAAAATCATATTCGTGATTGGTCAACTATTAAATCTAATGTAAAAGATACTTTAAGAGATTACATTTTCGAAAAAACAAAGAGAAATCCTATGATTTTACCAATTATTATGGAAGTTTAAAGAATCATATAGGTTATCATTAAGTATAAAATAAAGGGTTCCAAAGATGGAACCCTTTTGGATGCTATTGGATGCTAAATGAATTCAATTCCCAAAGGAGTACTCCCCTCCTCTAAGCCCACTTTTCTTTCAAACTGAGAGAAAAGGGATTCGGTGTATCCACGACCATACTTTTCAGCCCTAGTAACACTGATTCCTGCCTGTAGTTTGCCTGAGTGAAAAATGGTGAGAGTAATTTCGTTTGTGTCTTCATTGATGGTGCAAATAGCGAAGTTGTCCTTCATATTCAATAGCTCCTTTACTATAAGATACTATTATTATACTATAAATTTAACCCAAAGTCAAAAAAGAGAGTGTTAACGTATTTTTGTTAACACTCTTTGTGGGTGAAAGGGTATTTACCTTTTTACTTTCACTTCCTGGAATTTGACATTAAGCATTTCCTCCAGATAGGATGTGATGTAGTTTAAGCGAGGGGTTGGAACCCAAAATACGTTTTTTTCAAACTCCACCCCACCGTGGGTATAAATGAAAGTTGTCAATTCTCCCAACTGCCCATCTGCGATAGTTGCTCTGCGTTTTACTACGTATTGATTCATCCGTACCTCGAAAATGGCCACATCTAACACATCAAATTCTCCTTTCATCATTATATACAAAAAGATGATATTTTTATTATAGCATATTTTCTATTTTATGTCCACTTAATTATTAATTCTATGCATTACCATTGGTGTATTTTCTGTAATTGCTTCAAAAGTATATCCATTCTTTTTACCATATTGGATAATAGCTCGTAAAGCATCTACCGTTTTTTGGTTGCCAGAGAAATCGTGCATTAGTACTACATTATTACCATTTCTGTACAAATCTTTAATTACATTTTGATATACTTCATCTCTGTTTTTAGCTTCTCCTGCATCTCCACTACTAACATTCCAGTCATAATAACGGTATCCTCTTTTCACTACTTCTTTTGTTAATTTGGTCATAATTTTAGGATTAAAACTGCTAATGGTATTAGAACTACCGCCCGGGAATCTAGTTAAATTAGTAGTAACACCAGTTGATTTTTTAATTTTGTCTTGCAGTTTTGTTATATTTTCCATATAAGCTTCTACAGATTGATATATTTTTTTATAATCATGAGAATAACCATGAATTCCTATACTATGTCCTTCATTCACAATACGTTTTACTAAAACTTCTTGATTAGTATTATAATTCAAAATAAAAAATGTGGCTTTTACTCCCTCTTCTTTTAAAATATCTAATATTTTAGGAGTAGTATTTAAGCTAGGTCCATCATCAAAGGTTAGGTAAATAACACCATTGTTAGAACTATTAGAAGGCTTAGTAGATTCTGTTTTGGTTGGCTTTTCCACTTCTTTAATGCAAATTTTTCTTACCGCTTGTGCCTCATTTCCTGATTTATCTTTTACTTTATAAATAAGCTGATATTCTTTGTCATTTACCACCTTTTTTTCTACTTTTACTTCTTTTGTTAGATTCTCATCTACATTATCTTCTACTACATAACCAGGTTCCTCATATTTTTCATTCTCATAAAGTGTCATTTCTGCTCTGCCTTTTAATTCTATTTTTGGAGCTACATGGTCTTCTACTTTTATAGTTCTTTGTAGTTCTTTTATTTTATCTTTATGATATGTATATTGATAGTGAATTTGATAAGTTCCTGGTTTTTCTATATTTACTTCACCTGTTGTTACTACATCTTGTGACACATCTTTTTGATGATATGTAGCTGTTACTCCCAATTCTTTATATGGTTCATTTACTTCTAACTGTATGGTTTCTTCTCCTAGCATTGTAAGAATAGGTTCTTCTTTTATATAATCATATCCTACATATCCACAAAGACATAAATCTAATAATAGGATAATAATAGCAATTTTAAGACGCTTTGTTCTTCTAGTAAACATAGCAATAATCATTATTAGTAGTAAAATTGCTGCAATTGTTAGTACTATAATATAACTTGTTTTCACTTTTCTTTACTCCGTTTCTATATCACTTTTTCTTCTATTTTTATTTGCTTTTTAATTCGTTTTCATTTGTTGTTTTTAGCTTTTTATTCTACTTTTCTCCCTTTTGATACATTAACATCTTCATTTATAAAACTTACCTTTTATAAACCTGTAGATTGTATTTCAAATTCTGGCATTCCCATATAGCCAGGTGCAATCTCATATTTGTCGAATACAATTACCACATTTCCATTTTCGTTTACATAGAATTTTTGATTTTCTGTAATTCCTTCAAACCATCCTCCATGCTCTAAGTAAGGAAAATCTTCTGGTTCAAAAAAGTCTCCTGTTCCTTCTTCTTCTATTTGTGCCATTTTTTTCTTAATTTGTGTGTTAATTATTTGCTCATAATTTTCTCCTAATAAATCCTGCAAACTTAGTTCCTTATTATGGTTTAAATCTATATTGTACATGAACTGTTGTACATGTACATTGGCATGCATACTATCTGTCTGTGTTTGTGTAATTATAAAAGATAAAATTCCATTTTGTGCACTTTTAATTTCATAAGAAATATTTAAGTGAATTGGTTCAAACTTATGATTGGTATCATAACTTTCTAATATCTTTTTTGCTTCATAAGCATCATTTCTTGCTATTTCTATTAGTTCTTGAATTTTTTCATTAATTTTTTGATTTATCGTTTTTTCTAGTTCTGAATTTCCTGTGTTAGTAAGATTAGGAATCTGTGCATCTATCACATCTACTTCCGTTTTTTCATGGATTTCTCTAATTTGTAACCATTCCACTAGTTGAGACAAAACAGGTATGTTTTCTACTGCTGATACAAAGTTCGGATTTACATTAATCATAACTACAAAAACAATAAAACAAGTAGCTAGTGTAGTACAAACTTTAATAGTTGTTTTGGCCGCAAAAGAAAGCCTTTTCTTTTTGGAATTTTTTATTGCCTTATTTACTTCATACGGTAGTTCTTTTGGTATTTTCACAGATTGATAAATCTTTTGTAATGCCTTAAAATCTGGCTTTGTCATCTTCTTTCTCCTCCCATTCTACTTTTAACTGATCTAAAGCTTGATATAATCTAGATTTAATCGTGTTTTCATTTGTTTTTGTCACTTGTGCAATTTCTGATAATTTTAAATCTTCAAAAAAACGTAAAAGAATTACCGTTTTTAGCTTTGGTTTTAACTGGTTTATTTTTTCATATAACTGTATGTTAGTAGTAAAATCCTCTTCTATTGCTTCTGTTTGATAATCTTCTAGACAAAAAGTAGCATTTTTTCTATTTCTTTTTGTTTCATCAATCGCAGTATTAATTAGAATACGATAAAACCAAGTTTTCATAAACTTTGCTTGTTTTATAGATGAAATTTTAGTAAGTGCTTTTGTAATAGCTTCTTGTACAATATCCATTGCTACTTCTTGATTTCTAGCATAATAATAGGCTACTCGATACCATTTTTCTTCATTTTGTTCAATATATTGAATTAAGTTTTCTATTAGTTCTTGATTTTCATTTTGCATTTTCAATGTAGCCTTTCCTCCTATATTTTTTTGAACTTTTTACTTTTCTATCTTATTAGACTTTTTATTAGTATAAAAAGTTTATTTTTTTTATATTTTTTTACGATTATTACTAAGAATACTTTTGTATTTTGTATTTTTTATCATTGAGTAGCATTTTTTCATACATATTTATAGTTATAATATCTACTTATTTATAGTTATAATATCTACTTAAGGAAAAATAGTCGCCCCAATCATTCCTGCATCATTGCCTAGTTTTGCAAGTTTCAAGTCTGGTAAACTTTCTTTATTAAATACATATCGTTTTGCATAATATTTCTCTACTAATAATTCGTATAATACTTTTTCAAAATACACAAAACTTCCGCCAAAGCAAATTGCTTGTGGTTCAAAAATATCTATGATATTGGACAATCCTACTAATAAATTTTCTGTATAATTATCTAAAAGTTCTTGAACTTTTTCTTCTTTTTTACGCAAATTTAATTCTTCTAACAATTCTTTCGCTGTAATAGATTTATTCACTTCTAATATTTGGATTAATTGATTTTTAAAGCTTTTCATAGAACAATAGGTTTCGAAACATCCTTTTTTTCCACATTTACAAAGGTTTCCATCTTTTTTTATAATCATATGTCCTATTTCTAATCCTGGATTTCTTTTAGGAATTAACTCTTTGCCCTGAAAAAAAGCACTTCCTCCTATTCCCGTTCCTAAACATAAAAATACTGCATCTTCATAAGACTTTAAAGCACCATAATGTTTTTCTGCCAATCCTGCACATTTAGCATCATTTCTAATTTGAATAGGAAGATTGGTTATTTTTCTTAAAACAGAAGTAATATCAAATTCCTGTATTCCTAAATTAACCATAGTAGTAATTTTTCCATTTTTTGGCGTTCCAGGACTTGCAATCCCAATTTCTTCAATTGTATATTTATTTAAAATATCTTGTACATTTTTTTCTAAATAATTTTGAATAAATTTTTCTATATTGTTTCCTTCTTCTTTTAATAAATCCACTTCTTGTTTTTCTACAATCTCTCCTTGCTGCCCAATAACACCAATGCCAATATGGCTTCCACCTAAATCAATTCCGATTCTCATTTTTTATCCTCTCCTTTTTTATTTTTTTTATTCTATCTTGTCATTTTACTTTATTATTTTTTTATCACATTATTTCTTTGTTTTTCCCTGTTTTGCCATTTTGCATTTCTATTTGATTTCTTATTTTTTGTTTCTTCTATTATAATATATCTTCTGTAAAAAAAGCAAAAAAATATAATGATTTCTCATAAGAGAAAACATTATATTTTTTTGAAATTTTATCAATATCCCATAGCATCGATAAGCCAATTTCCCATATATAGCTGAATACATGGTACTAATACAACAACTACTAAGAAAATTAGTAAAATACCAACAAATAGGTAAGAAATTTCTGGTAATACTTTCATAATCTTGTCTAAGCTGTTTTGAATATCTACATCCATATAGTCTAGTAACTTTTCCATCATTTCAGAAAGGTCTGTTTGCATACCAATCTTTAACATTTCTATTTCCATTGAGCGGCATAAACCAGAATTTTCAAAAGGTTCTATCCATGAACCTCCTATTAAAATATTATTAATAGAAGTTTCTATCATAGATAACATTACATAGTTTTTTACAACTGATTTACTTACCTCTAAAGACTCTTGAATTCTCATTCCATTTTGTAAGTTAAGAAGCATCGCTCTCATTAATCTAGAAAAATCAATTCCAAATACTAGTCTTCCAAAAATTGGTGCTTTATATTTAAAATAATGCCAATTGTATTTTCCTTTTGGAGTATTAATGTATCCTACAATGGCAGCAACAATAATTGCAAGAATTCCTACCGGAATATACCAATATAGTCCCAGTGTATCCAAAAAGTCCATAAACCATAAGGTAATATCAGGTAAAGTAGCACTACTTCCCATCTGTTCAAATACATCTTGAATTGTTGGCAATATAAAGACAGTACCTACAATTAATAATGCTAATATAGCAAAAAATTGCACAATATTTGGAATTAAAATAGATTTTATCTTTTTGTTTCTATTCGTAGTATCTTCCAGGTATTTTACTGCTTGTGCTAGAGAATTTGTAAGAGATCCTGAAAGTTCCCCTACTTTAATCATATTAATATAAATATATGGAAATACATTAGAATAGTATTCCATGGTGGTATACATATATTCTCCACCTTCAACTCCTGCTAGAATATCTTCTAAGATTCCCCTAAAAGATAAATTATCTGTGCTGTTAATAATAGTACTTAAAGCATGAATATTGTTGAAGTTCGCCTTTTTTAATAAATAAAAGTTTTGAGTAAATATAATAACATCTCTTGTTGTAATTTTCTGTCCACTAGATAAAACCAAGTTAATTTTTTCTTTGGTAGAAGGTCTTGCACTTGTTCTACCTTGAAAAATACTAGCAGAGTTTGCTGTTTTCATAATATCATCAATATCAATAATGTTCTTTTTATTTACCTTTCTCCTTGAGCCTTGGTAACTAACTTGCACTACTTCTATTGGTAGTAAATCGTTATGTTTTAGCTTTTTAATCAAATTATTTTTGCTAGATTCTTCTACCTTATTTCGCACAATTTGCCCCTGTTTTGTTACTGCTCTATATACATATTCTGGCACTACTCTATCCTCCTTTGGTATTATTTTGATTGTATTAATAAAATACAATATTTAAATATTTTGTCTTGCTTTATTTTGGTTATCTTTTTTAATTTTTAATTGCATAATAGTTCTATTTAATACTTCAATATTTTTTTCTTCTATTTGTGATTTTGCTTGCTCTAAAGTAATTTTATCATCTACAAAAAGGGCTGCTAAAGAATTTATTAAACCAATGCTTCCCTTTTCAGCACTACTTTGTATAGCATCTTCTATCTCAGAAACACTAAGTTTTTCTTTACGTATCATACCAGCCACAATGTTGTCTACTACCATAACTTCTGGCACTAATACTAAAGAATTATCTTTTCCTTTTAATAATCTTTGTGATACTACTAATTTTAGTAAAGAAGCAATTAAATATTTTACCGTTTGTTGTTCCCTAATTTCATAGAAGTTAATCATTCTGTCGATTGTTTCTGCACAAGACTTCGTATGTAAAGTTCCAATTACTAAATGTCCTGCTTCTGCAGTTTCAATTGCTGCCTCCATGGTTTCTTTATCACGAATCTCACCAATAATTAAAATGTCGCAATCTTCTCTTAAAGAATTTTTTACACCATCACTATAATTTAAACAATCTCTTCCTACTCCTATTTCTTTTTGAATAATAACAGATTTTTTACATTTATGTTTATATTCTACTGGGTTTTCTAATGTTAATATTTTCTTATTTTGTGTTTCATTAATTTCATTAATTAAAGCATTTAGAGTAGTTGTTTTACCTGAATTTGTTTTACCTGTTACTAAGATTAATCCTTGTGTTTGGTTCATCATTCTTCTTACAATATCTGGTACTCCTAGATCTTCATATTTCGGCAATTCATTTTTAATTAATCTTAATACTACTGTTGGTATTTCATCTGCCATGGAAATGTTAACCCTTAATCTTAAGTCTCCGAATTGAAAAGAAGCATCCAATTTTTTTGTTTCTTTGTAAACTCTATCTTTGTCTAAGTTTCCTCTTACAAAATAATCATAAATTTCAAACATATCTTCTTCTGTTAATATATCTGTATTATCTACTTCTACTAAATCTCTTCTAATTCTTAGTATAGGTTTAATACCACAAATTAAGTGAACATCTGATGCATCTTTTTCTACTGCTTTATTTAAAATTTTCTCTATATCAACCATGATTTTCCTCCTCTGTTTTTTGTTTAATAAATAATTAACTTATTATTAATTTCATCTAAAGTAGTAATTCCTTTTAAAACTTTTTTAATGCCATCTACAACAAGTGGTTTATATCCTAGTTCTAATGCTCTTTTTCTAATTTCCATACTAGAAGCATCTCGTGCAATTAAATCTCTAATTTCATCTTCTACATTTAATACTTCAAATATACCAATTCTATCTAAATATCCACTTTGATTGCAACGTTTACATCCTACTGGCTCAAAAGTTGTTTTTCCTTCTAAATTAAAGTCTACATTATATTTTTGTCCAATTTTTGTAATGATTTGTTTTTCCTTTTCTGTAAATTCCCTTTGTTTTGCACAATGAGGACATATCTTTCTTACTAATCTTTGAGAAACAGAAGTAGCTAATATGCTTGAAATATCATAATTGGAAATTCCCATTTTTCTAAGTCTTGTAATAACTTCAATACTATCTATGGTATGGATGGTAGATAATACATAATGTCCTGTTTGACCTGCTTGCATTGCTATTTCTGCTGTTTCTTGATCACGAATTTCTCCTACTAAAATAATATCTGGGTCTTGTCTTAAAACTGTCCTTAAAGCTCCAGAAAAAGTAGTTTTTGCATCAATTTCTATTTGATTTAAACCATCAATTCTAATTTCTACCGGATCTTCAATGGTAGTAATGTTAATTTGTGGTCTATTTAAGTAATCTATAATACTATAAAGTGTAGTTGTTTTACCTTCTCCTGTTGGTGCTGCAACTACAGCAATACTGTTTCTTTTATTAAAACTTCTATTTACTAATTCTTCATCCTCTGGAAAACCTAATTCATAAATTTCACGAATATTTTCATTTTTCTTTAATAATCTTAATACAAATTTTTCTCCATAAACATTTTTTTGTGAAGATACACGAATATTATAATCTGGATATGCTAAAATTCTACCATCTTGTGCCTCTTGTTTTTCTTGGTGCATGTTAGAAATAGCTTTTAATCTACCAATTAGTTGTGCTTGTTTTTCTTTATCGATTTGTGCAGCAGATACTAGTTGTCCATCAATTCTGTATCTTACTCTTACACTTTTTTCTAAAGGTTCTACGTGAATGTCACTTGCTCTTTTTTCCATAGCTGTTTTAATAATACTATCTACTAATCCAGATATATCACTATTTACATTAATATTATCAGAAGCAACACCTTCTAAAGAGTCTAAAATTCTTTCAATATTAGATTCAAAAGTAATATATTTATCCATTACTAGACCTTTATTTAATAATAAAAGTCTAATTACTTCCACCGACTTTTTATTAGAAGTATCTGCAAAACATACTTTAATTCTTCCAGAAGCAATTTCAAATGGAATTGCTTTGTTTTGTTTCATTAAATCCAAAGAAATATACTCTAAAAGATTAATTCTAATATCATTTTCTAGCAAATACATTGCTTTTTCATCTAGAATTTCTCCAATAGCATTAATTAAAACATGAGAATCACATAAGCCTAAAATATCAATAATATCTCCCAATTTTTTTCTAGGATGCGTTTTTTGGTAATCTAAAGCTTTTTCGATATCTTCTTCTGTTACAATCCCTCTTTTTACTAATTCAATCCCTATTGGTTGTCTTTTTTCCATTTGTTAATCTCCTTTCTATTTTTCTTTTGTCACTATTATTATACTACAAAATTCGTCAAATCAACACAATATTATTACATTTTCAAAAAATTACCAACTTATTTTTTTACTTATCCGAATTTATTGTTATTTATTTAATAGACTATATTTTATTTTTTTACCAATATTTTAATACATATTCAATTTCTTTTTGAAAATTTTCTCTTTTTCCAATACTCATATAAACACGAACTAAGTTCTTTACTGTAGTAGTATTTTCTACTTGATACGTATCTGATGTAAATGTTAGTTCTTGTACTAGCTCTGCTACTTTTATGTCATTTCTGTAAACACATTTGTCTTCTACATTATATTCATATATGGTTCCATCTTCAAATGTAATTTGATGAGTCTGCACTTGTGCTGTTTTATTATTTTTAACATCATTCACAAAAAACATATTAAATTTATTAAATTCTACTGCATATTTATCTTGGTCTCTTACTAGATTAATATTGGAAAAGAAAAAGGAACTAACAATTGCCATAGTAGCAATAACTATAGTTGCAACCATAATATAAATAACTAATGCAGTTAAAGTAATACCTTTTTGTGATTTCATTCCTTTTCCCCCTAAAATATAATAAATTATTTTTTTCCCTTATAAAAGCTAAAATGATAAAGTTTTTTTCTTCTTTTTATTTTAAAGTTCCTTTACTTTTAATGTAGTAATTACCAAATTTCTTTCTTGTTCTTGAAAAATATAGTTCATTGTTAATTTTACTGTTTTCACTAGGTCCTCACTATTGCTACTTGGTAAATAACTAAAAACATCTATTTTAATTGCAAATCTACTTGGAATATTAAATTGTGTTCGCAAAATCTCCTCTATACCATTTTCTACTTCATCATAACCAATTTTTTGTATATATTCTAACATTTGTATCATATATAGAGTTGCTACAGAATCTAATTTTGTATCTGCTTGTAGTTGGTAAATAGCTAAATAAGTGCCTCCAATTGTCCCTACAAATAGCAATAAAATCATAATAGCAATTATTAAGTCTTGCATAGTAAAGCCCTTATTAGATTTTATCCTTCTTTCTATTTTCTCTTTTTTCATATTATCACCTATAAAAAATATATAAATTCGTAATGATTAAACATATAATATTGGTTACACATAAATAAAAACCAATAGGAATTGTTAATTGGGTTTGCTTAGCTTTTTTTTGTTTTGCATTATGCTTTTTTCCTATTAATTTGTAACCTAATTGATGGAAAACAATACAAATCAAAGTAAAAGTAATTGTTAAAAAGGTAACTGTCTCATAGGTAAAGGTTAAAAATAGCATACATAAAAGTAGAATTTCAACTGGATAACTATTTTTTGCCTTTTTTCTTAAAATAGCAATATCTATTAAAATTAAAATACAAATAATTGCTAAATATATAACATATCTATATATATTAGGATCCTTTTCTACTATATATAGATAAATTATATATAGTGTTTCTACTAAATACCCAAATAATAATACGGATTTTTCTATTTTGATTTTTTCTTTGTCAATTCCAGCAATAATAAATAATGTTACAAAATAAAGTAAACCAAATCCAAAATATACCCAAGTACTTAAATTGCTAGTAAGTAAATTTAATTTCATGGACATGGCAAATAAAACAAAAACTACCCCTGATAAAATTTCTAGTAAAAGATATCTTGGTCTAATTTTTTGTTTACAATATCTACATCTTCCTCTTAAAAATACGTAACTTAAAATTGGTATCATATCCAAAAAAGTTAATTTATGACTACAATTTGGGCAATAAGAACGTTCGTGAGTAATATCTTTTTTTAGTGGAATTCTATATACCGCTAATGTAAAAAAACTGCCAAATACAGTTCCTATGCAAAAAATGATAAAGTATAAAAAGATTTCCATGTGTTCTCCTATGGTTTTTATAAAACTTGAGGCATATACAACTCATGTGGTGCATATGCCTTTAGTTTTTTATAATTTTTTAGCATTTTTCTAGGTTCCATCATCTGGAGATGCTACTACGCCAGTAACTGTTGCTACACCATCTGCAAATGTAACTGTAAAGTCTACGCCATTAAATGTTCCAGTGAAAGAACCATCATCATATGCATGATCTGTATATGTTAAAGAATCAGCATCTGTATTTATTGTAGCTGTTGATGGAAAGTTAGCTTTCATAACTGCTATTGCTCTTGCACTATCAAATGTAGCTGCAGTATCTGGTGCATATGATTCCATTAATGCTTGTCCTTGTGCATTAGAAACATAGTCTCTAACAGCTCCTAGTACAGATTCTACTTTAGCATCATTTGCTGTAGCAAAAATACCATCACTTCCAAATACATACATGATAGTAATTCCAGCTAAAATTAAAAGTACTACGATTGTAACAACTAAAGCAATTAATGTGATACCACCTTGTCCATTAGTTTTTCTCATGGTTATTACTCCTTTCTCTTTAGATTATTTTTGTATATATTTATATAAATAAATATAACCGAAAATTATTTAAGACCCGTTTCATTGAAAAATCCTTGCGTTGAGTTTGGATCTGTATTTGTGCCAGTAGAACCACTGTTGTTACCTGTTCCTGTATTATTTTCTCCGGCAGTATTAGTATTCTCAGTACTTGCAGAGAATGGATCTCGCTTTCCTGGGGTATAGCTGTGTGTTTGTTTATATAAATCTAAATCACTTTCTGTAATTTCATAAGATACTTCTATCTTATTCATTTCTATAATTTCTTCATCAATTTCTTCTTGAATATTTTCAGGAGTTACATATGCTTCTAATTTATTTGGCACTGCTTTATTGGTAGGAATATAATCATAAAAGATAACACCAAATACCAAAACAATTGCCACACATAATAGTAACATAATGAATATTTCTTTAATAATTGCTTTTACCATATTTTCCTCCTTTAATTTCATAATTTATCATATTGAAAATTGATTTTCAATTTATTATTTTAACTCGCAGAATTATTATTTGTAGTGTCTGTTTGAGTGTTTGTATTTGTGTCTGTATTTGTATTAATATTAGTAGTTATTGTAGACTGTGTAGAAGTTGCACTTGTTAAGCTTTCTTGCTCAATTCGTACATTTCTAACAGTAAAAGTTGCTTGCAAATCTTCCCCGGCTGGCACTAATTTAAAGTTTTCTATCCTAAAGCCTAACTCACTATCATCTTCAATATCTTCTACAAAAAGAATAATTTGTGGATAATCACCTGTTATTGTAAATTGTATATTTTTAACATCTGCTTCTCCTGTTGTTCCTGTTACAATATCAAATCTTGCAACAACACCTTCTGAGGTTGCATATCTACCCAGTCTTGTCCATAGATAAGCTATGGTATAAGTTTCTTCTTGACTTGCTTCTGCAAGTTCACCTTCTGTACTAACACTTGCTAAATCATGGTATTCATCTTTTGCTGTTAATAAACTAGATACACTTTGTTCTAATTCATCTGTTTTAGATGGATAATCTGTATACATGAGTAGTTCAGTTTGTGCAATTTCTTGTGTAAGTTTATCATTTTCTGCAGCAATTTCTTGTACACTTAAAAGATGAAAACCACCTATAGAAATTCCTTTAAAAATTGCAAAATATGCCAAGATAATTAATAATATAATTAAAACTGTAATTAAAATTTTTTTCATGGCAAATCTCCTTCTATAACAACTTGAACAAATTCTCCTTGTTTTACTCCAGAAGAAGAAACAACCGTATCTGGTGCTAAAATACCTTTTACAATTAAAATTGTTTTAAAGTATCCTAGTTGTTCATAATTTCGTGATTGAGCATTAATTACAATGTGTTGTCCGCTTGTATTTTCAATAGAAGTAAGTTGTACTCCTTGTGGAATAGAAGCTCCAATCTGGGTAAGCAAAATAGGAATTGCCTTTTTGGTTCTATTATTTTCTTTTACTTGCTCGCTAATATTTTTTAAATTGTCCGATAGTTGTTTATATTGGTTTGTTTTTATATTAACATTTGTAATATCACTATTCACTGCTGCAATCTGTGCTTGCGTATCTTGTTCTACTGTTAATACCTGTTGATTTTTATCTGTAATTGCGTTGTTTAAAAAAATAGAAAAACCTGCATAAATAATAGTTAAGAAAAAGATACCACCTGCAACACGAAGTAACCATACTTCTGTTTTGTCTAATCTTTCTTTCAAATCAAAACGGAACAAGTTAGAAACTCCGCTCTTTTTGGCTTTTGTTTCTCCATTTTTCTCTATATTTAGCTTTCCGAAAATACCGTCTAAATCATCTTTTAATGTTCTTTTTTTAAAGTTCATATCCTTTAAGCCATAATCTAAACCTTGTAAAGCTAAAGCTATTGCTGAATTGACTTCGATATAATCTTTCATATTTATTTTTACATTTTCTTTTAAGAAGAATGGTTTTAATATTTCGCACTTTTCTGTTTTAAAAAATTCTTGGAAATATAAATCTATATTATTTACTACAGATAAAGTACCTGTTAAATAAATTTTATCAATTTTCACGGTGCTGTTTACTAATTTTTCTTGTGTTTGACTTGCTATTTTATATAATGTAGGCATAATGTCATCTAGAAATTCATTTTCTTCATCTTGTAGTTCTTTGCCTTCCATTGTATAAATCGTACTATTTTTGCAAATTTCATAAGCCTTTGAATAAGAATTTTCCTTGCTGTTGATACTATCTAATACTGTACGAGCTCCTTCTTGTATTTTATCTACTTGGTACACTTTTTGGTCTACAATGGTAGTAAGTGTAGTTTCTTCTTCCATATTAATAATCAGTATATTTTCTTTTTGTTTTAAATTAGCAATATTAGAAATACTAGTTCCTATTGGCGATATTGTAGAAACACGTTGTTCTATAAAAGGTTGCTCTAATGTATTCATAGTAGCTTTGTTAACGGAAATGTGTATTACTTTTATTTTTTCTTTATCTTCTAGGCTATTTACAAGTGCATATCTAGTTTCTAATGCATTTTTATTCATTCCTTTATCTGCACAAAAAGATTCAAATTCTGTCGCAATTGCTTTTTTTAAATCATTTTTGTTTAGTAAACTAAACATATAAAAATATTGATAAGATTCTTCTGATAAGTTAATACTAATTGGTATTTTAAAACTGTAAGTATCAGAAATAATTTGTTTAATTGCATCACCTAATTTATCATAAAATTTTATTCCAAACGATTCGACTCTTAAGATTTCACGATCTTTTGAAACTTTTGCATATTTAATGATATTAGGTTCTATATACATTCCTAAGCAACTTGTCATCTTTTTTCTCCTTCGTTTAAAATAAAATTTCTAATATTATGTTTTACAAAATTCGACAAAACATACTTGAATTTTTTGTGTGTTTTTACAATTTTTGACCATTTCCATATTCTTATGTATTTATTTTATCTTTTTTAAGTAAAAAGTCAATAAGTTTTGATAGATTTAATATAAATGTAATATTTCTGTAATATTTTTGTAATATTTTATTCTGCATTTTTTATCATATTTTCATTTTTTATTTCTTAATTTTGATAATATTTTTACATTTTTCACTTTTTGATACCCAAAGGAAGGCTTTTTTCTATTTTCCTGCTAAAATAAGTGCAATTATTACAATTCCTAAAATAACACGATAAATCGCAAAGCCTTTAAAACTTCCTTTTTGTAAATATTTTAGCAAGAATTGAATAACCAAAATTCCTACAATAAAGCTTGCAAAAACGCCAATAAAAAATGGAAGACTAAAAACAAAATCTTTTGCTTTAAATATAGTTGCTGCTAAAACAATAGGAGCTGATAACATAAAAGAATAACGAGCTGCAGATTCTCTTTTTATTCCCATCGCTCTTGCTGTTGTCATTGTAATGCCTGAACGTGAAACTCCTGGAATAAAAGCTAGAGACTGTGATAAGCCAATTAAAAATGTCTGTTTTAAATTCATATGTTCATAATCAGTTACAGATTTTGATTTTTTATCTACAATATAAAGTATAATACCCATTACAATTAAAGATATAGCAATAATAAGAGGTTGTGTTAGAGTATCCTGTAAAAATTTGTCTAAAATAAAACCTATAATTCCTCCTGGTATGGTTGCTAAAACAATATACCAAAACATTCTTCCTTCTGTTGTTTTTTTCTTTTTAACAACTTGGTTAAATCCTCCTTTAATTAATTTTAGCCAATCTTTAAAAAAGTAAATTCCTATTGCAAGTAGTGTACCAAAATGAAGGGCTACATCAAATCCTTCAAATGCTACGTTAAATTCTGGATTGTTGGTCCAACCAAACATCCATGGAATAATTGCTAAATGGGCAGAACTAGAAATTGGTAATAATTCTGTTAATCCTTGTACTACCCCTAAAATTAATGCTTGATAAATTTCCATTGTTTTTCCTTCTTTCCTTTTTATTTTTTCTTAGTTGTTTTTTGTTTTTTCTTCTCTAAATTTATTATATTTCTTTTTTATTTTGTTATTCTCTTTTTTTACTTGACTCTTTTTAATTTTGGTTTTCAGCTTTTTTATTTTTTTCTTTTCTGTAGTTTCTTTTTGCTTTCTATTCTTTTTACTTTCTATTCTTTTGCTTTCTATTCTTTTGCTTTCTATTCTTTTGCTTTCTATTCTTTTGCTTTCTATTCTTTTGCTTTCTATTCTTTTGCTTTCTATTCTTTTTGTTTTTCTTCTTGTTCTAATTGTTTTTCTTTTTGTTTTTGCATTACTTCTAAATCTTCATTACTTAAACCTTCTACTAAAATGCAAGTTCTTGTTAAATGCTGATTTACATTTCTTTCTTTTTTGGTTAATATTCTTTTTCTTTGTTGTTGTATCTCTTTTTGTGGTGGTATTATTTCGTTTCTAATAGGAAGAAATAATGGGTCTTTTTGTAATTGTTTATATACTCTTTCATCTAATTGCACAGCTACATTCATATAGCGAATAGCCTTATCTTCATCTCCTTTTAAAAGAGCAATTTGTGAAAGATAATAATAAGAACCTGCTTCTAAGTCTTCTTGTTTCATAGATTCCCTAAAATATTTTTCTGCCTCATCTAAGTCTCCATATAATAAAGCAATTTGCCCTAAATTTAGTTTTGCATTATATGCCAAAGTATTAATTTCTGCAGCTTTTTCATAAAATTCTTTTGCTCTTTGAAAATCATTCATCATGGTGTATACCATTCCCAAATTATAATAAATTTCATAACTGCCAGGATGATAACGTAATGCCGACATGTAAATAGAAACCGCTTCTTTGTATCTTTCTTCTTCAAAAAGAATATCTCCTAATAAAAAAGTTGCTTTTTCACTTTCTGGTTTTTGCTTTAAAATATCTTGTAAAACTACAATTGCCTCTTCTTGTTGCTTATTTTTGCTTAATACGGTTGCTAACTTATATTGTGCCATAAAATCTTTTGGTTTTAAATCTACTACTTTCATATATTCACTAATAGCAGCTTCATAATTTTGTGATTTTTCATAAAAATGAGCCAATAATTTATGTGCAAGATAACTATTAGGATTTTTATCTAAAAAGTGGGTTAACATGATTTTGGCTTGTTCTTCTTTTCCCACTTTTTCTAAAGTTTTAGCAATAGCAACATGAAATAGTTCTGGAAAGTCTATTTTTTTTACTTTTTCTACCCATAATAAGATAGTTGGAAGAATAATAGAAAATAAATAGATAAATATTTTTAATACAATTGGTATAGTAAAAGTAAAAAATAATTCCATAAAGTAAATAGCAATTCCAATAAATTCTACCAATAAAATATAAATATAACTCGTATCATTCTTTTTAATTAATTTAAAAAAAGTAAGCATGAAAATAGCAATAGAAAGTATACTAAAAATTATTTTTTCCGCCATATTTTTTATCCTTCTTTATGTTCAAATTTTTCTTCATATTGATGAATACATTTTTGAATAATTTCTTCTGCCTCTTTCCTTCCTAGCATTCTGTCAATAGAAGTTTGCTTTCCCTCTAGTTGTTTATATACTTCAAAGAAGTGCATAATTTCAGAAGAAATTTGGGCAGGTATTTGCGTAATATCTTGATAATTATTTAAAAATGGATCTTGTTTACAAATAGCAATAATTTTTTCGTCATATTCTTGATTATCTGTCATAGTTAAAACTCCAATAGGATAACAATCCACTAAAGTTAATGGCATAATTTCTTCTTGGCATAATACTAAAACATCTAATGGGTCATTATCATCTGCATAAGTTCTTGGGATAAAGCCGTAATTGGCAGGATAATGGGTAGAAGTATATAAGACTCTATCTAACTTTAACATACCTGTTTCTTTATCTAGTTCATATTTATTTCTGCCATTTTTGCTGATTTCAATAACAGAAATAAAATTATCTTTTTGAATTCTTTCTTTTTTTATATCATGCCATATATTCATTTTTTAATTCTCCTTTTGGCCTTATTTTTATAATGCCTTATATTTGTTTTTTCATTCGATTTTTCTAATTTTGCTTTTTATTTTTTTGGATATCTTTATATATTTTTTTGCATAGATCTGGAAATTTCATTCCTGATAAGTATCCTATTGTTTGACTTGATAAATAATCTTGCTCAACTGCAAGTCTATTCCAAACTTTCTCTGTTGGTAATTCTTTATTGTTTTCAATATATTGTGTTAGTGCATTCATACTTTGGTCGTAAAATTCTTTATAATCTGACATAATTAAACCTCATTTTTTATTTTTTTCTTTATTGTAACATTAGGTTGTTTACAAGTCAATTAAAAAACGAATGTAACTTTGAAAAAAAATTCGTAAATAACTCTTGACAAATGTGCTACTAGAGTATTATAATTAGTTTTGTCAGTTCAAATAAATGCAGATGTGGCGGAACTGGCAGACGCACAGGACTTAAAATCCTGCGGGACTTATCCTCCCGTGCCGGTTCGATTCCGGC
This sequence comes from Bacillota bacterium, assembly GCA_963929915.1. GTDB lineage: Bacteria > Bacillota > Clostridia > TANB77 > CAG-508 > CAG-273. The sequence goes on from CAWVJY010000008.1 coordinate 58,739, forward strand.
CATCTGCACCAAAACATATAGTTTTGAAGGAAAAAAGTTGAGATTTTAACCAATTTCAACTTTTTTTGTTTTTATTTGGCATTACCTGTAATTATTGCTAGGCCGCATTACGGGTAATATAAATACCATTTTATTATTCAACATGTTTTCAAAATTTTTTGTCATTTTTTGTTCAGTTTTTGTTTCTGCTCGGAATATGCTCGGAACTTTTATAACAGAAAAGTCGCTAATATCAAAGAATTTAAAATTTAATATAAGAAATCTTGCTAGGAATAAAAATAGAGCTAACTTTAGCCCTATCGTTCGTCTTTGCTTTTTAAAGACAATATAAATGAATTTACTAATCTTTTTAGTGTGTCCTTGGAAAAATTTAATAGTAAACTAGTATATTCAAATATTTTATCTATATAGTTTCTTAATTTTGAATTTTCATGCTTCAATTTTTGATTTTCATGTTTCAAATTGAGATTTTCAAGTTCCAACTCTTCTGACTTCTTTATTGTATTTTCTATAATATTTTTTATTTTGATATACCTATTAGTTAGCGTATTAAATTTTTTTACTATACGTTTATAATCTTTTCTAACAACTTCAATATCGTCCGTTATTATTTCTTCTTCAAGATAATTAGTTTCTTTAAGTATTTCTTGAGTTTCATAATTTGTAATTTTTTTTAGCTTTTCTATTGCTATATGTTCATTTTCTACATTGTTTCCTCTTTCTAAATTAAAGCCAGATTTTGTTATATATGAGTAGAAATTGTCTTGTAGTTTTCGATAACTGTTTTTACCTTTCCAAAACTCACTACAAGCTATTTTTGATATTTTATTTCCTTCTTTATCTTTCTTATGAACTACTGGAATAAAAACAATATGCATGTGAGGCGTACTCTCATCCATATGTACTTTTGCAGACACAATAAAATCTTCGCCAAGATTATTATAATTTGCGACAAATCTATATGCTGTTTGAAAGTACCTTTTTGTTTCTTCCTTTCCAATACTAGTAAAAAATTCTTTGTCAGAAGTAATTATAAATTCACACATTACATTACTAACTTTTTTAATCATACCTTTTAACTTATATTTTTCTTTTATGTCTTTGAACATTTTTTCATAAGTGGAATATGGTTTTTTTATAGAATAATTTAATCCTGAATTTTGTTTATTTATTTCCTTGTTAGAATAATTTGTATTTTTTCTCTCGTTATGTCTATATATGCCAGATAAATTACCCTTTTTATAGTTTGTATTTCTAATTATTGCATAGCTCACATTTTACACCTTCTTTCATTAAAGCAGTGCTACGTAGCTTTACTTATGTTCTAATCTCATTATTTTTAGTTTAATAAATACCAATTTAAAGTGTTCTAACATACTAGAACATTAAAAATGTTCTGTATGATTAAGGGGATTCTCCCCTTAATGAACCCCTGTACAAGATTTTTTGAGATTATTTGTTGATACTAAATTTCTATGATTATTACTAAAAAATCTTGTCCTGGGAAACCGTTGTAGGTTTCCCAGACCTTTCCACTTAATTTGTAAAAATAGTTATTTTCACAAATTATCTTTCTTCTTCTGGTTCGATTAGTTCAATACTACTTTGATTAGTTATATAATAATTTAGTTTATACTGTAATTGTTCTAGCTCTTCTTGAAATTTATCTATTTGTACTATTAAATTTTTTAAATCGCTAGAACTCATTTCTGTATAAGGTTTACCTATAAGATAATATTCGGATTTTACTTTTTCAAATTCATTTTCTATTTTGCTTAAATCTTCTTTGCTTAAATCAACAGTGCCATTAGAAATAGCCATAATAATTTCATTATCCATATAATAATTATTAACTTTTTCTAATTCAGACTTTTTATATCTTTCAAAAACAGAAGCGTAAGTATTTAAAGTTGTTTGAATATCAGCATGTCCTAATAATCTCTGTAATGCGACAGCTCTCATGCCGGCTTCTATGCACCTTGTTCCAAACGTATGTCTTAAACGGTGAGTTGTTAAATCTTTAATTCCTAATTTAATACCAATTTCTTTTAAATCTCTATTAGCATTACTTGGTCTTACATAATTTCCTTCATTGTCTAAAAATAATTGTTTGTCAAAATTATTTTCTGCTAATTTCATTTGATTTATAATTTCGTTTCTTATAAAAATTGGTATAGGAACTTCTCTAACACCAGAATAAGTTTTAGGTAAGTATTTCATTATAATTTTACCGCTTTTATTAATAGATAAAGTCTTATCTATGATTACTACATTTCTTTGTAAATCTATATCTGTACTACGTAAGGCTAATGCTTCTCCTATACGAAGGCCCATATACATTTGCATTAAATAAGCTACTTTAAGGGGAATCTCTTCTATTGTAGAATTCAATAGATAATCAGTTAATCTTTGTTGCTCTTCTATTTCTAATGCTTGAATAGGGTAACGTATTTGATCACTTTTAGGGGTTATAACACCAAACATAGGATTTTTTGTAATATATCCTTTATTTACGGAAATGTTAAATATTTGCGTAAATTGCTCTCTAATTTTCCTTATTGTAGAATTGCTATAATGTTTTAATGTAATGAAATAACTTTGAATATCCTCGCTTGTAATCTCATTAATATTTTTGTGTGAGATAGGAGATTTTTCAATAGTCTTTATTGTTTGTGATATTCTTAAATATGTTCTTTCACCAATTAAGTTTAGGTCTAATTTATTCTGTAAATTTTCTCTCATAAGCAAATTTATAGGAATACCATTGTTTTGTATAAATAGTTTATTTCCTTTTTGATATTGAATACTGGTCAAAAAATTCTTTGCATCTTCTTCTGTTGAAAAAGATTTATATTTTCTTTTTTCTATTTCTTGCTCAAAAATATAATATGTACATTTCCATTTCTTATCTTTTTTATCATAGTAAACACTTCCGATTTTTTCTTTTCTATTATTAGCCATAAAAAGTATTCCTTAAGTCCTTCTATTCATTTTCCAAAGTAAGTAAGCAAGTAACATTATTTGATTATTCTTTCCTATGTTAATTGAAGGAAAGTCATTTCTTTGAAAAATTTTATAGCCTATATTTTCACAAACGCCTAAATCACTTATAACATCTTTTACTTTAATCATTGCAAAAGGATTTTGTACTTTTTTCATGGCTTCTATAATTAGCATTTGTTCTGGTGTCATAATTTCTTTAGTTTCGATTATAATATTTTTTGTATCAGTATTATTTATTTCATTTATAAGCTGTTTGTTTAAATCTTCCATATTAGCACCTTCTTTATCTAATTATTTTTCTTAATAAAATTTAAAATTATCATTTGAATATCTAAAATCATTTTTAAGACTTCGCTATTTTTATTGGTGTTAGGATTAATATTTGTGTGTTTAATAGGAGGAAAAGTTGTATTGATAATGGATTTATAACTAAAGCTTGCATTTTTTAAAAAATTCATGTATTGTGTAGCTTGTGTTTTACTTAATGTTTTAAATTTATTATTTTCATTACAAGCTATAATTATATTTCCTCTTATAGTTTCCCCAATACCTAAAAATTTTGTATTTATGTATATATTAGGTTCTAACTTTTTTCTATCTTTATTACATATAATGACAATATCTTCATAAGGGATAATTTCAATTTGACCGACCTATTAATTTACTAAATATTTCTATATCATTTTTTATTTTTTCTAGAATTGCATTTTTTCCTGGTTCTTGATATATAATTACAATTTCGCTTTTTTCCATTGTTTTTATCATCTCCGATATTTAAATTTTTTAGATAATTTTCATAGGATAACTTATCAAAGTATTTTAGATTTTTCTTATCGTCTAAACTGATAATTCCATGTATAAACAAGTTATCTTTTGTTTTAATTTTCTTAATTTTTTTCATTTCTATCTCCTAAAATATTAATTGGTTATTAATAACCTATAGGCTTAAGCTTGGGCTAATAATAGCATGGTAAAATGGTTTAAAGCGTAAAAGCATAGAAAATCCAAGTAATGAATAAAAATAATAGAAAAAGAATAAAAAAACTGAAAAATACACTTTCAAAAAATTCTTGAAAGTGTAGTAAAAACAATACATTATTGAATTATAAAATTATATTTACGTTTATAAAATAAAAAATACTTTGAATTTCTAAAATTAGATAATTCAAAGTATCTATATGTTATTCTTCAAAATCTTCTTTATTTTCTATATCTATATAGCATATATTTATCTCTTTCATTTTTTCAAATTCTTCAGTAGTAAACTGCAATTCTTTTAACATACTATCGGTAAAGTCTATATCTTTTTTTGATATAAAACACTTTCTACAGCTAGGTTCATATTTTCCATTAGTACAAAATAAGACACCTCGCATCAGTCTGTCAGTTCCACTTCCTATATTAACATTTATTTGTGAGCACTCAAGTCTAGGACTTGTTGGTTTATAGTTATTGAATTTTAGAAATGCCATAAAATTATCTGTTTCAATATGACCTGATAGATATATTTTATTTGTTTTATAGTCTGCCATTTCTATTGCGCAATAATTTGATTTTTGTATTATATTTATTTTAAATTTACATTTATCAAACCTTTTGCGTGTAGGATAGAACCCATTGTAATACACATATAGAGTTTTAACTTTAAAAGGATTAGTACTTTCTTTAGTATGTATTCTTTCATCTGTATTAAATAAATCTTGCTCGTTAATTTCTAGTTCATTGCATATTAAAAATATTTGCTCCGCGTTAGGAATTAATTGTCCTTTTTCAAATCTACCAATAGTAGTTGCATTTTTACCAATAACTGCAGCTAAATTTTCTTGGCTTAACCCTTTATCTTTTCTATATTTTTTTAATCTTTCTCCAAAATCTGTTTTATTAAATTCAGCCATATAAACACTTCCTTTAACAAAATACATATACAACTATAATTATATCATTTTTTGGAATTATTTTCAACTTTATAAATACGTGTAACTATTGTAACTAAAGGGATATAGGTTTAAAATAGATATGTCACAAAACAAATAAAAAATAAATAGGAAATACCAAAAATATGATAAAATGTTTTTAACCACAAAAAATTTATCTAATCGGAGGTATTTCCTATGAAAAATAGTATAACACAAAAAATGAAATATAAACAGAGTGTAATAAAATTTTCTTTAGAATATGGAGTAAGTAAAACAGCAATAAGGTTCGATATCAGCAGAAGAACCGTATACAGATGGATAAAACAATATGATGGAACAATAGAAAGTTTAAGAGATAAAAGTCATAAGCCAAAACATCATCCAAATGAGCATACAGCAGAAGAAATTAAACTAATAAAGAATTACAAAAGAAATAATAAAGAAACAGGTTTAGTAGTATTATGGTTAAAATTAAAAAGAGCAGGATACAAAAGGACAATACAAGGTTTGTACCATGTGATGAGAAGATTAGGAATATATGAGAAAGCACCAAGTAAAGCTAAGAAAGTACAAGCTCCAGAAGTTCCAATAGCAAAATATCCTGGAGAAAGAGTACAAATAGATGTAAAATATGTTCCAAGAGAATGTATGAGTAAAGAGCTACAAGAATTAGGAGAAAGATATTATCAATATACAGCAATAGATGAATATACAAGACTAAGATATACGTATTACTGTAAAGAACATAACACATATGAATCAACGATATTTGTAAATAGAGTAATACGATATTTTCCATTTAAAATAAAATTAATACAAACAGATAATGGGTTTGAATTTACAAATAGACTATCATGGAAAGGATTTAATAAAAATAAAAAGACAATGTTCGAAAAAAGATTAAAAGAATTAAAAATAGAGCATAGTTTAATAAGACCACATACACCAAGCCAAAATGGAAAAGTAGAAAGAAGTCACAGGAAAGATCAAGAAAGATTTTACTACAAAAGAGTATTTGTAAGTTTAGAAGATTTAAAAGAAAAAGGAAAAAGATGGCTAATAGAATACAATAATTTTCCAATGAGACCATTAAAATGGATGAGTCCAAAGGAAAAACTATTGGAATATATGGCAAATAAAATGTAAAGTAAAAACGCAGTCATATATTTTGATATTTCAAAGTATATATTTTTTAATAAATTGTGACACATCATTGACTAACCTACACGTGTAACTATTGTAACTAAAGGGATACATTGAATTTAACATGAAAATGTGCTATAATTAATGTAACTTTATAGTAAAAAGAATGGCTAAAATCTTAATTAATTAGTCTATTCCACAGGCGTAATGCTTGCTGTTCAATGATTTAAACTGGGTATTACGACTGCCTAGACTATTTATATACAAGATTTAAGTTAATAGCTTATTTTTTCGTATTATCATTGAATTTTTACTAAAAGAATTTATAAAACGGGAGAATACGCTATGAAACATTTAATGTGTTTAGGTGGACGGAAGCCCTGGTGGATAAGTTCACGTATTTTACAAAATAGCCATTCGGCTATTGGGGGAACAGTTACCCCCAATTCTTATGTAAAATTATTGAAAATCAGATAAATTTGTTGTATAATAAAAATAGTTAATCTAATCTAGTCGTAATAGTTAGATTAATGAATGCTTTAAGGATTAAGACTTAAAGTAAAACACGGGATTAAGCGTATTCTCCCGTGTCTTTTTTTGAAATCTGCAATAGGTGCATTATTTTATAAAAAATATAAAAAAGTGGGTAGAATAGTAATTTTTTTATATTATAATTTAAAAAATCACGTTAAAAATCTGCATAATATGCAATTTTATATGCACGTAGTGCAGATTTTATAAAATTGTTATGTTTACATAAATTTGATATATTAATATTACAGAAATGAATTTTGTTTACAGAATTTTGGAGGTAATATACTATGTCAAAAACTAGAAACAATATTAAAATTGGTTCTAAACAAGTTATAACAATATTTAATATTTTGCGTTCTATCGGTTTGAACACAAGTCATAGAGGTACAAAATATATTAATAAAGCTGTCCAACTAATATTAATGGCAGATAATGATATTGTTATTATTAATAATGTTTATGAAAAGATTTCGCATATATATGGCAATATTACTCCAAAACAAGTAAAAAATGATATATCTTATGCTTTAAATAGTAGAAATGAAGAAAAAGCAGTTCAAAACTTTCAAAATGTTTTCGGTTTTGAATATGATAGCTATTACTTTACTAATAAAAGTATCATTGAAGAAATTGCACGAATAATAAAAGTAGAATTTATAAATGAATAATATTTATAATTCTGCTTTTATATCTTTAGTGTCTATTTCAAGTATTTTACATATCGCCATTAATTCAAAATCTTTTACAATTCTTTGTTCTTTTTCTATCAAATAAATATCGTTTGGATATAAGGTTATTCCTTGCAGTTCAAGTTTATTTGATAACTTCTCAAGAGATAAATTATGTTCAATTCTTCTTTCATGTATAATTTTTCCGGAAATATTACTTCTATCTTTATATTTATTCACAAAAATCACACCTTTTTTGAATTTTTATATATTTTTTGTTGATATTATCATGTAATTCATGTTAATATATTATGAGAGCCATAATAAAAAGGAAGAAGGGATACTATGAATAAAAAAGTAAATATAGCAGATTTTATGAATAATTCATTATTAGACACAATTTATAGGGAAAGAGAGGATAGCCTATATCAATATACCAATATTGATACTGAAAACATAAAAGAAATAAATAAGAATAATCCTATAACTTATGAAGACTTATTAGTAGCTATTAAAAACTTACCACCTCATTTTAATAATACTAGAGAATTTATTTTAGAAAGACTGGAAGGATATTTGAAAAGGCAAAATTCTTTAGCTGCTTACGACAACGAAAAGTTTTATAAAAGTGGTTTCTGTGATGGGGTACAACTAGTATTAGAAGCATTAGAAAAAGGGAAAAAAATAATATAAATAAAAGCGAAGGACTTATAAAAAATATAAGTTCTTTTTTAGGCTAATGAAAAAGTATAAAATAAAACAAAATGTAATAAAATATTACATTTATGTTACAATTTTAATAATATGTTGAAAAGGAGAAAACGTTGTGATAGAATGGCATTGATTAAAATTGTAAAAAATATATAAATGAACATAAGGAGGATAAAAGAAATGAAAGCACAAAAAGAAAAAGGTATTACGCTAATAGCATTAGTAATAACCGTAGTAATACTAATAATATTAGCAACTGTAACACTAAATGTAGTGTTAGGAGAAGGAGGTTTAATACAAAGGGCACAACAAGCAAAAGATTTAACAGAACAAGCAACATTGGAAGAACAACAAGGATTAAATAGCTTAATGAGCGAATTTACTAATATAATGGCAGAAGAACCAACGCCACCAGAACCAGAAGAACCTGAAGAGCCACCAATAGATAAAGTAGAACCAAAAGTTGGATATTATGCAGATATAGATGGAAATGGCACACCAGATGGTGTAATATATGCAGATTTAGCTGTTTCTAAAAGTGGACAGTGGACGGATAGTGACGGAACATATTCATATACAGCGAAGACAAATACAAAGGATTATTATATAAGTCAAACAAATTATGAAGGACCATTTGGAACAAAAGACGTATTAACAGCAATAGACGGAGAGGGAGAAGACAGGTTTTATGTAATGGCATTAGAAGATTTTAATACAGGAACATATTATTGTTGGTATGATGCCGCATATGGAAATATGGATGACTATGCAACAGCGACTTCTCTAGATTTTGGAACAGGAAAAGCTAATACAGAAGCAATGATAGCAAAATGGAATAGTAGTGCATATGGCGCACAAAATGATAATGGAACATATTTAGATATGTGGGGAGCAATACAAGATAAAGTGGCAGAAGGCTGGTTTGTCCCATCAAGAGGCGAATGGGGAGCGTTTGGAGATAATTTAGGAATAACAACAGACAATTATGTAAACTACGGCCTTTCTGACTGGTGTTGGTCGTCGTCACAGAACATTTCAATCAACGCTTGGGTCGCATTCTTTAATGATGGGTACATGAATTACGACAATGTAAATTACATCGGCTGTGTGCGCTTGAGTGCGACTTTCTAATTTTGTAAAAAATTAGAAAGTATATAAAGACATTATGTGAATAATGTCTTACCTTTAATCTGATAAAGCTTCGTGAGAAGCTATCAGATTAAAGAGTATAAGTAAGGAAAATTTATATGGAAGAGCAGAAGAAAATCAAGAAAAATCATTGGACACAGACAAAAATAGATACTGCAACTAAAAATATAAATCAAGAAATATATAAAAGAAATAGACAAGCGCCGTTACATATAAAACTAGACGATTTATCTATTTTTATTAATGATAAAATTACTAGAAGAGGTATTGCCAAAGGATTAGTTTTTGTACAAGAAGATTTAAACAAAAACATATTAATAGTAGAGAAAAAAACAATGGAAGCACTTTTATCTAATAATTTAGAAGAGCAATATATGTGTCTTTTACAAGCTAAAAAAATAATTAAAATAGAAGTGTGGACAGATATTAGATTTTTAATGATAAATAAAGCTATTACACCTGGAGAAATAACCGAACTAATAAGAAAACAGGTAGAAATAGATAAAAATATAGATAAATGGTTAGCTGCTATAGAAGAGGCTATATCCGCCAATAGGTAAGATTAGCAAACTTTTGTTATTTAAATAAAAGATATTTAATATAATGAAAGTGATTGTTCCACCAGAAATTGGTATTCTCAAAAGTTAGAACAATATAGAAATCTTATTGCCCATTGTTTCTGTTAGGTTTCTGACTGGTGTTGGTCGTCGTCACAGAACAATACAAACAACGCGTGGAACGCAAACTTTAATAATGGGTACATGAATAACAACAATGTAAATAACAACAACTATGTGCGCTTGAGTGCGAGTTTCATTATATTAATTTAAAAATGCTTTTTCCAAAACAGGAATAAGCATTTTTTAAAATAGGGGATAATATGGAAGAAGAACTAACATTTGAAGTATTATATGAAGCATATAGACTATGTTTAAAAAATAAGAAAAAGAAATATGGAACATATAATTTTACTAATGAAGAACTATGCAAAAATTTATTAAAAACATTAGATAAATTAAATAATCGTAATTATAATCCAGAAGCATCAAATTGTTATGTTATCACTGACCCAGCTTTAAGAGAAATCTATGCAGCACAATTTAGCGATAGAGTTGTACAACACTTTTATATGAGAGAAGTGCAAGATATATTAGAAGAAAAACTTGTAGATGGTTGTTGTTCGTGTAGAAAGGGAAGAGGTAACGATTATGCATTACAGCTTTTAAAGAAATTTCTTTCTACAACGTCAAAGTTTGGAAAAGAAAATTGTTTCTTCTTAAAAATTGATTTATCAGGATATTTTATGTCTATAGATAGAAAACAAATTAGTAAAAAGTTTTTAAATTTAATATTAAATGACTATAGAGGAAAATACAAAAGCTTGTTACTATATTTAACACCAATTATATTCGAAAATAATCCAGCAATAAATTGCAACTATAAATGTAGTGAAAAAATGAGAGAAAAGGTACCGGACAGAAGAAAAATGAATCCGGCATCTGAATATGGCATGGCAATAGGAAATTTAACAGCGCAAGCAGCAAGTAATTTGAATTTAGCTGATTTTGATAGTTATGTTATAAATGAACTAAAATTAAAATGTTATGTAAGATATGTTGACGACATAGTTATTTTATCTAATGATAAACAAGAATTGTTTGAGGCATTACCATTAATTATGGAAAAATTGAAAGAAACTAATCAAACAATAAATATGAAGAAAACAAGGATAGACACTGCATATCATGGTGTGCCATTTTTAGGCAAAGTATCATATCCATATGGATACCAAAAGCCGAATAGACAAGTTGCAATGAGAATATGGCAAAAAGCAAAAGATATAAAGTACGAAGGAACTAATAGCCTTTTAGCTAAAACTAATTCACAAATAGGAAGTTTAAAGAATTATAACTGCAGAAAACTTATATCACAATATGCTGATTTATTACCAGAGGAAGTGAAGCAAACTATAGAATTTAATAAAGACAAAAATAAATTTTACTTAAAAAATAACGGTAGGGGTAATGATAATAATAGATAACTAGTCAATTAATTGCAAATGTAGAATGTTTATCACACTTATAGCGTAAAAATACTTATATCATTGACAAATATAAGATATTTAATATATAATTATCTATATTAGATTTATAAAAATTAATAATAAAAAAACTTTTGTTTGAAGTGAGTAATTGCATTGCTAGATGGTGTGAGGTAGGAGAAAAAAATATAAAGTAACAAATATCAATATAGAAGAATATTAGAAGATAATTAAACCTTTTTTAATATTTTTTAAAATTATATAACCTTATTCATTTTATTTGTTTTGCTCGAAATATGCTCGGATTTAATTAGAAATATGCTTTTAAATAGCTACTTGCGAGGATTTGATTTCTCCCATCTGCACCAATGACGTTTCTGTTCGAACTAATAGAACGTAATTGATACAAAATCAATCAGAAAATAAAATCTGGTTGATTTTTTTGTTGTCTATAAACAATATGAAAATCATCCAAACGAAAGGATGGTGTGAAAAAATGAAAATTATTAAGCAAGAATTACAATTTGAGAAATGTCTAAAACAACGAATTGACTTTATATGTGAGTTTTCTAAAGTTACTCCTACTTTTATAAATGGTAGCATTAGAAAATTAGAAAAAACTAACCTTACATATATTGAACCACATAGAGTTATTATTAAAAATATTACTTTTTTAGTTTTTAATTACTCAAATGATGTGTATATCTCAAATTTGACTAAAAAGATTAAACTATCAGAGTTAGAAGAATATTTGAAAAACATATAATTGTAAATAATTGACATTTCCTTAAATCGTGATATAATATAGGCAATTGATTATGTATAGTTGTTCGTAAAGAACTATACAATTACGTGTACTTTGAAAAATTTATATTATATTACAATTATATTGTATTTTATTTTGTGGTAAAGAGATTTTAAGAGATGTCAATGGTACTCGTATGTACTTTGATGTCTCTTTTTTGTTAGGAGGTTATGCAAATTGAAAGATGAAAAGAAAAAATGTGGGTTATATATGAGAGTATCAACAGAAGACCAAGCTCGTGAAGGTTTTAGTTTACCAGAGCAAAGAGAACGATTAGAATCTTTTTGTAAATTTAAAGGTTATGAAATAATTGATTATTACGAAGATGCTGGAATAAGTGCTAAAACTGGTAATCATAGACCAGAATTTGAAAGATTAAAAGATGATATTAAAGCTAAAAAGATAAATACTATTGTTGCTTTAAAACTAGATAGAATAACTAGAAGTATTTATGACTGGGAAAATCTAATGACTTTTTTAGATGAGAATAATGCTTATTTAGACTGTGTTAATGATGAAATAAATACAACAAGTGCAAATGGAAAAATGATTTCAAGACTTTTAATGAGTGTTAGTCAAAATGAAATTGAGAGAACTAGCGAAAGAACTAAAATCGGTTTAGCTGGTGCAATTAAATGTGGTCATATTCCTCATATTGCTCCATTAGGTTATAAACACGAAGATAAGAAATTAGTAATTGATTATTCTACTAAAGACATTGTAGTTAGAATATTTGATTTATATTACAACGGTTATTCTTATCAAAAAATCAGCAATTTATTTAATGAAGAAAAAGTATTAGGTAAAGAAAATTGGAGAGATTCAACCATTGTTACTATTCTTGAAAATGAAATATACAAAGGAGATTTTGTTCACGGTAAAAGAACGAAACACCCTACCTATTATGAAGATGTAGTAGAGCCTATTATCTCAAAAGAAATGTGGGAAGATTGCCAAGTACAAAAAAAGAAAAATTCAAGAAGTTATAAGAGAACATTAACATATTTATATTTACAAAAATTAAAATGTCCTAAATGTGGCAGAATTTTAGGTGGTAAAGCTACTACAAAGAAAAATGGTAATACCTATTTTTATTATTACTGTAATGATTGCAAAATCGAATTCAAAGAAAAAGTTATAAATGATTACTTTATTCAATTTATAGATGAATTAACAGAATATGACTCTGTTGTAAATCAATTCTTTTTGCCTATGATAAAGCAAAAATTTGATGAGCCTAAAGAACAATTAGAGAAAGAAATAAACGAGCATAAAAGCAAACTTGAAAGAATTAAAAAAGCATATATCAATGGAGTTTTTGAATTAAAAGAATATAACGAAGAAAAGAAAATAGTTGAAAAAGCAATTAGCGAACTAGAAAGTAAATTAGATACTACTGATTGTGTAGAAGAATTAAGATTTACACCAAAAGATATATTATTAAAAAGAGATATTGATTTTATTAACAAAATTAAATTAGATAAAGAATATCAAGAAAGAACTAAAACTTGGAAAGATTATACTAGACAAGAACAAGCAGAATTAATAATGAAATATGTTGATGATATTGAACTAGAGTTAATTGGTAACGAAGTTTCCGTTAAACAAATAAATTTTAGAGAATCAATCTGCAAACCTTGTCAAGAACTATTTGATAAAGGTTATATAGATACTACAAAACCTGCAATATTTGGTAATGTGCTTGGTAATATTAGATTTAGTAATTATCTAGCTGAAGAAGAAGTTGGCGAAATAATTATGAGATTAAGACAATATTATGATGTTGGTTATACAGAGGCAACTTACTATGTAGAAAAGCAAGTATTCTATTTCAATTTCAAGGAAGATAATTCTGCTATTGTTAGAGTATTTCCTTTAAAAGATTACTACAAATTAGATCCAGATAATAAAATGGAAACCTATGAATTTGGAATAATCTATATTCGTGAAGAAGATAAATTCCAAATGCAAGAATTTGATACTGCATTTGATTATATTCCAGATGAAGGCAATGATAGTGTAATTTACACTAAAGAGCCATCACCTATTTCAGTAGGTGTAAAACCAGTAAAATTCTGCGAAGGAGATACAGAATAATTGTTGCAACTAAACTAAAAATATTAGCTATGTTGCAACAATCAAATTAACGTGGCACGTTTTGTTTTTACGAAGTAAAAATGAAAGTGGCGATAGTTAATTTGAATAAAATTTATCTTGAGAATATAAATTTTATTGCCTCGCAGAGCCCCCGAGTTATGATGGTACGTCATAACTCATAGGGGGTTAGGACTTATGACAGAGTCAAAGTCCTGTGCTTCGAAGCAAGTTCAAGGAGGTGGTTTTATTGGAGCAAGAATTAGCGTATTCTTTTCACTTGGGTAGTGATAAAAACAAAAGCAAATTGGCAAAGAAAGTTTCCAAAGGAAATGTATCAGGTACTACTTCTCTTTCTAATAATGCAATTCAAAATGCTAACGATTTATCAAGAGTTAATAAGCATAATTTAAGAGATTATGATAATCAAAGAGAATTAATTAGAACGATTTATGGAACAAATGATATTGTAAATGATGTTAAGCAAGTATATTTAGATGAATTTGAAAAAGCAAAACTAGAATATAATAACAAACAAACTCGTGAAGATAGAAAAATTGAAGATTATTTCAAAAAAGTATGCGATTCACAAAATGATATAGCTTGTGAAATCATAATAGAACTTGGAGATATGGATTTCTGGAATTATAAAGACCAAGAATATAGATTAAAAATGATTGATGTATATAATGAACAAATAAAGGATTTAACTAAAATTGTACCAACTTTTAAAATAGCAAATGCTACAATACATTTTGATGAAACCTCACCTCATTTACACATTGTAGGAGTACCAATTATTGAGAATTGCAAAAGAGGAATGAAAAAGCAAGTGGGAAAATCACAAGTATTTACTAAAACCTCATTAACTGAAATACAAGATAAAATGCGAAATGCTTGTATTAAGTCATATAACAAGTTTTATGAAGTTGATACAAAATTAAAAGAAAAACAAAAAGGCAGAAATCAAGATATAAATGTTAAGGATATGGGAGATTATAGAAAAATAAAGAAACAACTAGAACAGAAAGGACAAAAACTTGCAAAAGCTAATAATCAAACAAAACAACTTGATAATTATAGTAAAGATGTTAATGCAATATTAGACAATTTAAAACCCACTAAACTAAACAAAAATAATATGGTTATTTCAAACGAGGATGTCCAGAAACTTAAAAATTATACTAAAGACGTAAAAGATATTACTAAAACTGTTAGAAGTGTAAATGACTTAAATATAGCAATTAAGGATTTTGAGCATAATTCTTTTGAGATAGCACAAGAAAATCGTTCTCTAAAATATCAGTTAGAGTTAAAAGATGATGAAATTAGTAATCTAAAAAATAAATTATCAACTAAAGATAAAATAATAAACAAATTACAGTCTGAAAAGGAAAAAATAAAACAAGAACTGAAAAAATTTAAAAATTTTTGGCGTAGTATTATGGAACACTTTCATAAAAGAATTTGTTATGATAAAAATGAGAATTACAAAATTGTTAGTGATGATTTATATAAGAATGGCATATTTGACGACAATGACAATGAAATTGCAAATAACATTGCTAGAAGAGTAACTATTTCAGATGAAAACAAGCAGAATAAGAGTAAAAAGAAAAATAATGATACCAGATTTTAAAAGGAGGAAAAAAGGTTATGAATAATGAATTACCAAAAACAAAAATAGATGAAAGAACAGGGATTGAATATCATTTAGAGGGAGATTATTATATTCCAAATATAATGGCACCAAAACAAGAAAAGATTGTTTTAAATAAATATGGTAGAATGAGATTTAAAGTATTTGAAAGAACACAAAAAAGCTGAATATGCTATAATGTTTATGAATGGGACACTAAACACACATTTAAAAGAAATACAAGAAACGGCAGATAATAGAGTTGGACAGATTGTCAGCGATTTAAAAGCCAAAAGCGATTTGACCGAAGATATGAAAAGTACAGATATGCTTTATTGGGTAGGTACAATGAACTCTATTAAAGCACAAGCAGAAGAAATTGTTTTTAGTGAATTGATTTATGTATAAAAATTTATGAAGTGAATGACTCGAAATCATTCACTTTTACTCTAAATATGTATATGAGTTGAAAATATACAAAATGTATGATATAATTATATTATGTAACTTTAAAATTCTATTACAGAAAGGTTGGTAAAAAATGATTAAGTATTTTATGCGGAAGACCATTTACAAGGAGTTTGACAAAGAGTCACAAGATATGCTTTTGCAACTAACTTCAAAGCAACACATAATTGAGTTACTTTGCTTTATGTTTTGGGCAGTCGCCTATATTTTCCCATTCATTCCATTATTTATAATTGATGTATGTGAAGATATTGATTTTTCTATGACTACTAATATAGCAATTATAGTTTTTATGCTGATATGCTTTGTTGGATTGCTAGTATCTATGAAGGTATTTAAAAGAGCTATGTTTGGATTCTCACAGTTGCTGGCAGAAAAAATATACTTTTTAGTATGCACAACAAAAGGCAAAGCTATTTGTAAAAACGAGTTTAATGCTATCAAGCAGGCAAACGAAAAATTGTATGCATTTATTGCAACGCAAATGTGTCGGGGATATTGCTACTCAATTTGCTTCGAAATATGTAAAGCTCTAAAAATGGGTTCTATAGAATTTCTTGCAGTAAAGAAGTTTTCGCCACATGATGACGAAGAAAATGATGGAAAAGACTTCACGATGCATGTTCTCTACGTAAACAACGGCTGGGCTTTTGACACATATAGCTCTCGCCAATATCCGATTAGGAAATTGCACGAAATTTACAAAGCTAAAGTTTACAAGACTTTCAGTTTTGAAGAGATTAGTAGCAAATCTTATGAAGAATTTAGAGAAGAACAAGAGCCTGAATTGGCAAAGTGGTCTATTGATAATGACTGTTCCATGTTTTGGAAAGGTGACAAGGAGGAAACTTAAACATTTCACGACTGGTTATACAACTTATAGCCAGCCGTGTTTTTATCCCTAAATATATTTTTGATAAATTGTTATGATTTTATTGTAATTTATTGAAAATATGATATACTTTAGAAAATTGATTGATATTTGTATCAATCGTCAAGAGAGCCAAAAAAGTTGTAGATAACTACTTCGTTGGCACCATTAGAACACCAAGTGTTTCGGAAGATTCAAACTTGGTGTTTTAATTTTTAAAAAGCTGATTTTCTAATATATAAAAAATAAACATACATTATAATATGTATGCTTATTTTACTTATAATTTATTTTTCCAATGACAAAACCTCCATTTAGTTTGCTAAAATTTCTTTTACTTCTTCAAATGCTTCTTCAACAGAACATACTTTTCCGTTTTCAGTATCTTCCATACCTTTTTTTAATTTATTCAATAAGTCTTTATCATCTTTTATAATTAAATCGTCAGGAGCTTTATTGGTCATATAAGAAAATTTAAGATATTCTATATAATCTATAACTTTGTTTGATAATTCTTCGGGCAAACTTTCAATTACATTATATAATTCTTTTTGTTTCATCGTCATAATTCTTCATCTCCTTTTTTCATTTATATTATTTATTATAACACATTTTTATTCAAAATGGCTAGATATTTTCATTTTTATTTTTAGTAGTTTTTCGTACGAGAAGTGAAAAAGTTCTAATATCTGCTAAATTATATTGTATTTTAGCAGATTTTTTATTATAATAAACTTCTCATTTTTGAAGGAAATCTTGAAAATATATTTTAAGTAACAATAATAAAAAAAGAAATACTTATTATAAAAATTAATTTAGAAAGGATTTTTTTGCATATGGAAAAATTAGGGAACAATAAAGTTATTTTAATACAAGGAGCAATGGATATAGAAGTACAATATATTATTCATTTATTAAAAGACAGGAAACTTACACAAATTGCGGGCTATGAATTTTATGAAGGAACAATTAATAATAAGAAAATAGTAGTATCTAAAACTTTTATTGGAACAATTAATGCAACAACGGCAACTAGTATAGGAATTACAAATTTTAATCCTGATATGGTTATTAATCAAGGCATTGCAGGAGCACATAGAAAAGATTTACATGTAGGTGATATTGTAATAGGAGAAAAATGTTGCAATATTAATTCTTATAGTATGCCTATTAAAAGTAAAGGAGAAGGCTCTAATCCATTTGAATGGAAACCAGATAAACGTGCTAAAGA
The DNA here is from genome assembly GCA_963929915.1 of Bacillota bacterium. Taxonomy (GTDB): domain Bacteria; phylum Bacillota; class Clostridia; order TANB77; family CAG-508; genus CAG-273. The sequence continues at coordinate 77,012 of CAWVJY010000008.1, forward strand.
TATACAACAGGCAAATTTGAAATTAGTAGATATTGTTGAAAAAAGTCTTAGCTCTAATACTAAAAATAAAGTGTATAGAGGCATTTTAGGTAGTGGAGATGTATTTAATAGGGAATATGATAGAATTGTTTGGATAAATGATACATTTCATACTCTATGCGAAGATATGGAAAGCATAGGAACTTATTCCGTATGCAATAAATTTAAAGTTCCTTGTATAGGGATTAGAATAATATCTAACAATGAATTATTATTAGAAGAATTAGATGAAAACCAAGCAATTAATCTACAACAAATATTAATTGATATCTTAAATAAGCTATGAAATTCCAAAATACAAAAATGTCCTACTTGAGTGTAGGACATTTTTATTGTTAAAAGTTTTTTAGTAATTTAAATAATTACCACTTCTTTTTGCAATTACATAATTCTGAAATATATCCTGCTAAACAACAAGGTGCTAGAATTACTGCATATACTAAAACATATACAATAAATGCTAATATACTTCTTCTTTCTAATTTGCAATCAATTTCTTTTAGCATATTCTTTCTTCTAATTTCAATCACTAAACAAAGTAGTAAGCCTAAAGGAATGACTAGTAAAGATATCCAGCTAATTAATAATGGATTTCCTAATGCTAATAAAATTAGTCCAAGTGGTACAAAAATGAGAAGTGCAAGATCGATAAATGGGAAGAATAAATCTAAAAACATTAAAAATTTAGATTTTAAATTTAATTTTTTGGCTCGAAATACTTTTACATTTTTAAATGCTTCTATCATCCCTCTTGCCCATCTTTTTCTTTGTTTTCCTAGGTCTTTTAGTTTTTCTGGAACTTCTGTATATGCAATTGCATTTTTGGCAAAATTGGTTTCATACCCTTTTGCTAATAATTGCCAAGTTAAAACAATATCTTCTCCTACACAGTTTTTCCAACCACCAATTTCTTTTAATAATTTGGTTTTATAGGCACTAAAAGCTCCTTGTGCAACTAGTGTTGAGTTGTAATTTCCTTGAACTAATTTTACACCAAATATTCCTAAAGTATAGTCCCATTCTTGTAACTTTGTAATAAAGCTCTTTTTTGCATTTTTCACAAATAGACATCCTGCTACAGCTGCCGTTTTTTCATTCGAGTTCATTAATTGTTTCATAATGTTTCTGACTGCTAAAGGATGTAAAGTAGTATCGCCATCAATTGTAATTGTATACTTAGTAGTTACTTCTTGTAGCCCCTTATTTAAGGCTTCTGCTTTTCCTTTATGCTCTACTTCTATAATAGTTGTGTTAGGACCCAAGTCCATGGATTGTAGTAATTCTAGTGTTCCATCTGTTGAACCATCATCTATGATTTTCACGCAAATTTTTCCACAATATTTTTGCTTTTGAATAGATTCTAATGTCTCTTTTATTGATTCTTTTGCATTATAGACTGGTATTAAAATGGTAACATCTTCTTCTTTTTTTGGACATGTTTTTTTGTCTTTTTTCTCAAACAGTAAGCTAATAAGGTTAAAAACATAATTAAAACCTGGTACAATAGCAATAAAAGTTACAAGATAAATTGCTAAAAAATAGCCAAAATAGCAAGCGATATCATTTATCCAATTAATGTTAATACAAATTGAAATTATAAGACATAATAATGAAATCATTATTGTTATTAAAAACATTTTTCTCACCTCACTGTATCTTATGAGGAGTGTCGAAAAATGGTGATAAGTATCAAAATATGTCTAAAATGAATATCATATAGAGAGGTGAATTTGTGTGAAGAAAAAAAAGTTAATCATCATTTTTTGTTTATTAGTGATAGTAGTTTTTTCCATATGTACTTTTCAATATTATCAATATAAACAAAGACCTAATGTTGTCATTCCAATATTACTTTATCATAATTTTGTAACTACAGTGCCAGAAACAGACCCAGACAATTTCCAATATATTAATACTCCAAAAAGCTTTGAGGAAAATATTCAGGCTCTATTAAATCATGGATATACATTTTTATCCATGAAAGAATTAGATGAAGCAAATAGAGGCATTAGTAAGCTTCCAGATAAGCCAATTCTTATTACTTTTGATGATGGCTATTACAGTAATTATGAATATATCTACCCTATTTTGAAAAAGTATCATATAAAAGCTTCTATTTTTATTGTAACTGATAAGATTGGAAAAGAAATAGATGAAATAAAATATTTAGGATGGGAAGAATGTTTAGAAATGCAAAACAGTGGATTAGTAGAAATAGGTAGTCATAGCACTAAACATGTTTTTTATAACAAACTCCCTGTTCGAGAAATTCGTGATGATGTCACAAAGTCCTATGAAATAATAGAAGAACATTTAGGAAAACAAGCTTTAAAGGTGTTTGCTTATCCTTATGGTGCTTATACAAATGAAACTGTAAGAGCTTTAAAAAATAATGGAATTGATTTTCAGATATATGATATTGGAATTAATAATTTTAAAGATTTCAATACCAATTATATTAAAAGAATTAATATTCCTTGTGAAATGACAGGAAAAGAAATTATACAGGAAATAGAAAATTTTTGAAAAAGTAACAAAAAGTTTAAGAATTGAAAAAGGAAGTGCGCAAAATTGGACTAAATTTATTTTATTAAGAGAAGTAGCTTTGCCATTTGTAGCATTTTGATTTGCTAATATGCACAGCCAAAGGAAATTTAATCTCATTGTATAGAAAAAGTGTTAGAATTGTCTTTTTCAATTTTTAAAACCTTTCCCCTTTTGGACAGCTGTAACTCGGCATTAAAGCCTCGAACAGCTGTCACAATGGTCGCCCACGCAAGGCCTTAAAAATTTCAAAAGACAATTCTAACACTTTTAACACAAAAACAATTCTAACACTTTCAACACTTTGTATTAATTTTTTTAATGTGCTATTTATTCTACCAAGTTAATTTTTTATATTTTCTTTTGTAATTAAAATCTTTTGCTATTAAATATAATCTTCTTTTGATGGAAGTATCTTTTTTATATTTTAAAGGATTTACGATTTTTCCTTGTTTCATTAATCTTAATATTTCTTCTTTTAAAGGTTTACTTGTTACATATTTTTTGATAACACTTTTTGGAACAAAACTTAGTACCATCTTGTCCTTCATTAAAACACATGGTTTTTCTTTATGATAAATTAAATCATCAATTAAGTATTGTACTAAATTATGGCCACAAGCAGCTAAATAATAACTGCACCTAGCTTGTCTAGGATTAATTTCTAATACTTTATAGGTTTTGGTTCTACTATCATATTTTAAGTCAAATTCTGCAAATCCTTGGTAGCCAATTCTTTCCATAAAAGCTTTTAAGGGCTTTACAATTTCTTCTTGGTGGTTTCCATGTTCGTCAAAACCATTCACTAATAAAGTGCAGTTGCCTATTCCACCTGGATTTCTTTCTTGTAATCCTATTTGTGCAAAAGTAATTAGTTGTACTTTTTTCTCTTTACTACAATAAAATACACAGTCATAAAGAGCACAATCATCTCCAGGAATAAACTCTTGTATAACTAAATTACTATGGTACCCAGAGGCTTCTATTTTGTCTATTACATTTTGTAATTCTTCTCTAGAAAATACCTTAAATACTTTATACATTCCTTCAAATTTATGTTGATGATATTCTATATTATTTCCTGGTTTTACAATTAAAGGATATTGCAACTGCTTTATTTTTTCTTCGTCTATTGCTTCTTGCACACCACATGGATAATTATAGGTTTTTGGAATATCTAGTTCACTATTTTCAAAAGTTTGATAAAAAACATCTTTTACTAGTAAATGATTTAAAATATCAAGGCTTGGATAATTATGCACATACTTAGGACTTAGTTTTTCTTTGTTTTCAATAATTAATCGAACTAATTCATCACTAGTTCCAATTAATATAATTTTTTCTACCTCTTTATTTTTTGCATAATCATTTAAAGTAGTAACAAAAGTTTCCGCACTTTCAAAGTTTTCTACTTCTTTAAAATTAACAATCTTACTATAAGAAACAACCCCTACTGCTTTCTTGGCAATAACATCTACCTTTTTGTGATAAATTTCATGGTAACATCTTGCCATATAATAAGCATTAAAATCACTTCCTAAAATTAGTACATCAAAATTTGGTTCCATCTTTTTCCTCTTTCTTCTTTTTTTGTTTGATTTTTGCATTTTAAAAATATTGTTTATCTTACACTTGTACTACTTTCTATTTTTAACTTTTCTCTATTTTTTATTTACGTTCATCAATTTCAACAATTTCTCCATTTTTTACTAATACTCTTGGTATCCAGTCGTTAAACATACAAGATCCTTCATACACACTTGTTCCAATATATTTTACTACTTCTTGCATTGGAAGACCTTCTCCAATTAAAGTAACGGTATCTTTTTCATGAACTGTCTCATCTACCTTAGCAATTATCATTCCCATATTTACTTCCCCAATTAAAGAATATCTTTTTCCATTTATTAAAATTGGTCTTCCTCTATTTTTTCTAGAAAATCCATCTGCATATCCAATAGGAATAATTGCCACATACATATCTTCTTGTGCTTCATAAACTCTTCCATAACCCACAAAACTGCCTTTTTTTATTTTCTTTACTTGCATTACTTCACTATATAAAGAAAATGCTGTTTTCAAATCAATATCAATATCTGTTGTGGTAGGACTAATGTGATGTTTTTTATGGTAATATGCTCTTTTCCACTTTCTTAATGTATTCCAAAAATCTTTCGGTAATGGCTTTGGAGTTGTGTTATAACCATATAAAATAATTCCTAAACGAATTCCGTTAGCAAAAGGAATTTTATCATGATTTAATAAAGTTTGGCTTCTTCCCAAATGTACAATTGGAATTTGTGTTAAATCAATTTCAGAGGTAAGTTCTTGGAAGCTATTCATTTGGTTATCCCAAGAAACATCATAAATACCATCAGTAGCAAAATGGGTAAAAATACCTTCCAAAAGAACATTTGGCTTTTTTCTTAATTCATCTACTACTAATTTTATCTCATCTTTATTATTCAAACCTAATCTACATAAGCCACTGTCAATTTTAAGATGCACTTTTAAAGGTTTTTGAATCTCTTTTTGTATAAGTTGCTTAAAATATTCCATGCTGTGAACGGTAATGGTAATGTTATTGGCAATACAAACATCTAAAAATTCCATATCTATTGGTTCTAAACACAAAATAGGAATGGTAACACCATCTTTTCGTAAACTCATTGCCTCTTCTAAAGAGGCAACTGCAAAATAATTAATGCCACATTCTACTAAATATTTAGCTATTTTATCACTATGGCCATAGGCATTTCCTTTTACTACTCCAAAATAGTATTGATATTCTGGATATTTTTGAATAATCTCCTTTACATTATGTTGTAAATGGTCTACATTTATCTCAATATAAGTATCTCTATACATATTTTTCCCTTCTTTGCTTACTTATTTTATATTATTATATTTTGTTTTTCAGATTATATCACAATTAATTAATTCAGCCAAGAGGGACGTTCCTTTTTGGCTGAAAATTTACCAAAAAGGAACGTCCCCAATGGTTGAAACAGAAAATCGACCAAAAGGGTTTTTCCCTTTGGCCGATTTTAAAATATGAATTCATATAATTTATATAAATTACCATCTTATTTTTTGTTTACTAAATCTTTTAATGCTTTTCCAGCTTTGAAAACAGGTGCTTTAGAAGCAGGAATTTTGATTTCTTCTTTAGTTTGTGGGTTTCTTCCTTTTCTAGCAGCTCTTTTTCTTACTTCAAAAGATCCAAATCCAACTAATTGAACTTTATCTCCTTTTACTAATGCGTCTGTTACAACACTAACAAATGCGTTTAATGCTACTTCTGCATCTTTTTTTGTTTCTCCTGTTTTTGCTGCCATAGCTGCGATTAATTCTGATTTGTTCATTTAACATTACCTCCTATAAGATTTTTAAATGTTGTAGATTGCTAATAATATCTACTATTATCATTATTCGTCATTCTTTTTCAAAATCCTTCTTTTTTTTATTTATTTTTTTAGCTAGGTCACGCTTTTTATAAGGGTTTGCGTTGCTTTGTTTTCTGTAAGTGTTGATTTTACTGGGTTTCACGCTTTTCTATAGAGCCTTGCTCTTTTTAAAAAAATATAAATTTTTTCTCCATAGGGAAGCCTAAAAATCTCCTCTTTTGAAAAAACATGTAGTAAAATTACACTAATAATATAAACTATTACTGCTAACATTAAGGTCAAAATTGTGGTTATTCTATTTCCCAATGTGCCAATAGTAAATTGATAAAATGTGTAAGAAACAATTCCCATCATAATAGTTGCTAGAACTGGTTTTACTATTAATTTCTTCTTATCAAACTGTAAATGGATATTTTCCCTTAAAATTTTAAATTCTATAGTAAATGCAATGATGTGACAAACCACGGTAGAAAAAGCGGCTCCTGCAGTCCCTCCGTAAGAAAAATACTTCTGGATTAATTGGAAGTAAAAAACAGTTTAATAAAAACTTTACAATTACTCCAATTAATAGAGCTATCCCCGGTACTATAATTTTTCCCAATCCATGTAATGCCCCACTTATTGTTTGCTCTAATACAATAAAAATAATACCTAAGCAACTAATTTGATAAATAAAACTCCCAGAAGTTGCATTCGGAAATAAAAGCATTAATATTGGTTTTGCAAATAATATCATTCCTATCATACAAGGAAGTCCAATTAGGATTGTAATTAATAAAGAAAAAGAAATTTTCTTTTTGACTGTTTCTAAATCTCCCATCGCTTTAGCAGTAGAAATTGCCGGAAGCAGAGCTGTTGCAAATGCCATATTCATAGACATTGGTAATGTAACTAAAGTATCTACTTTTCCTGTTAAAATTCCATATTGAATTTTAGCTTGTTCTTCTGATAAAAAATTCTTTAATCCTCTTACAACTGTAATAGAATCAATATTTTTATTAATGGTTCCCAAAATACTACTAAGAGACATTGGAATAGAAACAGATAATATTTTTTGAATAGTTTTACGTATTCTAGTTGGTCTATAATTTACACTAGTTTTTATCTCCCAAGCAATTTCTTGTTTCATACTTTTATAGTATCGATATAAATAAAAGAAACAAAGAATGGTAGCCAAAGTAGTAGAAAGGTTAGCTCCTGCTGCCATAATAGTAGTATCTACTCCGGTTGTCATAGCAATGCTTTCTACTAATATAACAGACATTACAGTTTTGAAAAATTGTTCTAATGTCTGTGCATGAGCAGTTACTTTTAAATGCTCCCTTCCATTAAAATAACCTTTAATTACACAACTAATTGCTACTAAAAATACAGAAGGTGAAAGTGCTACTAATGTTAATTCTGCTTCTGGTATTTGCAAAAAAGAGTTTGCAATATAGTGAGCACCAAAAAATAAAATACTACTACTTAAAAATCCAATGCTACCAAAAGTAATAAATGCAATTTTAAAAATGCGATGAGCTCCTTTATGATCTCCTATAGCAACACGTTCAGAAACTAATTTTGCAACAGCTCCTGGTACCCCTACGGAAGAAATAGTTAAAAATAAGGCATAAATTTGAAAACCACTACTGTAAATAGCATTTCCTTTGTCCCCAAATCCTTCCCTATTTGTTAAATATAGTTTGTAAATTAATCCCAAAAGTTTATTACATATTTGAGAAATCATTAATATAATAACACTTTGTACAAAAGTTTCTTTTCTTAATTTTCGCTTTTTCATTTTTTACCTTTCTTATATTCTTAAGATGTATTACAATCTACTAAACCTACTATTTATCATTTTTAAATTTTCTATTATTCAAACTTCTTGTTAATACATACTATGAAATTTATTATTTTATTACAAAATTTTGAATGTCAATGGGGACGGAGATTTTTGACAACTTTAAATGAAGAGTTTCAAAGAATAAATAATTTCTGAAAAAATTGTCAAAAATCTCCGTCCCCATTGACATTTTTTATAGTTTTTTTCGCAAAAAGTCTTGTATTTTTCGTCATTTTATAAGATAATAGATATGTATAGATTTATGAAATGAAAGTGGTGAATTTTTTGAAACTAATTGATAAGTTTTTAAAATTCTTAAAGACAGATAGAAATACTTTCGTAACTTATATTTTAACATTAATATCTGCCTATATTTTAATAGATAGAATTGTAGAATTATTATTCATTATATTTACAGGTGTTGCTTATTCTTATTGGGGACCTATTGAATATACTTTAGCATTTGCTTGTCTTGCTTTTGCCTTTTTCTTCTCTGGCTCTTCCAAATTTGCACCATCTGATGTAGCAAAATATAGAATCTTCCATGCATTTTTTGTAAGTTTTTATATTTTAATTGTATGTGCAGTGGTACAATGGTTAAACCAAGCAGTTTGGTTAGGTCTTCTATCTTTACCAAATTATCCAGAACTTGCTACAGAGTTTTACTATTTATTTAAACCAGCATTTACTGCAATAGCTATTTACATTCCACTTGTTACATTCTATAAAGTACTTAAATGGTTATTATTTACTGTACATGATACAAAAGATATTCGTGATTCCATCTTTGATTATGGTGGTATTAGCTTATCTTCCGATAAAGAAGCTCATGGTGTTTACACTTGTGAGGTAAAAGTGTGTGTAGATACAGAAAGTGGAGAAGATATTTGTATTCCTGAAAGTAAGCGTTTTGAGTCTTTCTTAATTGTAGGTGTATCTGGTTCTGGAAAGACCATGATGGTATATGAACCAATGCTTGCAAGAGATATTGAAAGAAAATCTTTCTTTAAAGAAGTATCCAAAGAAATGGGATTTACTGCATTAAAAACAGGTCTTGCTAGTTTAAATTGCCCTTATGATAATGACTATATTAATGAACATTTTTCACTAGATATGTTAATACCAAACCCAGATAAAATAGATACTTATAAAAATTACATGAAAAAAATGATTATTAGTAGTTCTGGTGATAAAATTACTTATCGTAATATGGGTATTACCTATGTTTCTGATGAACATGAATCAATAGAAAGAGTAGCTAAGGTAGCATCTAATTTCCACATACCAGTAAATATTATAGACCCAAACAATACTACCTCTCCTGGTATTAACCCATTTGTTTACCAAGACCCTATTAAAACAGGTGTGGCTATTTCTTCTGTATTAAAAGGTTTGTTTGTTCGTAGTAGACCAGACTTAGAAATGGCTTACAGAGAAAATGAGGCTATACAAATTATAGAAAACATATCTATTTTATTAAAAGAGATGTATCCACTAGAAAATGAAGGACTACTTCCAAACTTAGAAGATATGCTAAATATGTTTACTGATTTTGACTTAGTTGTGGATATGGTAGAAAAAATGAAGCAAATTCCTGAGCTTGCAGAAAAATATCGTATTTTAATTCGTTATTTTGAAAAGAGCTTTTACCCAGATTCTCAGAATTTGCTAAATACGAAACGTTCTGTTACGGTAGCAGCTTCTGAGTTAGATAATTTACTACGTTATCCTGGTGTAAAAAATATACTATGTAATCGTACCAATAACTTAGATTTTGATAAAGTATTAGCAGAAGGTCAGGTAACACTATTATGTACACGTAGAGGAGATTTGGGAGAAACAGCACATAAAGCATTTGGATTATTTTTCTTACTTTTAATGCAACAATCTATTCTTTCTAGACCTGGAAATGATAGTAATCGTATTCCTCATTTCTTATATATAGATGACTTTCCAACTTATATTTGTAAAGCAACAGAACCAATTTATACTTTATATCGTAAATATAAAGTTGCAACTGTATTAGATTCTCAAAACTTAACTCAATTGAAAGGCGATCTAAATACAGATGCTAGAGGAGATTATTACAAAGATTTAATTTTATCTAATACTGTTAATAAATTTATCTTTGGTAATGCTCTTCCAGAAGATGTTAAATGGTGGGAAACAGCAATGCAAGATAAAAGAGAATGGAGCTTCCAAAATACATATAATACAGACAAAACAGAATATGATCCTAAAAAGGGTAATATTAAATTTGAGTGGAAACCTAATTATGCTGCTGGTAAAATTATGTCATTAAAATCAAAACAGGTTATTTACAAAGTAAAAGATTTAAAAGGAAAGAGTATTGTAAATAAGGGTAAAGTAGATTTTATGGAATCAAAATATAAAGAAGTACAAAAAACAAAAAAATACGATTTTGCTAAGTTTGATACTGGACTTTCTAGTGCAGAATCTATGGCTCAAAAGTTATTAAAGAAAAATAGAGGTGATTTTGCAGCTGCAACTGCTGCTAACGATAATTATGATACTAGCCACGAAGTAGACCCTATTCAAACAGATACCTCAGATTCTAAATTCTTATTTGATAATGAAAATGCTATTGTAGTTAATTTCAAAAAGAATAAGAAAGATGAATAAGAAAATTTAATATATTATAAATTAAAGTATTAGAATTGTCTTTTGAGATTTTTAAAGCCTTGCGTGGGTGACCATTGCGACAGCTGTTCGAGGCATTTTGCCGAGTTACAGCTGTCCAAAAGGGGAAAGGTTCTAAAAATCGAAAAAGACAATTCTAATACTTTTTTCAATAAATTAGACTAATTTTAAGTCAAATTCTCGTTTGTCAATATTTTTTCTAATTGTGAAATATTCTTTTCATTAGAATTAATTTTTAAAATTTTAATTTCTGAACATATTCTTTCATCCAATAAAACTTTCTTTTTTCGATAAATACCATCTATATAACTAAAAGCAGGAGATACTGCACTTACAAATTGACTTTCCAAAAAACTTTTATATTTTTCAAAACTTAATTCTTTTATCTTCAATTTTTCTTCATTTTCCGTATATTCATTTACTATTATCCATCTTAGTCTTGATTGCTGAACTATTTTGCAATGAAATAGTTCTACAAAATCTTTTAAAGATATATTTATCTTTTGACTTAGATCTTTTTTAGTTTGTAGTATAACTTCTTTCCATTGAGGCAAATTTGCTAACTTGTTTTTGTTTTCTTCTGAAAAACATTTATCAATAGTTGCTAGTCTAATTCCTATACTACTTGGTATTCCAAAAGCTTTTACTTCTTGATTAATAAAACTAATTCCTATTTTATCATTGCTTAGCATATCATATCCTTGTTGCAACATCTCACATAAAATAGAGGTTTTGCCTGTATTTTTATTTCCTACAACTGCAATAGCTTCTCCATTTTTACAAAAACAACTAGCATGTAAAAATAAAATATTGTCCGCTTCTAATAATTTAGCAATTGTAGTGTTTATAATATTTTCTATAAACTCTAAAGTATCATTCTCATTGGTTTCTTTCAAAAATACATATATACTATGTTGTTTTTTATGGACCATAATTCCATTTTCATGGTGAATTAATGTTCTATAAGCTCCATCCGCATAACCTGTTTCACATAATTTTAGTAATTTATAGTTATTACTTATTTTACAATAAGGGAAAATGCTAATTATGCTATCAACTTTTTGTTTTGTTTCTTCTTTGCAAATATTCATGTATAAAGATAAATTTTGTATTAATTTTGGTTCTATAGATTCTACGTGATTATCTATTACAATTTTTTTATTAAAAATTCTACATAGAATTTTTTCGTTAGTTTAAAACCATTGAATGAGTAAGAGCAAAAAAATGTAAAAAAACTTAACGACATGAAGTTATGCGGTTTCTAATGTAAAAAAATATAGAAAAATAGAAAGATTTAAAATTTACGACAGAAATAGCAAAAACGCTTGACTTTTCAAGCGTTTTTGTGGATTTTTTAACCTTAATTTGATATAATGTAATTGTCAAAAAACATAATCAAGGAGGTTGAAAAAATCTATGAATAATATATCACAAATTTCAATATTTGACTATACTGAAATTGAAAATTTAGGAGATTTAGAAAAATTAAAGTTGTTTTTAGAAAATGTGGAAGATGATGAATTATGTGAAATACTTGAAAAAGAAAGAAAAAATGGAAGAAACGATTATCCAGTAAGAGCAATGTTAAATTCAATATATGCAATGAAAATATTTGAACACAGAGGAGTTGAATCACTAAGAAGAGAATTGAAAAGAAATTCTCAATTAAGAACATTGTGTGGATTTAATGAAGGGGAATATAAATTTCTGAAAAAGAGAAAACATTTAGTGCCACCAGCACGAGTATATAGTGGATTTGTAAAAAGTTTAAAAAAACATAAAGAAGAAATAAAAAAGATAAATGAAAAATTAATAAAATTTATGTATGAAAATTTAAAAGATTTTGGAAAAGATTGTGCAGTAGATGGAAAATATTTAGATTCATATGGAAATCAATTTTACAAAAATAAAGCAAATGATGATAGAGGAGAACATGAAGCAACAAGCTCCTGTAAAACATATTACATGAAAGATGGAACAACAAAGAAGGAATGGCATTATGGATACCGAGCACATATAATATGTGATGCAAAATATGGATTGCCAATAAAAAGCAGAGTAACACCAGCAAATAATGCTGAACAAGTAGAATTAGATAATATGCTAGAAGAAATGGCACAAGGAGAAGAAAAATATAAGTTAGAAAAAATGGAAAATTTGATGGGTGATGCTGGATATGACAACGGAGCAAGAAATAAAATCTTAAAAGAAAAATATAACATAAATCCAATAATTGATATAAGACATATGTGGAAAGACGAGAAATATAGAGAAGTGGAAAATCAAGAGTTAGCATTCAATGAAGATGGAGAAGTATTTTTAATAATAGATATAGAAAAACAAGAATATGAAAAACTAAAATATTTAGGATATGATAAAGAAAACCAAGCTTTAAGGTATGGAAGATATGCAAAAGGCAAAAGAGTATATAGGGTACCACTTTCAACGGATTATAGAATATTTGTACCAGTAGCGAGAAATAGTAAAAAATTTAAAACAAAATATAAAATGAGAACAGAAGTTGAAAGGTTAAACGGAAGGTTAGATAGAGACTATATGTTTAACGACCATTTCATACGAGGACAAGAAAAGATGGAATTAATGGTAGATTTAAGTTTTCTGGTAATGTTAACGATGGCGAAAGGACATATAAAAAATAAGCAAAAAAATATAAGAAGCCTAGTTGCATAATAGAAATATGAAAAAATTATGTTAAACTAACATAGAGGCTTTTTAGCCTTATAAGCTGGAAATATTTACCAAAGCTAATAATAAAATAAAAAAATATAAACTCTGCATAGAAATCAACACGATTTTTTTTTATGCAAAAGTAGAAAAAACAGTACAAACGAAAAAATTCACATAATAAATTACTTGCCATTTTTCTCCTTTTTATTTATAATAAATTTAAATTAAAATGAAGGGACTTTGTTATAATAGATGGATGAAATAATTAATATTGTATTAACTCAACTTCATAAACAGTATCATGAACATCAAATACTAAAAAAAACAGATACTAGAATTGTTATTTTGTTAAACCATGAATACATCATAAAAATAGATAAGATAGAAAATTTAATAGCAGAATATTATTTTTATACTCATACCCATTGGATGTATTTGCCTACTGTTTTTTTATTAAACACTGAAAAAGGATTTTTAGTTTCCAGTTATATTTCTGGTAACTTGCCTAAGTTCTATAAACAAGAAGTGCTTACTTCTTTACGGTTCTCTAGAATATGCATCTGCAAAGAATATTACTGGCTATGGCTATCTTTCTCACCGCACACAAACATGGCTTAGTTTTTTTACAGAACAAATCCAATTAGACACTCCTTTTTTAGAGCAAGTAATGGACTTGTCCATTATAAAACAAATAGCAGAATTGTTAATAAAGGATTTACCTTCCTTTCCATTTGAGCCTAAGTTACTTCATGGAGATTTAGGAATTTATAATATACTAGTTAATAATTCTCATAAATTAGTTGGTATTATTGACCCTTATCCTATAATAGGAGATTCTTTATATGATTTATTGTTTTTTGTAGCGTCCTCTGAAAACCTTATTGCATCCTTTCATTTAGAAGCTTTAGAATCAATAGGAAAAGCTCCTCGTAAAAAAATTGTTTTATTACTGCTCCCTATTCTCCTTAATAGAATTTCTAGACAATTAAAGAATAAAAAAGATGCTACTAATTTTTTAGATTTATTTTATAAATTACTTCATTATTATACTACTACATTCTTTTTGCCATAAGTAGTCCTTGATGGCTTTTATTTCTTGGTAGTCAAATTCTGAATAATAAGGTATAAAGTGACCAAGCCTTCCCCATAAATAATAATTTTCATTGCTTTGTTTTATATATTTTTCTTCTTTTCCAGTAATATAGCTATGAAGACATTGGTCAATATATTGGTAAGTACAGGGTCTACTAGAAATTTTAAATTCATCCACCACATCTGTAATTTGTAACAATTGATATAGTTCAGAAGGGAAAAAACTTTGAATTGCATATAATATTTGAGGACTCATTTTTTTGCAATTGTTTTCAAACACCTTTTTACAAGCAATATTACCATTTCTACAACTTCCGCAGTTAAAAGAACAACCATTATTTAAAAGTAATTTACAAGAAAACCCCTCTTCCTTTATGCTCTTTAATAACTCTCTATTTCTCATAAAATTTTTTCCAACTACAATTTGGTTATATTTATGTGAAGTATTTTTAATATCTACAATACTTGTTTTTAAATTATTAAAGCTAGAAATAAAATAACAGTTAGGATAGTTTGTTTTTATAGTATCAATATAGTCATCCAATGTACAAATAGAATCCACTTGTATGTTATTTTTTAAATAAGAAATTGCTTCTAAAATCTTTTCATGTGATATATTATATTGATTAATAACAACTTCAAGTTCTATTCCATTTTGATGAAACAAGTCCAATATAGCATATAGCTTTTTTTCTGCATCCTTATCACTATATTCATTTACTACAGTATGCCTTGTATGAAATTCCTTTCCCAGTGGTAAAGAAAAATAGACAGTTTTGATGTAGTTACCATAGTTGTCAATTATTTTTTGGTATTCTTCTAAAGTAATATTTAAGCTTAACCCAAACGATAATTTTTTATATAGTTTTTCTTTCATTTTCTATTTCTCCTATTTTTTCTTGATAACTTTCTATTTGCTGATTTTGATTTAAAATATCTTTGATATAATCAAAAATATGCTTTTGTGCATCACAAAAATAGGTATAAGGTAATTGATAATCACCATATAACTCATAAGAATTTTCTGGACAGCCACCATGGCAAAATGGATATAATTTACATTCCATACAAGCAGAATTTTCTATTACTCTTTTTCTATTTTCTTTAAATGAATTACATTTTTGTAAAACAGCTTCTATAGAATCTTGTTTTAAATTTCCCAAGAAAAATGCTGGTAAATTGTAAGTTCTGTTACAAGTATAAACATTTCCATAAATATCAAGAGATAAAAAATTGCCAAAACAATTTTCACTTGCTGTACAAGAACACTTAAATTTTTGAGGATGTATTACTTTTACAAACTCATCATACAAATCTGACACTTGTTTTAATTTAACAGTTTTTTTATTGTCTTGATACCATATGTCAAATAAATTTTTGAAAAACTGTTCATATTCTGCATTTGTCATAATTGTCGAGTTATCACCAGAAGCAGTAGGAAATGCTGGTCTAATGGAACAATAAAGTTGATTATTGGCAATAAAATCATAAATTTTTTGTTCACAACCAATATTATTTTTAGTTAAAGTGATAATTAGTCCAAATTTTGTATTGGTTTTATTTAATAATTGAATTGCTTCTTGTACTTTTTGAAAAGAATTGGTACCGTCTGGATAAACTCTGCTGGCATTTTGATGTTCATCTGATCCATCTAAACTAATGCCAATGGCTACATTGTATTTTTTGAAAAGTTGAATCATCTCTTCAGTAAACAATGTACCATTGGTTTGCACAGACAATCTTATTTTATCAATTTTTTGCAATAAGGCATCAAAAAACTTTTCATAAGTACTAGTACTTATAAGCAAAGGCTCCCCTCCATGTAAAATAATCTTTACTGGTCTTGTAGGTTCTACTCTTGTTTTTTGAATACAATCTACCATGTTTTCTATATTCTCTAAAAACATTTTGTTTGATTTTTCTTGATGATAACCATATTCCTTATCATAACAATATTGACAAGCTAAATTACAATTACTAGTAGTTCTTAAAATAATAGTTGGATTTTTCATAGTTTTTCCTATCTAGCATCATGGTATTTTTCGTCGCTATAATCATCATATCTGTCATCATATCTATCATCATATCTGTCATGATAATAGCTGTCATTATAGTTATCACCATAATGATCTTTTGCATGTTGACAATCTTGGGTATTGATGATATATTCATCAACTAATTCTTGAACTCTCGCATCTAATTTCTTTTCCATATTTTACCTCCTAAATTAATATTAGTATAATATATAACTTATTTTCTGTCAATTTGAAAATAAGTAATTAACAAACATATTTTTTAATTATGAAATAAATTGTACAATAAAAGCTTATAAAAAACAAAAGATAAATTATGAACTCCCATAATTTATCTTTTGTATAAATCTATATTCCCAATAATTTTACTTCAATATTTTCCATTTTATATTTTTTTGTTTCTGGGTCTAGTTTAAATTCTACTAAGGTCTTTTCTAATGTTTCTTCGTTTTGTCTTAAATCTGTTGTGTAATATAATTTAATATTACTAATTTCTAAATTATTCATTACAATTGTTTTAAAAGTTTCTGCCATATGTCTTTCATCTTCACAAACTAAAATTAGTTGTGGTAAATTCATATAACCAGAATCACCTACTTGAAAATTTTCGTAAAAGTCCTTATATAACTTCATTTTGTCTTTTAACTTCTTTTCCCAGTCTTCCTCTCTGCGAATTACTTCAAAAACAAACTCAATCGATTTATTATTTTTGGTTAGCTTTACACTTCCTCCACTTGCTTTAAAAGTTTTGCCTGCTTGTTTTGCTGTAAAGCTTGGTTTTGGTGTGTAAGAATCAAATGCTTTTACTTTTCTTAAATAAGCAATTAATGTTTGGTTACCTGCTAACCTTTTTTTAATCATAGCAACTGGTTTAGTATTATCTGTTGGTTGCCATTTACATTCAATTCCACGAGAATTTAATAAATACTTTCCCATTTTTTCTAGGCAATAAATACGGTAAATTCCTTTACCATCTTCTGAGTCAAAATAATATCTTGTTAATATTTTTGTTTTTACTAATTGTTCTAATTTATTGTTTAGTTTGTCTTGAGAACCCACATCAATTTTTTTCCATTCTAACATTTGAAATAACTGTCTTGATGTAATAAATTCAAATTCATTTACTAATTCGAGAATGGCAAAGTGGATTTCATTAATATGCCCTATATTAATTCTATGAATAATTTGTGTCATAGACACATAACCATCTTTTCCATCAAATACCTTAATTTCACCTTCACGAATGGCAAATGGTGATACGGTAGCTTTAATATTATTATCTTCTACCATTCTATTTTCCTCCTTTAACCTTCTAATAGAAGTTTAAAATAATGCTAAACTAAATTTATTTTTAGTCTTTGTTCTAATTACATTAATAGTTAATCTTTTAGCAATACCTTATTCATAAATTTAGCTCTGCTGTTATTTACAAATTTTGCAAATAACTATTATTATAGTAGCACAAATTCTAGGTTTTGTCCACGTTTTTCTTCTAATTTTATTATATTTCTAAGTTTGCATTTAACTTTTCATTTGACGTATTTCTAAGTTTTACTTTACAAAATTGCTTTTAACTTTTTATTTGCATATTTTTAAGTTTTCACTTGTTTTTCTGCTAACTATTATTTCTTTATGAATAATTTTTCTACTTCTACTTTTCTTAAATAGCGCCATTGTCCTAATTTTAAATCTTTTACATTGATATTTCCTATTTTACTTCTATGCAAAGCCAAAACCTTCTTACCTATTGCTTCACACATACGCCTTACTTGCCTATTTTTACCTTCATGTATGATAAGTTCTACTCTAGAAATATCTTTATCTTCATCTATTTTCATGATTCTTACTTGAGCAGGTTTTGTAATATAGTCCCCTATATCTACTCCATTTCTTAATTGTTCTACTTCGGTTTGTGTAATTTTTCCTTTTAGGGTTACCTGATAAGTTTTATCAATTTCGTGTTTTGGATGAGTTAACTGATAAACAAAATCTCCGTCATTACTCAGTAAAAGAGCACCAGAAGTATACATATCTAGCCTTCCTACTGGTACAACAGAAAATTCTAGTTTTTTACCCTTTTCTTGTAATAAGTCCATTACAGTTGGTCTTCCAAATTGGTCTTTTACTGTTGTTACATAACCAATTGGTTTATTTAATAAAATATATACTTTTTGTATTTTTCCATTGACAGTTTTACCTTCAAATTCTATGTTATCCACTTCTGGGTCTATTTTGGTTCCTAGTTCTGAAATTACTTTTCCATTTACTTTTACTTTTCCTTCCAAAATAGCTTCTTCTGCTTTTCTTCTAGAACAAATTCCTTGGTTTGCTAAAAATTTTTGTACCCTTTCCTCCATTTTTTACCTTTCTTTACTTCTTAATTGTTTTAAAACCTCTTCAAAATATTGTGGCAGTGGAGCCTCTAAATGAAGTGGTTTTTGTGTAATAGGATGTTTAAAATCCAAACTTGTGGCATGAAGCATTTGTCCTTCTACCCCAAATTCATTTTTGCCATTAGAATATAGCATATCCCCTACTACAGGATGTCCAATTTCTGCCATGTGTACTCTTATTTGGTGTGTTCTTCCTGTATCTATTTTTACTTTTAATAAAGTATATTTATCAAATCGTTCTAAAACTTGAAAATGAGTTATTGCTTCTTTTCCTTTTTTGGTTACCGCCATTTTCTTTCTATCTTGCATGCTTCTACCAATTGGCATATTAATGGTTGCTTCGTTTTCCGATATTATACCTCTTACTAGTGCGATATAAATCTTTTTTACTTCTCTATCCTGTATTTGCTTACTCATTTGAATGTGTGCTTTATCATTTTTAGCAACAATTAAAAGCCCTGAAGTATCTTTATCTAATCTATGAACAATGCCTGGTCTTAGTTCTCCTCCAATACCAGATAAATTTCCCTTGCAATGTGCCATTACTGCATTTACCAAGGTTCCTTCTGGATTTCCTGCTGCTGGATGTACTACCATTCCTTTTGCTTTATTGACTACCAAAATATCATCATCTTCATACACAATGTCTAAAGGAATATCTTGTGGTTTTAGGGTAGTTTCTTTCGCTTCTGGTATGGTAATTGTTATGCTATCTCCTTTTTGTATAGCATAAGATGTTTTTACTGGGTTTCTATTTACTAATATTTGATTTTCTTCTATTAGTTTTTGTATCATCATTCTTGATAAATCTGGTACACATTTTGCAATATATTTATCAATTCTTTCTTTATTTTCTTGGTCTACAATTAGTTCTTTCAATCTTTTCTCCTACTTTTTACTTTTTTCATTTTGTACTTTTAAAATTAAATTGCTCTTTATTTATTATTTTTGTCCATTTAAAATTGAATTGCCCTATATTTATTATTTTTGTCCATTTAAAATTAAATTGCTCTCTATTTATTATTTTTGTCCATTTAAAATTGAATTTCTATCATTTATTATTTTTTATTATAATTATTTTGTTTCCCGTTTATTTTCTAGTTTGTTTTTTATTTACCTCTTAGGTTTCTCTTTCATAAACTACAAAATTATCATCACTATAGAGTTCTTTATAGTTTTCATCTCTAGATAAGAACATATTTAATTTTGTTTTCTTGCCTAAAATAACATGGGTAATATCATATTTTTCAAATTTGTTTTCGTAATAAGTACTAATACTAGAAACATTAATATAATCTGAAAAAATATCCCTACCTTCATATTTTCCTTCTTCATTTTTGGTTCCATTAAATTCAGGTGCATATAAGTCTGCTCTAGAATCTATAAATACTGGAATTTCCCTATATAACAAATAACTTCCATAGTTATATTCATTAAATAGTCTCATATTTTCTACATCTAAATTTTCTAAAATATAATCAGCTGCAGCTACTGGATAAGAATTTTCGTTTACATATGGGTTTCCTATTTTACCTTTATACATCATAAAACTTAGTAAAATAACAATGAGTATGGTTAAAATTTTTCCAAGAAAGCTGGTTGTAAATTTCATTACTTCTTGTGTTCCTTTTTGGTCATACTTTTCTAATAAGTTGGTTACGAGTTTTGCAAAAATGAAACCACAAATAATAACAAACATAGAAGCTTGCCTTCTAGACATAAAGGTTAATAAAGTAAGACCTCCAAGCATGAAAAAGTCTCGTAATCTGGCTTTGGTATCTGTAAAAATGAGAAGTAATATATATACAATAAATACAGTTAACATTGCCTTATTATTAACTAATGTTAATGGTTGGTGTTCACTAATATTATCCATAGTGTTTCCTTCCATGGTTTTAATTAAATACGTATATGGTGTTGTTCCTAAAGGCGTTAAAAATCCTGTAAAAATACATATAATCATAATAACTATTAGCCATTTTACTGCTGGTTCTTTTTTTAATATAATTTTATATGGGTTTTCTCTACGCTTTTGTTCTTTTTTGGCAGATGTTTCTTTTTCTAATTGCAAACGTGCAATATCTTCTTGCCATTTTCCTATTTCTTCTAGGTTTCCTTTTTTCATAATTTTTTTGAATCTAAATTGTTTCCATTTAATTTGAAACCAATAGTATAAATTTGCATCAGCAATACTTGCAATAATGTACTCTACAATATAAGGTAAATATAAAACAAAATAGAATGGCCATACCGCACAATGTAAATTTGCAATGAGGATAGGAATAATAATTAAATATACTGCATATCTTTTCTTTTTTGTTTTTAAAAATTGTTCCATAAACAAAATGGTTAAGGCAAATAAAATAAAGGTTACTAGCTGTGCTCTTGCGGTTATAAAATCTTTTAATAAATATAATATTGCCATAGAAACTAGCAAAGAAATAACAGGGTTTTTGCATAATTTATTGGTAGTATAATAAATAACTACGCCTAATATCATACAAAGTAAAATAGTTGCTATATATAAGGCACAAAAGCCTCCTATTCCGATATTTTCCCCTAATTGGTATACTAAATAAGTACCCACATCATAAGCCCAGTGTGGATAGGTATATGGTAAATCTTCATGCCAAGAAAATGGATCTTGCATGTCTATTGTTCCCGTTTCTACAATATGTTTTCCAATTGCAATGGTATAATAAGTATCATTTTGAAATGTTACTGGTGTTAGTGCAAAACAAAATAATAAAATACAAAAAATAGCTAATACATGGAATTTTATATTTAATTTTTTTGTATTTATTTTCTCTGTGCTCATTTGTGTCGCACTTACTTTCTCTGTATTTATTTTTTCTGCATTTATGTCATCTGTCATTTTTTCTTCTCCCATCTCTACAAATGAACGATTATCTCTCGATATCTCCATTTATCTTAATTTTGTGCTTTTTATTTGTCTGATTTTTTATAGTATTTTGCAATGCTGCTTTTTTACTATTAATTAAATATCAAATATCAAACTCTGCATAAACTGCATTGTGGTCTGAAATTCCTCTAACATCAATAGTTTCATAACTATTTAGCCTTATATCTTTAGAATAGAAAATAGTATCAATGCACCCCTGTCCCAATTTTGAAAACCATGTATCTTTTTTATTTGGTAATTGTTCTAAAATTTTTTTCAAAATTTCATATTCTTCATAGGTTTCTGAAGGCTCAAAAATATATTGTCCTTTTCCTAACCTGGTAACTCCTACATTAAAGTCTCCACCCATAATAATTAATTCATTTGGATCTATTTTGCTCATAATTTTATAAATTTCTTTCGCAGCTAATATTCTTTCTTCTTGGTAAGTGGATAAATGAACAGAAAATAGATTAATTTTAGTAGTTCCAAATGAAATTCTATTACATAAAATTCCTCTTTGTTCATGGTTAATATCTGTAAGTGGCATTAAATAATTAGTTGAAAAAGAAATAGGAAACCTAGTAATAATGCCATCTCCATAATAACCTTGTTCTAAGGTAATATTGCTTTCCATAGAAGAATAATATAGTCCTACTTTTTTGCTAAATTCTCTTATTTGATTTCTTTCTCCTGCTCTTTTGGTATACATGTCAATTTCTTGTAAAAAAACAATATCAGGCTTATATTGTTTCAAAAATTCTGCCTGTCTTTCAATATCAATTATGCCATCCAACCCTTTTCCATGTGCTACATTAAAAGTAATTATTTTTAAAATCATTTATCTCCCACCTTTCTATTATTTCTAATTAGCCAATTGAATTATATCAAATTAACATGTTTCTAACAAGCTCTTTCTAAAAATATATTTGCTTTTATAAATAAAATCTCAATATAAATTGACATTTTTCCCTATTATTCTTATAATACCATTAGGAAAGGGGTTTGTTTTTATGGAGTCATTTAAAAGAATTGTTTTTTGGGATAATTTTAAAGGGATTTTAATATTTTTAGTAGTTTTTACTCACTTCTTATTCAATTTTACCCAATTAGGATATGGAAAATATATTGTAGATATTATTTATTTCTTTCATATGCCTGCTTTTATTTTTATATCTGGTTATTTTAGCAAAAAAGATATTAGTTTTAAAAAAGCTTTAAAATTTATCTTAATTTATGCAATTTTTAATACTGTTTTTGTTGCTTATAGTGTTGTTTCTGCTCATACTTTTTTAGCATTTACTCCATTTTATTCTTATTGGTATTTACTTGCTTTGGTGGCTTGGAGAATTATTGCTAAATATATTCCTTGCAATAAATGGTATATTATCATTCCTGCAAGTTTTGTAATAGCTCTTATTTCTGGATTTTTCTCTGATATGAGTAATATTTTAGCACTTGAAAAAATTCTAGGATTTTTACCATTTTTCTTTATTGGATATTATTTGCCAAAGAATTTTATTATTTCTTTTACTGAAAAAAGAAAAAAATGGGTAATAGTAGCAGGATTTTTCATTTTTCTATTTGCTGTGCTTAGTGCTTTTTATATTTCTCACTCCTTTGATATTCTAGATTATTTATTAATGGAGCCTTATACTACTTCTGTAGATATCCTAATTAGAGGACTTGTCTACATTATTGCTCTAGTTGCAAGTTTTGGATTGTTTTGTATGGTTCCTAAGGGAACCGGAAAATATAATTTTATAGAAAAATGGGGCAGAAATTCGCTTTGGATTTATGTTTTCCATAGACCAATTACTTTAGTGTTTGCAAAAATTTATCCTGGTCCAGATAACTTATATATTGTTGCTTCTATTATAGCTTCTATTATGATATGCTTTATATTTGGTTCTGATAAATTAAGTGCCTTTTTCAATAAATATTTGGATAAATTAGTCGATGCATTAGATAAAGAACGAATTAGCAGTCATTTGCTTGAAGAGAATAAAAGTACAAATATAAGTAAATAATATAATAAATATTAAATATTAAATATTAAATATTAAATAATAAATAATAAATATTAAATATTAAATATTAATACGAGATTATAATATTTGAATTCATTAGATTAGAAAATGTAGAAAAAGATTAGGAAAATTGAATAAAAATAGAGTGATTCAAGAAATTATTTTCAAGAGTCACTCTATTTTTTATGAATTATTATTTTATATTTATCCATTCATTTGTTTTGCAACTTCTTCTGCAAAGTTTTCTTCTCTTTTTTGTAATCCTTCTCCTTTTTCAAATCTTGCAAAACGATTTACTTTTGCACCTTTTGATTCTAGTAATTTTGCTACTTTTTGGTCAGGGTCTTTTACAAAAGGTTGCTCTACTAAACAAATTTCTGAATAGAATTTTCCAAGTCTTCCTTGTACAATTTTTTCTGCAACAGCTTCTGGTTTTCCTTCATTCATAGCTTGTGCTTTTAAAATTTCCATTTCATGTTCTACACGTTCTTGTGGAACAGATTCTTTATTTAAATATTCTGGTCTAGCTGCTGCAATTTGCATGCAAATATCTTTTGCTAGAGTGGTGTCTCCACCTTCCATATCTACAAGTACTGCTATTTTTCCATCTCCATGAATATAGCTTTCTAATTGTCCATTTGTTTCATATCTTTCAAATCTACGAATAGACATATTTTCTCCAATAGTTGCAATTTTGTTAGTTAATACATCTTGTACTGTTTTATCTGGTTCTGCAATAGAAACTTGTGCTAATAATTCTTCTACAGAAGCTGGATTTTTTTCTGCAACTTGTTTTGCAACATCTGCAACAAAATTTCTAAATTCTTCATTTTTAGCCACAAAGTCTGTTTCTGCATTTACTTCAACAACACATCCTACTTTTTTATCTTCAGATAAGTAAGCAGCAACTAATCCTTCTGCTGCAATTCTATCTGATTTTTTAGCAGCTTTTGCAATTCCTCTTTCACGTAATAATTCAATTGCCTTTTCTTCATCTCCATTGGTTTCTGTTAAAACTTTTTTGCAGTCCATCATACCTGCGCCTGTTCTTTCTCTTAAAGCTTTTACTTGTTCTGCTGTAATCATTTTCAATTCCCCCTTGTAACATATAATATATTTTAAAATTTAAGCTTATCATTATAGGAATATTTTTTTTAATTTATTTTTAATAAGATAAAAGACATGAAGAATTTTATCTTATGCCTCTTATCTTACGCTCTATTATTTTATTATTCAGCTGTGTTTTCTGTTTCAGCTTTTTTTCTTGTTCTTTTTGGTTTTTCTACTTTTTCTGGTTCAGCTACTGCTTCTTCTTTATTTTCTGTTTTAGCTTCTTCTTGTGCTGTTTCTTCTGGCTCTTTAGCCTCTACAGTTTCTTCTGCTTTTTCTACTACTTCTTCCATATCTGTAGGTTCTGTTTGTACATTTTGTTCTTCCATAGCTTCTTCTACAGATTCCATAGATTCGCCTTGTCTTCCCTCAATAACGGCATTTGCCATACAGTCTGTAATTAATTTTACGGCACGAATAGCATCATCATTTCCTGGAATAGCATAATCTACTTCTTCTGGATTACAGTTTGTATCTACTAGACCGATTACTGGAATTCCTAATTTTCTAGCTTCTAAAATTCCAATTCTTTCTTTTTTAGGATCTACTATAAACATAACTCCTGGAAGTTCATTCATTTCTTTAATTCCACCAAGATTTTTTTCTAGTTTCTCCATTTCTTTCTTTAAAAGAATAACTTCTTTTTTAGGTAATACTTCAAAAGTACCATCTTCTTGCATTTTTTCTAGCTCTAGTAATCTACCAATTCTTTTTCTAATGGTTTCGAAGTTTGTTAATGTACCACCTAACCATCTTTGATTTACATAGTACATACCGCATTTTTCAGCAGCTTCTTTTACACATTCTTGTGCTTGTTTTTTTGTTCCAACAAATAGAACTGTTTTTCCTTGTTCTGCTTGTTCTTTTAGGAAGCTATATGCTTCGTCTAATTTTTTAGATGTCTTTTGTAAGTCGATAATGTGGATACCATTTCTAGCTTGGAATATGTATTCAGCCATTTTTGGATCCCATCTTCTTGTTTGATGTCCAAAGTGAACACCTGCTTCTAGTAATTGTTTCATTGCAACTACTGCCATTTTTTATTCCTCCTTTTAGTTTTTCCTCCATATTGCTACAAACGTATAAAAAAACTTAGTTATGAAACCAAGCACTATTTTTATACTCACAATATGTGTGTATTTTTCAACGTGTATTATTATATCAAAAAAGTGTTGCAATTGCAACACTTTTGTTAAATTTTCTGTACATTTCTTTGACATAATCAATATTTTTATTAAATGGATTTTACTTTTTTAACTAACCTTTTCTGTACATTGTTTTTCTTTGTACTATTCACAGTTTATAATTAACCTCTGATAAATGTTATATATTAAACATTAATAGCTGTGAATTGTAACTATTTTACTCTTCTACTAATTGGAAAAATTCTTTTCCTACTCCGCATACTGGGCAAACCCAATCTTCACCTAGGTCTTCCCATTTTACGCCTTCTTGTGCTTCATCATAAACATAGCCACAAGCAGTACATACATATTTTTTCATAGTTTTCCTCCTATTCAAACTCTATATTTTTTGGATCTTCATACTATGTAATTGCTATAAATTTTTGAGATAATCATTATTAATGTAGAGTTTAACCATATTTTTAAATTTTATGCAATTAAGCAAAATATCTTTTTAGTAATCCGTCAAATCCTCTACCATGACGAGCTTCATCTTTGCACATTTCATGTACTGTATCATGAATAGCATCATAACCTAATTGTTTTGCTCTTGTTGCAAGTTCTTTTTTACCTTCACATGCACCATGTTCTGCCATAGCTCTTAATGTTACGTTCTTTTTGGTATCTGCATGAACTACTTCACCTAATAATTCAGCAAATTTTGCAGCATGTTCTGCTTCTTCAAAAGCATATCTTTTAAATGCTTCTGCAATTTCTGGATATCCTTCTCTATCTGCTTGACGGCTCATTGCTAAATACATTCCAACTTCTGTACATTCACCTGTGAAGTTTTCTCTTAGTCCTTTTACTACTTCTTCATCTAATCCTTGTGCTACACCAATTACGTGTTCATCTGCATAACTTTTTTCAGCACTTTCTTCTTTTAATTCAAATTTTTCTTTTGGTGCTCCACATTGTGGGCATTTTTCTGGAGCTTCTTCTCCAAAGTGGATATAACCACATACTTTACATACATAAGCTTTCATTTTGTTTCCTCCTCATATTTTTTTAGCTTTAGCCAATCATATTCTCATCTTTTATGCTTTACAATTTTTACAAATACCTGTAATTACAATTTCTGATGATAAAGCTTTACCACCAATTTGTTTTGCCAAAGCTAGCATATCATTATCTAATTTATTTTTCTCGTTTTCGTTTAAGCAAATGTCTAATAGTTGCTCACACTTTTCACATAAAAAGTGAATATGTGGCTTACTATTTCCATCAAATCTATCCGCCCCAGTTTTAGACTTTATTTTAACTACTTCTCCATTTTCACAAAGTTCTGATAAGTTACGATAAACTGTTGCAATTCCCATTTCTGGCATTTCCTCTTTTAAGTCTAAATATAGCTGTTCAGCAGTTGGATGGTCTGTTCTTGATTTTAAATTACTTAAAATAATTTCCCTTTGCTTACTATACTTTTTCATAATTTTTCCTTTTTGATAATGATTATCATTATAATAATACAAAGAAGAAAAAAAATCAAGAGATTTTTTTATCTTTTTTTGTATCTTTTTGTCTTTATTTATGATATACTATACTCATCTTTAAAATAGAGACTAAAATACTAGCAAAAAATGCTTGTATTATCCATAAGAAATAAATCTTATAAACAGATATACTGGAGGTAGAATTATGAATTTTAATAAATGTAGTCGTTGTGGTTGTTTTTTTATGACAAATAGTGCAGTTTGTCCAAATTGCCAAGAAAAAGATGCTTTAGAAATGCATCGTTTAGAAAATTATATGCAAGAAAATGAAAACGATAATGGTAGCTATAATTTTGATACAATTATGTCTTCTACTGGTATTTCTGCTAAGAATTTAACTCGTTTTTTAAATCAGGAACAATTTTCTGACTTTGCAAGTCATATTCAAAACAAGACACAATTATAATATAAATATATAAGAAGGCTTTCCTAAAACAAGATAATGTATAACTAAAGTATTAGGATTGTCTTTTGAAATTTTTAAGGCCTTGCGTGGGCGACCATTGTGACAGCTGTTCGAGGCGGTTACGCCGAGTTACAGATGTCCAAAAGGGGAAAGGTTTTAAAAATCGAAAAAGACAATCCTAATACTTTTTTAAATAAACTTAGTCTAATTTTAGGAAAGCCTCTTTTATTTTATACTATAATTTCTAGTATATTCTTTTTCTCTTTCTTCTCATTTTCTATTTGATAAACTTGGAGCAATTTTTCTTGTGCTTGTTTGGCTAAGTTTTCATCATTTGCATGGATAAAACCTAAGATGTCTCCTGTTCTTACTTCATTTCCTATCTTTTTTCCTAAAACAACTCCAACAGAAGGGTCAATGTTATCTTCTTTTTTGATTCTACCTGCACCTAGTTTCATAGAAATTTCTCCTACTTGTTTTGCATCTAGGCTAGCTACATATCCATTTTTTTGCGCTATCACAGGGAAAATATAGCTTGCTTTTGGAAATTTTTCTGTGTTATCTATATAGGAACTATCTCCACCTTGTTTTTCTACTAATTGTTTTAGTTTTTCTAATGCTTTACCATTATTTAGTTGCTCTTGCATTTTTTGTTTATTTTCTTCTATATTATTCCCTTTTCCGGCTAATTTTATCATATAGGCACCTAGGGTAAATACTACTTCTTTTACGTCTTGCTCCATATTTCCTTTCAGAGCTTCTATTGCCTCTATTACTTCTAAAGAGTTACCCACTGCTTTTCCCAAAGGTTCTTCCATGTCTGTAATAATGCATGCTGTTTCTTTATTGGCTAGTTTTCCTATATTTTTCATTGTTGTTGCTAGCTCTTCTGCTTGTTGTAAATTCTTCATAAAAGCACCGCTTCCACAAGTAACATCTAACACAATTTTATTAGCACCTGCTGCTATTTTTTTACTCATAATGCTAGAAGCAATAAGTGGAATACTTTCTGTTGCAGAAATACTATCTCTTAATGCATATAATTTTTTATCTGCCGGAGCTAAATTTAGTGTTTGTCCAATAAGAGAAATGTTAATTTCTTTTACATTGTTTTTAAATTCTTCTATCGATAAGCCTGTACGATATCCTGGGATGGATTCTAATTTATCAATTGTACCTCCTGTATAGCCTAATCCTCTTCCAGACATTTTTGCTACTGGAATTCCTAATGAGGCAATAATGGGTGCTAAAATTAGAGTAACCTTATCTCCTATTCCTCCTGTGCTATGCTTATCTACTACAGTTCCAAAATCTGATAAATCTAAAATATCTCCTGAGTGTGCCATGGAAAGTGTTAAATCTGTTGTTTCTTGTTCATTCATTCCATTTAAATAAATTGCCATAACTAAAGCTGATGCTTGATAATCTGCAATTTGTCCATTCGTATAATTCGTAACAAAATATTCAATTTCTTCTTTCGTTAATACTTGTTTATCTCTTTTTTTAGCAATAATTTCTTGAATATTCATTATTTTTTCTCCTCTTTTCTCTTATCTTTTCTCTTGTTTTTTCTTTTCTCTTATAATATTTTTTATTTTTATCAATTATCTTAAAAGCGTTTTTATAAGTTAGTATATTTTTTGATTTCACTGTATTTGTTTTTACTATTGTCTTTGTTTATTTTTAATTATTATATTTATAGTTCGCTCTCTACCCATTTTCAATTTATTATTTATTATTTATTATTTATTGTTTATTATTTATTCTTTATTATTTATTCTTTACCTATTTTTTCAATAAAATTCTTAGTAAAACTTCTTCTATGTAATGGGCAAAGTCCGTATTCTTGTATAGCCTTTATGTGCATAGCTGTTCCATATCCTTTGTGTTTTGCAAAACCATATTGTGGGTAAATTTCATCCCACTGCCTCATCATTCTATCTCTTGTTACTTTTGCAATAATAGAAGCACAAGCAATAGAATAGCTAATAGCATCTCCATGAATAATAGATTTGTATGGGATACCATCTGTATCTATTTTTGTTAATGCATCTACTAAAATAGCATCTGGTTTTGTGATTCTTAATTCTGGCTTTTGCATTAAGTTTTCTTCCAAATGTTTGATTGCCTCTGTTAGTCCTTTTTTGGTAGCCTGTAAAATATTAATTTCATCAATTTCTGTTTGGCTAATAATTCCTATGCCATACCCAATAGCTTCCTTAGTAATAAGGTCATATAGTTTTTCTCTCTTTTTTTCTGCAATTTTTTTAGAGTCATTTACACCTTCTATCATAGAGTTTCTTGGCATAATACAACAAGCTACCACCACAGGTCCTGCTAGTGGTCCTCTACCTGCCTCATCTATTCCTGCAATAGCTTTTAATTCCTTTTGGGTGTATAATTCTTCTTCTACTTTTTTTAATTGTTTTAATCTTTCTAATTCTTTTTCTTTCACTATCATTCTTGTTCCTTTTTCCTAATCTAGTAAAGCTCTATTCTTCTGCTTCTAATTGCTCTATATCTGATATTGCATAATAAGTATTTCCGTCTGCATAAGTAAAACCTTTGGTATAATATACCTCATTATCTGTATATTCTACTATATAATAGGCTCCTTCTTCTAAAGTTACTTGATTTAATTCTTGTTCTTGAAGGATATTTTGATCCCATACATAATATTTTTTTCCTTTTTCTTTTGAGTCAAATAATTCTTTTTCTAAAAATTGCTGAATTGTACTATTTTCTTCCATTTCTGAAAGTTTGGTTCCTTTTAATACTTCATCTTTTTCTTCTAAAATATATTCACTTGAAATGGTTTTTACTTTAGCTTGTACTAATAGCATATCTGTTTTTAAATCTTCTAGGGTTTCTTTTGCATATTGAATTCTTACAAAATATACTACTCCAAATACTAACACTGCTATTACTAGTACTAAAAAAATAGTTGCTATAAAAGATAAACCGTTTTTCGCTTTTCATTTTTTACATTCCCCACATTCTATTTTTTATTCATTTTATAAACAAGTAATTTTTCATTCCATGTTTAATTTATCTTGCAATATTATATAAGGATTGGGCAGATTTTGCAAGTGTTTTCATAAGTCACAATAAAAAATACAAAAACTTCACATTTTTTTCACAATACTATTGTATCATATAGTTAATTTAGGATATGATAATATCAATTGAAAAAATTTGGAGGTAAAACAATGGAAGAAAATCAAAACAATAATTTAAATCAGTCGACTCAAAATAATAACGTAAATCAACCAAATGCAAATAGCATGCATAATCAGTCTAGTATGAATAACACATCTAGTACTACTAATTTCAATCAAAGTTTTAAAAGTGTGAGTCCAACCACTACAGAAGCTAGTTATAAATCTTTTCAGGAAGGTGGCAAAAAGAAAAAATCTGGCGGAGCTGGTTTTGGTAAAACAGTAGTATTACCATTCTGCTGTGGTGTATTAGGAACTGCAATAGTAATTGGAACGTGTGTAAGTGTTCCTCCTATTAAAGATGCCATTGTAAGACAATTAATTACTACTAATAATTCTACTACAACTTCAGAAGATAATAACAATAGTTCTTCTGTAAATTTAAATACCCAATTAATTTCTTTACAAGGATATTCTGATACTGCAGTAGCAGTAGCTCAAAAAGTGCAACCTTCTATTGTTGCTATTACAGTAGAATATTCTGTAAATTCTATTTTTAATCCAACTTCTACAACAGCAACTGCCAAAGGATCTGGAATTATTATAAGTGAAGATGGTTATATTTTAACCAATAACCATGTTGTTAGTTCTTCTAGTTCTAGTTCTTTTTATGAAATTGGAGAAGCTAATAAAGTAACTGTTAAACTATATAATGATGACACAGAATATGAAGGAACCATTGTTGGTACTGATAGTCAAACTGACTTAGCTGTTATTAAAATAGAAAAAGATGGTTTAACCGCTGCTGAACTTGGAGATTCTGATTCTGTTCAAGTAGGAGAATTCGCTATGGCCATTGGAAGTCCTTTAGGCTTAGATAATAGCGTAACGGCTGGTATTGTAAGTGCTGTAAATAGAGAAGTAGAAGATGAAGATGGAAATAAATATGTAGCAATTCAAACAGATGCTGCTATTAACTCTGGAAATAGTGGTGGAGCTTTGGTAAATAGCAAAGGTCAAGTAATTGGTGTTAACACATTAAAATTATCTGGAACAGGTGTAGAAGGTGTTGGATTTGCCATTCCAATTAATTCTACCAAAGATATTTATGAACAATTAATAGAATATAATAAAGTAAAAAGACCATATATTGGAATTGGTGGAATTGATTTAGACGAAAGAACTGCTGAAAGAAATAATTTAGTTGTTGGAATTTATGTAAAAACAATCGAAGATTTCTCTGCTGCTGAAAAGGCAGGATTACGAATTGGCGATGTCATTATTGCAGCTGACGGAAAAGAAATTACTACTATGGATGAACTAAATGAAATTAAGAACCAAAAACAAATTGGTGATACCATTACTCTAAAAATCAATCGTAACGGAGGAGAAAAAGAAGTTACAGTAACACTTCAAGAACAACCATAGATTTTTCTAATTTATCACTTTTAGTTCACAAAAAGGACAAATTTTCTTGGTATATTATATACGTAGTCAATAATTAGTTACTCCGTTATTGACTATAGATTAGAAAAACATCCCCTTTTATTTTCAAAAGTAGTCATAAAGAGAAAATGACTACTTTTTTATTGTTTAAAAAGGAACGTCCCCAATGGTTGAAAATCAGCCAAGAGGGACGTTCCTTCTTGGCTGATTTTTTAACTTTGATTTTAATTATAAATATAATTTTGTGGGTTTACTCTAGTTCCGTTTACTCTTATTTCAAAGTGTAAGTGGTTACCTGTTGAGTTACCTGTTGAACCAACTGCTGCAATGGTATCTCCTGCTTTTATTTTTTCTCCTTCTTCTACATAAATTTTACTAGAGTGACCATAATAAATTTTTACGCCATTTCCACAGTTCATAATTACTAGGTTACCATAGCTTCCTTGGTATCCTGCAAATTCTACTGTACCATCACACGCTGCTTTAATTGGTGTTCCATAAGGTGCTGCAATGTCTAACCCTGTATGGGCATAAGTACGAATACTTTCTCTGTTACCAAAACGTGAAGTAATAACACCAGAAACTGGTCTTACTGCTAAGTAAACACCATTTACAGAAGAGTCTTCAATTTCTTGTAATTGTTCTGATACTTCTTTTTCTGCAACTTTGATATCCACTGCCTCATATTCATCTATATCTTGTGTATATAACTCATTAATTCCAATTGTAAATTTAACACTATCTTCGTATTCTTCTTTCATTTCAGTAACTAATTGTTCTGCTTCTTCTAAAGTGTTTACAATTGATTTTTGCTCTCCATCTAAGGTTACTGCATAATATTTATAAGTAAGTTCTGTTTGTTCTTCTATTTTAGCAATAATAGCTTCTTGGTTCATTTCCATGCTTTTTTCTACTAAAGTAAAAGTATATTCTGGAACTGCTGCAATATCTACAAATGCAATATTATTTGTTCCTTCTTGATTTCTAATTTCTTCTATTTTTGTTTCTAATTCTTTTTTATTTTCTATATATCCTAATTGTTCTCCTGAAATACTTACACTATATGCTATTTTGTATTTTATTAAAATAACTGTCATTGCAATAAATAAAGCAATTGCTACTAAGATTATCCATTTAAAGGTTTCTTTTGTATAGTATTTAATTTGCTTTTTAAAAATAAACTTCACACTCCTTTTTTTAGTTGCACGACAATATTAATTATACCATATATTGTACGCAATTTCAAATAACTTATACCTCGAAATGCTAAATTTGCTCAAATTATGTAAATTTGTTATTTATTAAAGTTGTGTTTTGTCTATTTTTCTCGTTTTTTCTCAATTTTTCTTTTGTTTTCTTTGTTTTTTAATCATCATGTTGACTCGTCCTGTTATGTGAACAATAAGAGTGGCTTGATGAATAACCATGCGAGCAAGGTGGGCCATATTGTTCCACAACTCCAGTACCTGAACAATAAGAACATTCTATAGCTACCCATGGGTTGCCCATCCTACCACAATATCTACAATAACTTCCAGTCCAATCATCTGCTTTTATACCACCACAAGTGTTACATTTCCACCCAGAAATTCCTTCGTCGCAGTATGAGCAGTCATCAGTATGTGTCATTTGTCCAGGACAAGTATATCCTGTACCTGGGCAATAAGTCCTTACCGCTGTGCTAGTTGCTCCTGTAGTTGTTAATGTACCATCTGTTACTGTTACATAGTAATAGTAATAAGTGTATTGGCCTAATCCTGAAGCTGTTAAGGTTACTGTTGAACCAGACGATGTAGCTGATGAAACTGCTCCTTGTGTAAATCCACTTGATGGTGATGTACTTACATATAGTCTATAAGTTAACGTATCATTATTTGAGTCTGTTGCCCTTGCTGTTACAGTTATTGAATTTGTTGTTTTATTGCTATAATTTACTACTGGACTTGTGGGTGCTATATTTGGTATTACCACTGTTACCCCTTGTGATATGGTTTCTGTTTTGTTTTCTGCTTTATCTACTGTTAATACATGCAAATAGTATGTTTCTGGGTTACTTGCACTTAATGTTATGGTTTCTCCATTACTATTAAATGTATTTGGATAACTACTTATTTCTGTTCCTATTGAACTTGAATTTGTATTATATACCCATCTACAGTTTCCTATATCTACTCCACTTTCATTATCTGTATGTGTTACAGTTGCTGTTAGGCTTCCTGTTGTTGTAGTACTTGTTCCATTTAAATTTATTTGTGCTAATTGTGGTTGTAAGCCATCTAATATATCTACACTTGCGTAACTTCCTACATTAGTTCCATCTGTTAATCGTGCATATACCGTATCATTATGATTTAATTCTGTTACTGTTACTGAATTTGCTCCTGTTGTTCCTGTTTTCCAATTTTCTTCTGCTACTCCTCCTACTTGGTATTGGATTGTTAAACTACTTGCTACTCCACTTCCTTTGCTTAAGGTTATACTTGCTGTTCCGTTTTGCCATGTTGGGTCACTTGCTATGATATTTCCTTCTCTTAAGTCTTCACTTGCTCCTCCTACTGTATTGGTTGTTATATTGGTTGCTTGTCCTTCTCCTGGGTTTCCTGCCTTATCTGTTGTTGTTACTTTTACATCATAGCTTGTATTTTGGGTTAAGCCTGTAAAGGTGTAGCTTGTTTCTGTTCCTGTATGCTCTGGGTCTGTTGGATAACTTCCTGTACTTGTTTGTTTAATATAGTAGTTATATGTTATGCTTTCTGGCATTCCCCACTGTGCATCACTACTTGTTGCGCTTACTTGGATACTATTGGTTGTTACTGTTCCTTCTGTTACTGTTACTGTTGGTGCTTCTTCGTCTAATATATTAATAGTTGTATATCCACTTTGATTATTTCCATCTGTTATTACTGCATATACAGTTTGGTTATGGTTTAGTCCTGTTATTGATCCTTCATAATCTAGCCATTGTCCTTCTGTTCCATCTATTTGGTATTGTATGGTTACTCCTGTTTCTGTGGTTTCTAATTCTATGGTTGCTGTTCCATTGCTCCATACGGTTGGTCCTTTTTGTGTTATGGTTCCTTCTTTTAGTTCTCCTGTTCTTTCATTTACTACTTTTTCGGTACTTCCGTTTTCATTTTCTGCTACTATTCTTATATTGTATACTTCATTTTGTTCTAATCCTTCTATATTTGCTGTTAATTCTGTTACTCCTTCTTTGTATGGTTTATAGTTGCTGTCTGCTTCTCCGTCTTTTTTATAGTAATAGCTTATGGTTCCATTTTCCCATCTACTCATGGTTACGGTTACTTGTATATTGTTGGTTCCCGCTTCTGTTTCTACACTTACTATTTTGGGTGGTAATTTATCTCCTTTCACCACATCTCCTA
This sequence comes from Bacillota bacterium, assembly GCA_963929915.1. Lineage (GTDB taxonomy): Bacteria > Bacillota > Clostridia > TANB77 > CAG-508 > CAG-273. The sequence goes on from CAWVJY010000008.1 coordinate 112,812, forward strand.
TACTGACATTTCCATCTGGGCTTACAATTATTTCCACTACATAACCATCATTTGTGGTTACTTGGTAAACATCATTTTCTCCTTCTTTTTCTGGTCCTTCTACATCTGTGTCTGGGTCTGTAATAATTTCTGCATCTACCATTTTATTCCATAAGTCATCTACTGTTATTCCTGGCTTTGTAAATCTCTCTATGTTCCAGTCTGCTATTACGTTGTTGATTCTATCTTTTAATGCCCCTATTTCATATTCTATTTTGGATTGATTGGCAATATCAAATATTCCTCCATTGCTAAATAGCATATTGATTGTGATTCCCGCTAAAATTAATAAAGTTACTATTGTTACTACTAATGCTATTAAGGTTATACCTTGCCTATTGTTCTTTTGCTCTTCTATTTTCCAGTTTGTTTTAGTTTTGCTTACATCTTTTATGCTTTCTCTTTTTTCATATATCTTAGTTATTCTTTGCAAGCTTTCCATCTTTTGTTCCTCCTTCTATTTTTTACTTATTTTTCCTCTTTTGCCTATTTTTATTCTTATTTTTCTATTTCAGATTGCGAAAATATATCTTAGCAATTAGGTATCAAAATATTCCTTTAATTCATTATACTATTTCTTTATTTCTATGTAAAGAAAAAAGAAGATGAATTATGTAATTTTTACATAACTCATCTTTTATGCTGTTATTATTTATATATAATTTTGGTACATCAAATAAAACCAAATTTTCTTTAGTTGTTGGTTTAAATGTTAACTCTCTCTCTCTCTCTCTCTCTCTCTTACTATTTCAGTACTTTCAAGCTTTTGCTGTTTCACTACCTTTTCCTTCTTTCGTTTTTCTTACACTTTTATCTTACCATATCTATTTTTTCCTTGCAATACTTTTGCTATTTTTGTAATTTATTTGTAATATTTTTCATCTTAAATTTTAAATTTTGATTTTTGAAATTTTATTTAAATTTTAATTTTGTAAATTGTCAAGCAAAAATTAACAAATTTTGTTCATTCCTGTTGTCTTTATTATATTTTTGTTATGCTTGGTTTTATCTTCCGCCCATTCCGGCCTCCGCCTCCGCCGAAGCCACCTCCGCCGGAAAAGCCTCCTCCGAAACCTCCTCCTGATGAATAGTTTCCACCACTATAGCCAGAAGATGCATTGGCACTTAAACCTCCCATATATACTTTATTGACAGAAGTATTTAATGTCGTCAAAAAGGCTGTATTTAAAGCACTATGATATAATAATGGCATATAAGTATATTGGTATCCATCTATTTCTTGTAGTTCTGGATATTTAACTTTTAGTTGTTTTAATACTTTATCTGCAATGCCAAATGCAGTGGCAAATACTAAGTATTTTTCCCACAATACTAAGTCTGGTACTTCTTTTTCATCTAACAAAGAAAAGTCTTCCATGTATCTTTTTAGTCCTTTCCATTTTGCCGCTTCTTCCATTCCTTTATCTGTTAAGGTACGTATTTTTTTACTCATAATAAAATGTGGTATACAGTTTAAAATAATAAGTATTGCAGAAATTGGCATGATTCCCATTAAAAAGATTCCTAACCCAATATATAAAACAGCACTATTGTTATATTTTGTCACTTTTTCCATTACTGATTTATTATAATTTCCTAATTTCTGCTGTTCCATTTCTACTTGTTTTCCCATTTTGTCAATCATTTTCATAAATGTAGAGCTATGTTTTTTCGCATATTTCTCAAACTCTTTCATAGTAAAAGTTTTTTCTTTAGATACTTTTATTAATAGTTCATATACTACTTGTTCATCTTTCTTTAGTGGCAATCTCTTGCCTTTACGGTCTGAATACTTTAATATATTTATTCGAACATCTGGCTTCTTCTTGGTTTTATCCTCTGAAAAAGCAATATATCTTTTTAAAGATAATTGTAGAAGTGTTGCAGATAATACTTTGGAAGTATATTTTGCAAATCCTCCGTTGCTAAATGAATATAAGAAAGCTGCATCTCCACTAGAAGCTGTTTCATCTGGAATATCTCTAAAATACTGTATATAAGGTTCTTGCTTTTTTGGAATTTTAGCTAATTTTATAAAGTTTAAAATTAATTTAATTATAGCAAATACAGCTACACCAATCATTGCAATAACAGTTAATATTCCAAATACCATTTCTATTATTTCTTGTCTTTCTTGTTCTTTAATATATTCTTCTCTTTCTCTATTGGCTTCGTCTGCCCATGCTTGTTCTTCTGCTAAAATAGTATTTAATTTATTTGAATTGTGCATTTGATTGTCTGGAAATAAATCTTCTACCGTAATTACTCTTGCCTCTACCATGGTTTCTGAATCTAAATATTCTAAATCAAGTGTAACACGGTCAGAACTTAAGTTAATATTTCCATTGTATGGTCCATGTGCCCATGCTCTTAAGTTGTTTTTATTTTGTACTGCTTTTGGCAAATAAATAGTTGCAGTTAGTGCATCTACTGGAATACCATTTTCTTTGCCTACTAATTGCCAATATAGCTCTGAACAATCTTGGTAAGTTTTAATAGCATCTACTACCGTATATTGTATTTGATATTTTCTGTATTCTATACCATCAACAGATACTCCCCAAGCAATTTCAAAATCTCCACTACTGGTTACAAGTCCATAATAACAGTCTTTGGTAACATGGTACATTTCTTCATCTATTTTGGTTAATTTTGTTTTGGTATTATCGGAATTTACACGGTAAACCTCTACATTTGTAATTTCTTTAAATTTAGAAGAATCCATTTCTATGTCTTTAAACATAGTATTTGTGTTATTAATTCTAGCATTCCAATTTTCTGTTACATCCATACTTCCATCTTCATTTAATTGAATTTGAAAATCTAAGTGGCGTAAAGTAATACTTCCTGCTTGTACACTGTTTCCTAGCCATAGTATTCCAATAAAAATGGCAAACATGAATAGTAGCCTAAATAAATAAGATTTTTTCATAAACTTTCCCCTTTTATTTTACTTTTTTAGATAATACTTTTATTTATTTTTCAATAGATTCCTTTCCATTATCTCTTTTCTTAGTAACGTTGTTTATTATAAATTATTTTGCATTACCTTTTTTATGCTTCTATTTTATATGATTTTATAAAAAAACACAATTCCTTTTTTATAATATAATAAAATTTTGTTGACCTTTATAAAAAGCCCCTGCTAAAAAGCATAAGGGCTTTTGGATAAGAATCCTTATTAAGGATTCTTATTACTTGGAGCTAGCATAGTCTAACATAAAACAATTTACCCATTGTAAAGCTGTAAACTCATTCCTATATTCGAAGGTCTGCTTAAGCATAGGAAGCTTGAGAATCATTCTCTTGGGCTCAACACCAGTAGGATAAAAACCAACAATGGGAACCTGATGGTCATTGGCTACTTGGAGCTCCATTCCTACATCAAAGGAAGGAGCACCCAAATAGGCAATAACTAAAGAGGCTTTTTTGAGCATTTCCATATTATGCTCATATTCTTTTTCTTCCATTTCCCCACGATTCGTTGATTTATGGGGAATAAAAGGTGTATAACCGCCCTGCTCTACTTTTCTGCCTAATGCTTCAAAGTATTCATCCCGGTCCCTGTTCTCCGATACACCAGTGATGTAAACTATGCCTTTCATAAGGTTCACTCCTTTTATAAATTATTCTTCTTAATGAAGAACTATTTTTTATTATAACTTAAATTTACATAATTTGCAAGAAGATTAGTATTATTTATACATGAACCTAACGGAAAAATTAAATGGAAAAATTAGATATATAATACTTCATAATTTCTTTATCTCTATAATTAATAAACTTTGAGTGGTAAAGGTTTTCATATTTAGATTCTTTTAATGTTTTCTCACACTCACTTATTTTAGTAAAAGCTTCTTCTTTAGATAACCATATTAGTTTCGCTCCTTCTTCTTTTTCTTTTTGTGTTAAGTTTAAATTATAATTTATTTTTTTTACTTTAGCATAAAACACATAGGAAATTTGCTGAAAATTATCTAGAGATTTAAGTTCTTTAGTAATTCCTAATAAAGTAATATTTGCTATTTCACAGCCAGTTTCTTCTAATACTTCTCTTTTAAATGCTTCTTCTGGTGTTTCATTATGCTCTATTCCTCCTCCTGGAAGCTTATATTCATTTTTATTAGTTTTGTTTAATATGGCGATAAGTCCATCTTCCCTTTCTACTATTCCTCTAGCTCCATTTCTTATAGTTGGATTATGGAACGATATTGATTTTTTTTCAAATGTTTCATCAGTAATTTCTACTATAATTTTCATAACCTTCCTCCTGGTATATTAAATAATTATAATTTTATATTGAAATTTATAACTTTTTCTTTCTTGCTCATAATTTCATAGGCTTTTTCTGTTAATTCAATGCTAGTTCTATGTTTTAATAAATCTGAACTATCATCAATATTTAGTAAAAAATTAATGAAGCAATTTTCTCTAGCTTTTTCATTATATCCATTAAAATATTTTTTATCTTTTTCCGATAAAGTGGCTATGTCTAACATATCAAATGGTTTACCACCTATTAACTGACTATTTCTAAAAACGTAAATGTCAAAATGTTCTACACTTCCTACATTATTATTACACATTTTATCTCTGTCTGCAATTTCATAAGCCTGATAGCTATGCACTTGTATATTCATAAGTGGACCTACTTGTATATTAAGCCTTTCATGTCTAACTCGTCCATTTGCTTTATATGTATCTTTTGGTAGCTCAGTCCACGCTCTTCTACTAAAGCCTGATTGCATTAAATTAATAGAACAATTAGTAATTAAGTGTTCATCCTGCTTGAAATTAATTATAGAATGAAAATCAATCTCCCCAAAATTATTAAATTTTTCCTCATGCTCTAATAAAATTTTTTCAAACTTATTAGTTCTCAATATTTTTTTATAATCATAATTGTTAAACACATTAAAAAATTCTACTGGTTTATATGTGGATACAAACATTTCTGCATTATTAATTTGTTTGCCTTTTGTCTGTTTATTCACTTCTAATAACCAAGCTAATAAGTCTATAAAATGGTATCCACTATGAAATAATTTGCCATAGCCATATTTATATGGATGATTTTCTCTTTCTATAAATTCGGAAGGCATATTCCACATGCCATCATTATGATATATATCAATATATGTAATTGGAATATTATATTCTCTTATAATGTTTTCTAAAGTTTTTTTCACATATATATATCCTTCATGAAATCTTCTCTGACATTGTATTTTGAAAGCAATCTTATCTTTTTTCAGCTTATACATATTACTTAAAATTTCATATTCGGTTTTAATCTTAAGTGCTTGCCTTTGATTACTAATTACATTTATTGGTGCTGTGATAGGTTTATCCATTAAAATATTAATATTATTTTCCAATAAAAACTTTGCATAGGCAAAATGTGCTTTTGGTTCTGTTGAAATTATAGCATACTTAATATTTTTACTTTTTATTAGATTTTTTAAATCATTTTCTATTTTTGAATTTAATTCTAAATCATCTCTTTTTTCATCTTCAATAAAATAAAAATGAATGTCTCTTAAATCATTTTCCTCTATATAATCTTCTAATTCTTTCTGCTTACTTTTTAAATCAACAATAATTTTTGGAATAATCTTATACTTTTTAAACAAATTCATGTAAATTCTTTTAGCATGAGGTCCTAAACCTATTAACATAATACTATAGTTACTAAATTCACTCATTATATCTTAATACTTCCTTTCTAATACCAAAAATTTTTTTATTTTGAATTTAGTATATAATCTACTATATATTTTTACAACTTTATTCCTATTTCCTTTGAAGTTATTTTTTATTGTTAAAGTTTCTTTAGGATAAACTTTTCTTTGTTTTTTGTTACAAATTATTTACAAAAATGATTTTTCCTTTTATAATTTATAAAAAAGTATATTAAAAAGAAACTCTTGAAAGGAATCATAATTTATGTATGATTTAAATATTAATGTGTTTTGTAAAAATCTTCAACTTTATAGAAAGTCTAGGAATATCACATTAGAAGGACTTGGAAAAATGATAAACAAGTCAAAAGCTACCGTTTCTAAGTACGAAAAAGGAGATATTGTTCCAGATATTATAACTACTTTAGAAATATGTAATGCTTTGGACATTTCTTTATCTCAGTTATTTCCTATAGCTACATTTAATAGATTTATTAATTTTAATAATCCTTTCTCTACGAATCTTCTATATATGTATTATTATACAGAAAATCGTTTAATTACGTCAATTATAGAAATTAGCGAGGAAAATAATAAAACTTATGTAAAATATTTCAACGGGGTCAAAGATATAAATAAATATGCTGACAATGCTTCTTATATTTACGATGGTACCTTAGAATGTGATAAAATTATCGGTTATATAAATTTGATAAACTCTAATTCACAAAGTACTCAATTAGAAAAGCTTCAAATTTCTTTCCATATTCCTTGGTCTAATGACTTTGAAATAACAAACTTTTATATTCTAGGTCTTACTCCTAATTCTATTCCAATTGTAAAGAAAGGAATTATATCTATTACGCCTATAAAAAATTTTGACAATTTTATAGATGATTTAAAAATATCTGCTGAAGAGTTATTAAAAATCCAACATGATAATGCTTGGATTCTGCAAAATAAAAATTATGCACATTTTTTTTACGATAAATAAAATAGTACCATAGATAATAATCTATGGTACTAGCTATTTATTTTAGATTTTCAGGATTTAAGGCTTCTAATTCTTTTAAAACAAATCTTCCATCTTTTCTAACTAGTCTTTCATCAAAATAAATCTCTCCTCCCCCATAATCTGGTGTTTGAATATTAACGATATCCCAATGAATACTAGAACGATTCCCATTATCACTTTCTTCTAAGCTATCTCCAGGCGTAAAATGAAAACTTCCTCTTACTTTTTCGTCAAATAAAGTATCTCCTATTGGCTTTTCTATATAAGGATTTAAACCTAGAGCAAATTCTCCAATATATCTACTTCCCTCGTCTGTGTCCAAAATTTCATTTAATTCTTTTGTTTTGTTTGCTGTTGCCTTTACTATTTTTCCATTTTCGAACTCAAATTTAATATTATGAAATAATATACCATTATATCTTGTTTCTGTATTATAAGTAATATATCCATTTACACTCGTTTTTACTGGAGAAGTAGCAACTTCACCATCTGGGATATTAAAAGTTCCCATATACTTTTCTGCACGTATACCTTCTATACTAAATGTTAAATCTGTTCCTTCACCTTTTATATGCACATTTTTCGTTCTATTCATTAAATCTACTAGCTTATCCATTGCTTTTGACATTTTATTATAGTCTAAAGTACATACTTTAAAATAGAAATCTTCAAATTCTTCTGTATTCATGTTACTCATTTGTGCCATAGATGCATTAGGATATCTTAAAATACACCATTTTGTATTTTTTACTCTTTCTTCAAAATGTACAGGTAAAGTATAATATTTGTTATATAATTCCATTTTTTCTTTTGTTATTCCATTTAATTCTGCTGTATTTGTGCTTGCCCTTATTCCAATATAGGCATCCATATCTTTCATTCTTTGCGAATCATGTTTTGCATATGTTTTTATTTGTTCTTCTGAACAATTTTTTAGTAATTCTCTTAATATTTCATGATTTATAATATTAAAATATGGATATGCTCCCATTTTTTCTGCTTGCTTAATTAGTTCCTTTCCTAAAGGAATAGCTTCTTCTCCTATTATTTCGATTAAAATATGCTCTTTTGCTTTTAAATAAATTGAATAATTTAATAAATTATTAGCTAATTTTTGAATTCTTTTATCTTTCATAATCTTTCTCCTTTTTTTCCCATTATATCATATTGTAGAATTTTGTCTATCTTTCTTTGCATAAATTACTTTTCCAAATTTCATTTCATTTGCCTTTTTTTGTATTTCCATAATGAATAATGGTAAAATAGAGATTCCTATCGTCATCATCCATTGCATACCATTTAATGGTACTAATTTAAATAAATCTGCAATTGGTGGAATTACTACTACTCCTATTTGTAGTAATGTACCTAATAAAAAGGCTCCAAATAAGTATTTATTTTCTAAGAATCCTACTCTAAAAATGGATTCATCACTTTTAATATTAAAACTATGAACTAATTCTAAAAGTCCTAAGCTTAAAAATGCCATAGTTCTTCCTACTTCTACTCCATAAAGAGAATTTCCGATACTAAAGGCAACTAAAGTTAATACTCCTAGCATAGTTCCTTCTGCAAAGATTTTCCACCATAGTCCATCTGCGAAAATTCCTTTTTTGCTATCAATTGGTTTACGGTTCATAATGTCTTTATCCGGTCTTTCTAAGCCTAACGCAATTGCTGGAAGCGAGTCTGTTACTAAGTTAATCCACAATAATTGAATCGCAAGTAATGGTGACTTTAGTCCTAAAAGTAATCCTAAAAAGATAGTTACAATTTCTCCTACATTGGTTGCTATTAAGAAGTGAACCGCTTTTTTAATGTTGTCAAAAATATTTCTTCCTTGTTTTACCGCTTCTACTATAGTTACAAAATTATCATCTGTTAATACCATGTCTGCTGCATTTTTTGCTACATCTGTACCGTTTTTTCCCATAGCAATTCCGATATCTGCATTTTTAAGGGCAGGAGCATCATTTACACCATCTCCTGTCATGGCTACTACTGCTCCAGTAGATTGAAATGCATTTACGATTTTTACCTTATGTTCTGGTGTGACTCTAGCAAATACAGAATATTTCATAATATCTCTTTTTAGAATAGCTTCTGGCATTTTGTCTAGTTCTTCTCCAGTAATTGCTAAATCCTGCGGTTTTAAGATGCCTAAGTCTTTCGCGATTGCTTTTGCAGTTGCAACATGGTCTCCTGTAATCATAACTGTTTTAATTCCTGCTCTTCTACAAGTTGCTACTGCTTCTTTTACCCCTTCTCTTGGTGGATCCATCATGCCAATTAATCCTACATAAATTAGGTTTTGTTCTATGTTATTGTTATTTATATTTGATATTTGTTTCAAATCCTTACTGTTTTCATTGGATAACAGGCTACTACTTATGACTGTTCTATTATTAAGGTTTACAGGTAATTGTTCTATATCTAAATAAGCTATTGCTAAAACTCTTAAAGCTTGGTTTGCCATTTGAGTATTTTGCTTTTCTATTTGTGCTATTAAATTTCCATTTAATTTAGTAACAGTACCATTGGTATAAGCTTTAGTACATTTTTTTAGTAATACATCCGGTGCTCCTTTACAAATAATACGATATCCGTTTGGAAGCTTGTGAATGGTTGTCATCATTTTTCTGTTGGAATCAAAAGGAATATCTCCTATTCTTGGCATTGCTTGATATAACTGTTCTTTGTTTTGCCCTTCTTCCAAAGCTTTATTTACAATAGCAGTTTCTGTTGGTTCTCCTGTTACTTCTATTTTTCCCGCGTGATTGCTAATTTCTACATCTGTACACATTGCCCCTAAACTTAAAACCCATTTGTTAAAATTTTGCATTGTTGAATTTCTATTTTGCCAATTTTTTGTTTGTGTATTACTTAATTTAAAATAACTATCATCTTCTCTTTTTAATTCTTTATTTGATGCTATTTCTTTATTTAAGGTAGTTTCTCCATCTAAACTTACTATTTTGGTTACCTGCATTTTATTTTGTGTTAAAGTTCCTGTTTTATCAGAACAAATAACACTACTGCTTCCTAAAGTTTCTACTGCTGGAAGTTTACGTATAATACTATTCTTTTTTGCCATTTTCGTAACACCAATAGAAAGCATAATAGTTACAATTGCAGGAAGTCCTTCTGGAATAGCTGCTACTGCAAGCCCTACTGATGTCATAAACATTTCAATTGGTTCAATTTTTTTGAAAATACCTATTACAAAAATAAGGAAACAAATTATTAAACAAGCAATTCCTAAACTTTTTCCTACTTGTCCTAATTTTTTCTGAATTGGTGTTTCTGGGGACTCATTGGTTAGAATCATATTAGCTATTTTTCCAACTTTTGTATCCATTCCAATTTCTGTTACAATTGCTTCTCCATGTCCATTTACCACAATTGTAGTAGCAAAAGCTAAATTTACCATATCTCCTAATGCAGTTTTTTCATTTAGAAGAGATTCTGCCTCTTTTAAAACAGGAACAGTTTCTCCTGTTAAACTAGACTCTTCAATTTTTAAGTTAGAAGAAGAAATTAATCTACAATCTGCTGGTACATAATTTCCAGCTTCTAATAGCACAATATCTCCCGGAAGTACTTCTTCCCCCTTAATGGTTACAATATTACCCTGTCTTTTTACTTTACAAGTAGGAGCGGACATTTTTTTAAGTGCTTCTAGAGATTTTTCTGCCTTTGCTTCTTGCACTAGACCCATAATGGCATTAAATACTACAATGGCAATGATAATAATGGAGTCGAAATAGTCATTACTGCCTTCCATTTTAGAAACTATGGCAGAAATAACAGAAGCAATTAATAAAATAATAATCATAAAATCATTAAACTGTTTTAGAAAACGAATTAAAATAGATTGTTTTTTTTGTTCTTTTAGCTGATTTAAGCCATACTTTTTCCTTCTATCTTCCACTTGCTTTTCACTTAAGCCTAATTTCATATTCGTTCCTAATTTTTTTTCTACTTCTTTTGTAGATAACATATGCCACATTTTCATATCCTCCTTTGTTTTTGTTTTATATATATGTGGCTTGTCTATTTTTTAGAACTTTAAGATTAGTGAAAAATCATACTCTATTCGTAAAGTAGGTTATTAAGCTTAAAATATTTGATTTTTAAAAAGTTTATTCTTATCCTAATGAAATGTTTAAGCTTACAAGAAAAAGCGAGCAATTCCTATGATAATGAGTAAACTAGCGGCAATGTAATTCCAAAAGGAATGTGGTATATTCTTAAATTTTTGAATTTTTAAGGCTATTTTTCTTCCTAATGATAAGAATCCTATTTGAAAAAAAGAAACTAATAACGGAAAAAGTAAAAAAGTACTTTCGAACATTCCTGTTCCTATCCCAACACTAAAAGCATCCAAAGATAAAGCAATTCCTAAAGAAATGGCTTCTTTACTATCTATTTGTTTGGAAGAGTCTACATCATAAGTTTCCGGATCTTTAATAGCTTGAAAAAGCATTCCCAACCCCATAAAGCATAAAATCCCACTTCCTATCATATTACTTAAGTGATTTGGTAAAAATTTTTCAATTCCATGCCCTATAAAAACAGCTAACATGCTAATGGTAAAGGAAATTGTAAATAAAATAAATTTGGCTTTCTTCGTAATTTGAATATTTCTTAACCCATATGTAGCACCAATTCCAATAGAATCTATACTTGTGGAAAAGGCTAATAATACATAAGTAAGTAACATAATTTTACACCTCTTATTATCTTATGTTACTTCCGTATTTTTGCTACTTTTTCATCTTAACTTTTGCTATTTTTGTTTTCGCTCTTTTTATTTTTTCTTTATGTTTCTTTTTCTATTCCTCTGTACTACTTTTCCTTTTTTCTTCTGTCTAGCTTTTCTTTTTTCGTTTCTATCTTTTTATTCCTTATTTTTACTTGCTTTTTAGGAGATTTTGGTTTAAAATACGTGTAGAAATAAAAAGGAGATGAAAGCTGTTGCAACCTAATGTATTAATTATAGGAACCGATATTAATGCTTATTACATGGCAAGATGTTATTATGAACTTTATCAAACAAAAGTGGATTTAATAGGAAGAGTAGCAATGCCTTTTACTTCTCTTAGTAAAATTACCAATGTTACTATTGTTTCTAATTTAATAGAACCTAAAATTTTTTTAGATACTTTAATTTCTTATGCCAAGGATCATCCATCTGCTCAAAAAATATTATTAACAGGTACCAATGATACTTATGTTAGACTAATTGCGGAATATGCTGATACTTTGGCACAATATTATTTGTTTAACTATCCTTCTAAGGAAATAATGGATACTCTTTTAGTAAAAGAAACTTTTTATAGTACTTATGCCAATAGCACCCTTACTTTTCCTAAAACTTTTATTTATGCCTGTGATGGTTCTATGAAGGTAGAAGAGGTAAAAAAATATTTTTCTCTTTACCCTTTAATTATTAAGCCAAGTGATGGTATTACTTACCATGAAATTGATGGCCTTGCTAAAGTATATAAAATAGCAGATGAAACTAGCTTAGAAAAAACTTTGCAAAAAATTGAAAATTTAGGTTACCATGGACATTTAATTATTCAAGAATTTATTCCTGGAGATGACAGTGCTTTACATGATTGCCTATTTTATTGTGGAAAAGATAAAAAAGCTAGAGTTGCTACCTTTGCACAAATTGGTTTACAAGAACATACTCCAACAGGAATTGGAAATTGTACTGTATTAGTTAATGGTTTTAGCCAATATGGTTATCCAGAAGATCTTATTTATCAATTAAAAGACTTCTTAGAAAGTATTGGTTACCAAGGCTTTGCAGAGTTTGATTTAAAATATGATGTAAGAGATCAAAAGTTTAAAGTTTTTGAAATTAACCCTAGACAGTCCAGAAGTGGTTATTATTTAAGTGCTTGTGGGTATAATTTAGTAGAATTGTTAATAAAAGATTTATACACAAATGAATTAGACCCTAATTTTAAAATTGTAAAAGAAAAAATGGTACTTAGCTTTGTTCCTAAAAAAGTAATGAAGCAGTATATTTTAAGTAAGCCTCTAAAAGAAGAAATAAAAAGATTAATGAAGCAAAAGAAATTTGTTCATCCTATTGCTTATCGTAAAGATATGTCATTAAAAAGAAGAAAATACCTTTTTATGAGAGCATTAAATTACCAAAAGAAATATGAAAAATATCATTTTTAAGACAAGAAATTTATTTTGATATATATGGGGTTATAGGTAGATCCCCTAAAAAACCTAAATACATTTTATACAAGGAATGAAATTTATGGCTATATTAAAAGACTATATTGAACAACTAAAAAAAGAAAATTTATTACAAGCAGTTGAACTTGGAAATGCAGATTCTAGTTTATTAAATCAGCAAGTTAAGCATATTCATCACAACTCTAAAGAAGTAACGGATGAAACCTTATACATTTGCAAAGGATTAAATTACAAGCCTGAATACTTAGAAGAAGCAATTCACAATGGTGCTATGGTTTATGTAGCAGAAAAAGAAAATGTAAGTAATGTTAGCTTTCCCCATATTGTGGTAAATGATATTCGTAAGGCTTTGGCTGCTATTGCTTGCATGTATTACGACTTTCCTGCAACCAAAATTAATATGATTGGCTTAACTGGTACCAAGGGCAAATCCACTTCTGCCTACTATATTAAAAGCATTTTAGACCATTATATGAAAAGACACAATTTACCAGACACAGCTATTATTTCTTCTATTGATACTTATGATGGAAAAACCTGCAAAGAATCTTTAATTACAAGCCCAGAATCTATTGATTTACAAGAAATTATTGCTAATGCCGTAGATTGTAAAATGCAGAATTTAGTAATGGAAGTTAGTAGCCAAGCTTTAAAGTTAGATAGAGTTCATGATATTTATTATAAAGTAGGAGTATTTATGAATATTTCCGAAGACCATATTAGTACCATTGAACATCCAAATTTTGAAGATTATTTTGCTTCTAAATTAAAATTCTTTGCTCAAGTGGAAAATGCTTGTGTTAATTTAGATAGTGATTTTATTGACAGAATTTTGGAAAGTGCTAAGGATGCAAAAAAAATTATTACTTTTAGTACGAAAAATCCCAAAGCAGATATTTATGCCTATGATATTAAAAAACAGGGGCATACAGCTATCTCTTTTAAAGTTCGTACTCCTAAGTTTGAAAAAGAAATGCTTCTTACCATGCCTGGATTATTTAATGTAGAAAACGCCTTGGCAGCTATTAGCACAGCTATTTGTTTAGATGTTCCTTTTGAAGATATTTATGAAGGCTTAAAAACAGCAAGAGCTAGTGGCAGAATGGAATCACATGTTAGTAAAGATGGTAGCATTATTGTAATTGTAGATTATGCCCATAATAAATTAAGTTTTGAAAAATTATATGAATCTACTAAACAAGAATATCCTGATAAAAAAATTATTACTGTATTTGGTTGCCCTGGTGGAAAAGCACAACTTCGTAGAAGAGATTTAGGACGTCTAGCAGGAATACATTCTGATATTAGCTATTTAACTGCAGAAGACCCAGGTCCAGAAGATACAATAGCTATTTGTGAAGAAATTGCATCACATATAAAAGAAGAAAATGGAAAATATAAGATAATAGCAGACCGCGGTGAAGCTATAAAAAAAGCAATTTTAGAAAATCCAAATAGTGTAGTTTTAATTACTGGAAAAGGAAATGAAACAAGACAAAAATATGGTAAACAGTATCTACCTTGTTTAACAGATACAGATTATGCCAAAGAAGCTTTAGAAGAATATGATAAAATCAGCCATTAGGGACGTTCCTTTTTGGCTAATTTTCGACCATTGGGGACGTTCCTTTTTGGCTGATTTTCAACCAAAAAAGAACGTCCCTAGTGGCTGAGTTTAATGGAAAGCAACTTGCTAATTCCGTTTTCTTCCATGGTAACTCCGTAAACTGTGCTTGCAGCTTCCATGGTACCTTTTCTATGGGTGATTACTAAAAACTGTGTATTTTGACAGAATTTCTTTAAATATTCTGCAAAACGGTATACGTTTACATCATCCAATGCTGCTTCTATTTCGTCTAAAATGCAGAATGGTGCAGGGTTAATTCTTAAAATGGCAAATAATAAAGCAATAGCAGTAAATGCTTTTTCTCCCCCTGAAAGTAACATCATATTTTGCAATTTTTTTCCTGGTGGTTGTACATGAATATCAATTCCACATTCTAAAATATTATTTTCATCTTCTAATATTAATTCTGCTTTTCCACCTTGGAATAATTCTGCAAAAACTTCATTAAAGTTTTTATTAATAAGTGCAAATTTTTCTTTAAATTGTTCTTTCATGGTTTCTGTCATGTCATTAATCATTTTTCTCAATTTTGCTTGGGTATCTTCTAAATCTAAACGTTGTTCTGACATGAAGTCATATCTTTCTTTGGTCTTTTTGTATTCTTCGATACTATCTACATTTATACTGCCTAAATCCCTTATTTCATTTCTTAAATGGTTTACTTGTTTTTGTGCATTTGCAACATTTTCTGGTTTTTGATAGTCTTCTACATTATTTGGTGTTAGTTCATATTCTTCCCATAATTTATCTGTTATTTCTTGAATATCTTGTTCCAATTTTGATTTTTTTACATCTAGTTTTACAATTTGTTCTTTTAAGTCTTCTAGCATAGTAAACTGGCTGTCTATTTCTTGTTCTGTTTTTACTAAAGCTTCGTTTTTGTTTGTTCTTTCCTGCTTTAGTTCTTCTACTTTACTAGAGCTATTTTCTACTTCTTGTTTGATTTTTTCAATATCTGCTAAGTAGTTTTCTACTAATTTTTCTAATGCTTCATTTTCTTCTTTTATTTGCTCAATAGTTTGCCTTTTATTTTCTTCACTTTTTACTTGATTTTGAATATCCTGCTCAATTCTTTCTACCATTTCATCAATAGAACTTTCGCTTTCGTCAAAAGAACTAACTGATATTCTTAAATTCGTAATATCAAAATTTAAATCGTCAATATATTTTTGATTATCTTTATTGTTAACAGCAAATTGTTCTATTACTTGGTTTAATTCTTCTATTTGTTTTGTTAAAGTTTCTATTTCTGCATTTTTTTGCTCTTTTTCTTTTCTATTTTCTTCTTTTTGTTTATCAATCTCTTTTACTTCTTCTTTTAATTTAGCAAGCCTATTTTCAAGACGAGTAATATTTTCTGTAATGGCAACCATTTTTTGGTTTTCCGTTGCATAAATAATATTAATTTCTTGCAATTCTTTTTCTAGTTTTGCAGTTTCTTCTATACTATCTCCAATAGAAGATGCATAGTCTTCTTTTTCTTGCATCTTTTCTGCTATTTGTTTTTCTATCTTTCTTAATTCTTTTTCTAGTTCTTCAATTTCTCTGCTTCTTCCTAAAATATTAACTGTTTTGGTAGCAACACTACCACCTGAAATAGAACCAGAACTACTAATAATATCTCCTTGTAATGTAACAATACGGAAAGAATAATGGTCTTTTTTTGCTAGATTAATAGCTGTATCCATATCTTTTACCACTACTGTTCTTCCTAATAGATTTAGTATAATTTGCTCATATTTTTTATTGCATTTTACTAGGTCTGATGCAATACCAATAACTCCTTCTAGCTTACTTAGTTTTTCTAATTTCTTACCTTGGATAGAAGAGGTAGGCAAAAAAGATGCTCTTCCTAGTTGATTGGTTCTTAAATATTCAATTAATTTTTTGGCATCTTGCTCTGTTTCTGTAACAATATTTTGCAAAGCCTGACCTAAACACATTTCTATAGCGGTTTCATATTCCTTATCTACAGAAATTAAATTTGCTAGTACTCCGTGTACTCCTTGTTTTAATTGATTATTTTTTTCACAAGCAAGTAATAAAGATTTTACCGTTTTATTGTAACCTTCCTTTTCCTTCTCGGTTTCTACTAAGAATTGGTATCTTGCTTGTTTCATTCTTTGGTTATATTCTAACTTGCTAACTTCTTGCTCATATTCTTTTAATTTTTGCATATTTTCTTCTTTTGTTTTTAAGCTTTTTTGTAAATTGCTATCTGCTATATTCTTCTTAGATTCAATTTCATAAAATCCTTTTGCCATTTCTTGTTTGTTGCCTCTTGTTAAATCTAATTCAGAAATGACTTGGTCAATTTCATTTTTTAATTGTTTTTGACGTTTTTCCAAGTTTTCGAAATTAGCATCTTGAGTGCTTATTTGATTTCCAAGTTCATATTTTTTATCTGTATTTTGTTCTACTATCTGTTTTTTGCCTTCTATTTCTAGTTCTTTATCTGATAGTTTTTTGCTTAATTCTGCAAGTTCTGCTTCTTTTTGAGAAAGCTCTGTTTGGAATTTTTCTTTATTAGAACTTAAGTTGGTTTTCTTTTCTAGTTTTTGTTTTTGTTCTTCTTTTAAATCTTCAATTCTTTGTTTTGTTTCTTCTATTTCTTGTTCTAATCTTGTTTGATTATTTTGATTATTTTGAATTCTTTCTTTTGTAATTCCAATTTCAGAATTGATTTTTTCAATTTTGTTGGTACTTTCAAACCCTAAGTTTTGCATTGCTTCAATTTGATTTGTAATATCATCTACTACTTTTCTTAAATCTTCTTTTGCATTTTGCAAACTTTGCATTTTGCTATCTTCTTGTTCTTTTTGAGATGCAATAATCTCTTCGTCTTTCAAAAGCTGTTCTAGTTTTTCTTTATAGGTTTGAATATGATGTACAAATAGTCCAACTTCAATAGATTTTAATTCTTCTCTTAAATCTAAAAATTTTCTTGCTTTATCTGCTTGTAATTTTAGTGGTTCAATATTTACTTCTATTTCTGCTAAAATATCATTAATACGAAGTAAGTTTAATTTAGTTTGTTCTAACTTTTTTTCTGATTCTTGTTTTCTTGTTCTAAACTTTACAATTCCGGCAGCTTCTTCGAAAATATGTCTTCTATCTTCTGATTTATTACTTAAAATTTCATCTATTTTTCCTTGCCCTATAATACTGTAACCATCTTTTCCAATTCCTGTATCCATAAATAGTTCTAAAATATCTTTTAAACGGCATGGTGTTTTATTAATAAAATAGCCAGTTTCTCCACTACGGTATAATTTTCTGGTAACAGTTACTTCTGCATATTCAATAGGAAGTTTTCCATCTGTATTATCTATTACAATAGATACTTCTGCAAAACCTAATGATTTTCTAGCTTGGGTTCCAGCAAAAATAATGTCCTCTGATTTAGCTCCTCTTAAGGACTTCATACTTTGCTCTCCTAGTACCCAACGTATAGCATCTGAAATGTTGCTTTTTCCAGAACCATTTGGACCAATTACAGAAGTAATTCCTGGTTTAAATTCTAATATTGTTTTATCTGCAAATGATTTAAATCCTTGCAATTCCATTCTTTTTAAATACATGTTTTTCACCTTTTTTGACATTTTTCTACTAGAAAAGTATATCGTTGATTTGGTGAAAAGTCAATGGATTGCAAGGATTTTTATTTTGTTAGGTACCCAATGTATATGGGCTATCTGAAGTTCCATTTCCGCCTGTTACTTTGAGTCCTGATTTTAGATGAAAAATAGGGCGAAGTCCATTCGTATTGCTATCAGAGCCCGTATAATCATTGGAGTCCACAAAGAACAACTCATCGCCGTTTAAGTTACCACTATCATCCACATAACGCACATGAAAATAGGTATGGGCTGAGAGCGATTGTACGCTACGTGATGTCAACCAGTATCTATTGTTTATATCATGTATATTTAGTGCTGTCATTTGATTCCAGTCTGTTAAGTAATTGTTATCTTCATTTTTAAACTTTCCATTATAGTTTGCCATATAGCTATAACTACTTGTAAACATTCCAGCTCCATCATAACTTGAATTATTTGGTACACTTCCTACATTTCTTACTTTATCTGCATAGGTTGTGTTAAGATATTTACTTGTTGCATTATTCAGTGTACTTATTGCACTATCATATGAATTTATTGCTTTCGTAAAATCATCTGAGCCACTTACTGTTGAATCATCCTTTCCTAAGAGCACATTTTCTACTGTTTCCATTGTTATTATTTCTACTCCATATCTTGAATTACTATCATATAATACTACACAATCTCTTTGTATTCCTCTTCCATCTACATATCTTACATAGTTACCTGCTTTTAATGTTTCCTCTACAGTTGGAAGTGCTGGATTTACTGTTACATTACATGTTGCTTGTACATTACTTCCGTCATTTGCTTTTATCGTTATTGTTGCTGTTCCTACTGAATTTGCTGTTACTAATCCAGCGCTACTTACACTTGCTATTGTATTACTATTACTACTCCATGTTACACTTTGGTTACTTGCATTACTTGGTTCTATTGTTGCCGTTAATTGTAATGTTTCGCCTTCTTCTAATGTAATGTTTGTTTGATCTAATGTGATTCTTGTTACTAATTGTATTACTGTTACTCCTTGTGATATGGTTTCTATTTTGTTTCCTGCTACATCCTGTGTTAATACATGTAAATAATAAGTTTCTGGGTTACTTGCACTTAATGTTATGGTTTCTCCATTACTATTAAATGTATTTGGATAATTACTTGTTTCTGTTCCTATTGAACTGGGATTTGTATTATATACCCATCTACAATTTGCTATATCTACTCCACTTTCATTATCTATATGTGTTAACGTTGATGTTACACTTCCTGTTGTTGTGGAGCTTGTTCCACTTAATTCTATTTTTGCTAATTGTGGTTGCAATCCATCTAATATTGTTACACTTGCATAACTTCCTACATTGTTTCCATCTGTTAATCTTGCATATACTACATCATTATGATTTAATCCCACTACTTCTACTAAATTTGCTCCTGTTGTTCCTGTTGTCCAATTTTCTTCTGTAGTTGTTCCTACTTGATATTGAATACTCAAGTTTTCTCCTACTTCTACACCTTTATTTAAAGTTATACTTGCTGTTCCATTACTCCATATTGGATCACTTGCTATAATATTGCCTTCTTTTAATCCCTCTGTTGCTCCTCCTATTTCATCTTCTTCGTCACCAGTCCCTTCTCCTTGTGTTATATCTCCTATACTTGCATTTCCATCTGGACTTATAATAATTTCTACAATATACCCTTCATTTGTTGTTAATTCATATCTGTCATTTTCTCCTTCTTTTTCTGCTCCTGCTACATCTTCATCCGGATTATCTATTATATCTGCTTCTACCATTTTATCCCATAAGTCATCTACTGTTACTCCTGGCTTAGTTAATCTTTCTACACTCCAGTCTGCTATTACATTGTTAATTCTGTCTTTTAGCGCTCCTATCTCATACTCTATTTCGGATTGATTGACGATATCAAATATTCCTCCATTACCTAAAAGTAAATTGATAGTTATTCCAGCTAATATTAATAAAACTACTATTGTTACTACTAAGGCTATTAGAGTTATACCTTGACTATTGTTCTTTTTCTCTTCTATTTTCCAGTTTGTTTTAATTTTGTTTACATCTTTTAGGCTTTCTCTTTTTTCATATAGCTTAGTTATTCCCTGCAAGTTTTCCATCTTTTGTTCCTCCTTCTATTTTTTACTTATTTTTCCTCTTTTACCTACTTTTTATTCTTATTTTTCTATTCCAGATTGCTAAGATATATTTTCGCATTTTTCATAATTGAGGACCAATTGTTTAATAGCTATTTAAAATTTTACATTCATTTTAAAAAAAGTGTACTGTAATTCACAAGCCTATGGGACGAGCTTATGAAAAAAAATATATATCTTAGCAATTTAATTTTTAAAATATATTTTTATTTCATTATACTATTCTTTTATTTCTATGTAAAGAAAAAAGAAGATGAATTATGTATTTTTTTACATAACTCATCTTTTAAATTTCCATATTTTATATATAATTTTTGTACAGCAAATAAAACTAAATTTACTTTAGCTGTTGGTTTAAATGTTAACTCTCTCTCTCTCTCTCTCTCTCTCTTAGTGTTTCAACCTTTTCCACTTTCATCCTCTTTTCTTTTGCTTTTTATAACTTTCTTACTATCTTAGTATAAACTAATTTTGTTTTATTTTCAATAGCTTTTTGTTATTTTATATTATTACACAAATTTCCAAATAATCTAAGCATCTTTTTATACAAAATCAAAAATAATTTTGCTATTATTTTGCACAAAATCAAGAA
Organism: Bacillota bacterium; assembly: GCA_963929915.1. Classification (GTDB taxonomy): domain Bacteria; phylum Bacillota; class Clostridia; order TANB77; family CAG-508; genus CAG-273. The sequence continues at coordinate 133,763 of CAWVJY010000008.1, forward strand.
TAATATTTTAAAAAAACTATTATGTCTAACGAAAAAATAGATAAAAATCGAAAACACAATTTTTACCTATTTTTTCACTAATTTTTATTTTCTAAATAATCTTCTAGTAATTGATTTAATTCTTCTAATAATTGTTCCATCTCTTCTCTTGGTAAATCCTCTTTCAGTGCATCTTCTAGCTCTTGAATTTTTTCTTCAATTCGCTTTTGGTCTTCATTCATTTTAGCTTCACCTCATGAAAGAGTGTTCCCTATTTTTTCTTTTTTATGCCTTTGATATTTTTATAATTTAAAATTTTATCTTTGTTCCATTTTTTACTTCAATTTACTATTATTTTGCCTTATTAAAATATTCAATTAAATGAAGTATTAATTGTTGATTTTTCTCATTTAATTGGTCAAATGCACATAAAGCAATATTAGGAGCTTTCTCTTTTCTGTCTTTTAAATAATCTCCAAAAATGTCATCTGTTGTAATATGAAAACAATTACAAATACGAACAAGTACTTCATAAGAAGGTTTGGATTTGTCTTGTTCAATACTACTAATATATCTAGTAGAACAGTCAATTGCTTCTGCTAGACTTTCTTGCGTATATCCATGTGTTTTTCTAAGATTTTGTAGTTTGTGTCCAATTAAGATTTCTTTTGGTTTTTTCATTTTTTATCACCTATACATTCTTTATTTTTCTTTATCATATCAAACAGTTTCAAGATGATAAACGAATTATATAGGTATGATATATTTTTTTATTACATTTTATTCTATTTTTTCATTGATTTAATCTTTTTACAATTTCATCACATTTTTGGATAACTTGCTTTACAAGTGCCTCATCCATTTTTCTATTTTTCATTAAAATTTTTCCTTTTACCATGGTAGTTTCTACATTTTTACTACTTACATTATATACTAGGTTAGAAATAGTATTTAAGTTTGGAAGCATGGTAATATTGTCTAATTTTTCTTCTATGTTCACTAAAATTAAATCTGCATCTTTTCCTACTTCAATGCTTCCTATTTTATCTTCTAACCCCAACAATTTAGCACCATTTATGGTTGCCATTTTTAGTACATCTTTTGCGGTAAGCCTTTCTTCATTTTCATGAATACCACCCTGAATTAAACAAGCAATTTTCATGGTTTCAAACATGTCTAAATTGCTACCGTGAACCTTGTCCATCTGTTCCGAAGTGCTACATTAAGATTATTTTGCAAATATTTTGTAGTATCTGCTATGGTACATCCAAGTCTTAAGTTAGAAACTGGGTTATGGGCAATTCCGCAATCCATAGTTTTTAAAATAGCAATATCTTCATCATCTAAATGAACTGCATGTGCTAAAATAGTGTGAATTCCATCAAAATATTTTTTTAATACTTTACTTGCTTTTTCTCCTTGTTTTTGTTTAATGTCTTCTATTTCATCGACACTTTCTAAAAAGTGAACATGAATTGGCAATCTTAATTCTTTTGCTAAGTCTGCTGTCATTTGTAATGCTTCTGGAGAGCAAGTATATAGGCTGTGTGGTGCAACTGTATAAGTAATTAAATCATTTTGTTTATCTCTTGTTTTATAAAATTGTTTAAATTCTGCTATTCTTTTTTCCGCTTCTTCTTTTTCCCCTATAACAGGTCTTGTTAAAACCACTCTTACTCCCATATCTTCGGCTGCTTTTCGAATGGCATCTTGCAAAAAATATTGGTCATTAATACAAGTAGTTCCTGTGGAAATCATTTCTACAAATGAAAGCATACTTGCATAATAAACATCTTCCTCGGTTAATTTATCTTCTTGTGGCCAAATTTTGTTTTCTAACCAATCATATAATTTACATCCTTCTGTACTTTCTCTAAAAAGGCTCATAGGAATATGAGCATGAGTGTTAATAAGCCCTGGCATAACAACACAATTGGTTGCATCTATTACCTCAGCATTAGGATATTGATTTTCTTCTATTTCGGTTTCAATTTCTACAATTTTTCCTTGTTGTATAAGAATTTCTTTCTCTTTTATTGTAACATCTATTTTGTTTTTATTTTGCTGAAATAACAATACTTTCCCATTTTTTAATAGATAATCTGACATTCTATTTCTTTCCTTTTTTATATTTTCTATGTTGAATATACTATTTTTTGCAAACATCAACCCAATTATGACATCTAGCATATTGTTCCAGTTCTGGAATCGTTAGTTCAATTGCACTATTACTACTACCACAAGCAGGAAAAACTGTTTCAAATCGTTTTAATGAGTCATCCAAATAAATGGTAACATTTTCTTTTACCGCAAAAGGGCAAACTCCTCCTACTTTATGGCCTATCAGTTCTTCTACTTGATCTACTGTAAGCATTTTAGCTTTTACACCAAACTGTTTTTTATATTTGCTATTGTCAATTTTTACATCTCCTGCAGTTACAATTAAAATTGGATGATCTTCTACTAAAAAAGATAAAGTTTTTGCAATTCTTTCTGGTTTGCAATGTAGAGCTTGTGCAGCAAGCTCTACAGTAGCAGAAGATACATCAAATTCTTGTATACGAGATTCTATTCCAAATTCTGAAAAATAATTTCTAACTGTTTCTATAGACATATTTTTATTTTCCTTCCTATTTTTTAATTCTATTCTTTTATTTTTTATTCTATTTTTTCTACATTTTTATGTATTTTTTCGTCAGCTACCTTACACTATTTTAATTCATTTTTTAATAATGCTAACCATACTTAAATTTTTATTAAGTTGGCTTGTTTCTATTATATGTTAATTCTAGAAAATCAACTAATTATTTAACATTAATTCTAAGTGTCTCCTAAAGTAACTTTTACAATAGTACCTTCTTCCACAGAAGTTCCTTCTATTGGGTCTTGGCTTACAACTACACCAGAACCGGTTACGCTAATGTTTAAGTTCTTTTCTTTTAATGCACTTTTAGCTTGTGATAAATTTTTGCCAATTAAATTTGGTACTTGTTTTGATACTCTAGTATTTTCTGTTTCAGTATATAGTTTTACAATTGAATCTTCTAGTAAAGCAGAACCTTTTACAGGATATTGTTCTGTAACAATATCTTGTGAATCTGCAGAAGTACTACAAGTAAATCCAGCATTTTCTAATATCTTTTTAGCTTCTGCAACAGTTTTATTGGTAACATCAGGTAAAGTAATGGTATTAGTAGAACTGCTGTTAGAACTATCAGAAGCAACTTGTAAATATGGCAAAATTTCTGTAAGAATTTGACTTGCTACTGGTGCTGCAACACTACTTCCTTGATGTCCTTTTTTTCCTTGTGGATCATAAAGTGTAATTAATAATACTACTTCTGGATTCTCAGTAGGGGAAATAGCTAAGAAAGAAGCTGTATAACCTTCATTTTTGTTTGGATCTGGTTCAGAAGTACCAGTTTTTCCAGCAATAGAATATCCTTTTACAGAAGCGTTTTTTCCAGTTCCATCTGTTACAACACTTTCTAGCATGTCCATCATGGTATCTGCTGTTTCTTTAGATATTACTTGTCTCACCTCAGTTGGTTCAATGGTAGTAACTGCACCAGTATCTGTATTTTTAATTTCCTTTACAATTCTTGGTTGCATTAGAATACCATCATTTGCAATACTACAAGCAGCAGTAATCATTTGAAGTGGTGTAATTTTAAACCTCTGTCCAAATGACATAGTAGCTACTTCAATAGGACCAACATCATCTAAATCCCAGAAAATAGGATAGTTTGTTTCACCAGAAGTAGCAATTCCTGTTTTTGTAAAAAAGCCAAAAGCATCATAATATTTATAAGCAGTAGCAGCTGTTATTTTTTCTCCTAATTGCATAAAAGCAGGGTTACAAGAGTTTTCTAATGCTTCTCTTAAACTTTGCTTTCCATGACCTGCTCTATAAGAACAACTAATGGTAGTTCCATAAATAGTTTCAGCACCAGTACAATTATACACATCAGCAGTATCAGGAGAAGCTAGTCCTTCTTCTAAGGCAATAGAGGCAGTAATTACTTTAAAAACAGAACCAGGTTCATAGGTGTCTGAAATAGCACGATTTCGATATAAAGTATTTAAAGTATCATTTTTTTCCTCTGAACTCATCTTTCCCCATGTGCTTTCACTTATATGGCTTGGCATATCAAAGGGAGTATTTAGGTTGTAATCTGGGTAAGTTGCCATAGCTAGAATATCCCCTGTTTTTGGATTCATAACAATAACATTTCCACCACGTGAACATTCATTTTCAATACAAGCCTGTTCCAAATATTTTTCTACTACAGATTGCACATTAGCATCAATTGTTAAGGTAATATCATTACCATTTTCAGCAGGAATATAAGTTTCATTTTCATAAGGAATATCTTCTTGAATAGCATCTTGTGCTGTAACAATTTTACCAGGTGTACCAGTTAAAACATCATTCCAAGCAAGTTCTAAGCCTTCTAGTCCTTGGTTACTGTCCCCACAAAAACCAATTAAAGAGGAAGCTAAACTCTCATAGGGATAATATCTTTTGGTATCTTCATCAATATTAATACCAGTATAGACTTTTTCTTCTTCCATCCACTTTTTTAATTGTTCAATTTTATCATTTTCCACTCTTTTCGCAATGGAAGCATAAGTAGAATCACTAGATACTTTGGATAAAGTTTCCTCATAATCTAATTCAAAAATTTCTGAAAGACCTTTGGCTACTTTTTCTTTTAAAGCTTTTGTTTCTTCTTCATCATTTTTTACTACAATACTACTAGGGTCAATACTAACGGTATCTACTTGCGCACTAACTGCTAAAGCTTTTCCGGTAGTATCATAAATAGTTCCTCTTTTTGGATTAATGGTTTCACTTTTTATTAGCTGATTATACATACTTTCCTTTAAACTAGCACCTTGTACCAATTGTAAAAAGGCAAGACGAATAATTAATAAAAAGAATAAACCTAAAAAAACAAGTAGAGTAATTCTTAATTTTTGAGGTATAGTAGCTACTTTTTTTACTTTACTTTTGTTAGATTTCATAATTCCTCCTATTTTAATGTTTAAACCCTTAACTTTTTAATAATTTTAATTTCTAAATATAGTTTTTCAATTGCTTCTTCTCGAGTTCGAAGAGCTTGCTTATATTCTTCTAAAACATTGTTATAATTTGCAAAAGTTTCACCATCTTGGAATAAAAGCCTCATTCCCTCTTGATAATAATCTTTTGTTTTCTGTTTATTGGTACTGTCAGCCTTTTTTTGATAACTTTGAATTAACTCTAGACGTTTAATTTGTTGTTTTAAATATTCTACATAATCCATTACACAACTAATTTCATATAAAGTATCGTCAATAACAACTTTAAATAATTTTTTTAAGATGACACCACTAATTTTGCCAGACTTTTCTTTTTCGGCTAATTGGTCTAGAGCAATAAATTTAGGATCTGGCTGAGCATCTTTAATTAATTCCTTTAGTGTTTCAGAAATATTAACGTGAGTTTTATATTGTCTTTTGGTAACTAAGGCATCATATTCATCTGCTACACGGATAATTTGAGCTTCATAAGGAATATCTTTTTTAGTAAGACCACTAGGATAACCAGAACCATCTAATGCTTCATGATGATCTAATGCAGCTAATGCATATGGACGTAATTTAGGATCCTTCATGCACATTTGATATCCTAAAGTGGTATGTGTTTTCATTACTTCATATTCTTCTGGTGTCAATCTGGTAGGTTTATTTAAAATTTCTAAAGGGATAAACATTTTACCAACATCATGCAAATAACCACCAATAGTGCAATGCACAGTAAAAGATTGTTTACATCTTAAATATTCACAAATCCTGCAAGTTAAATTGGCAACATTTTCACTATGTCTTCTAGTAAATGGATCTAACCTCTCTAACACATCTAGTTGATAACGCATAATTTGGTCCAGATTATAAGATTTAAGATTAATAGGACTATAAAAGTCAAATTTTTCTTGTTTCATTTGTTTTATCATCCTTTCCAACAATATTTGAATTGGAATAAAATTTATTCATTTGTTTTTCTAAAAATTAAAAGCAATTTTATTTATCTTTATTTAATATATACTTTTCCATATTATAAGTATAATAAAGAAAATGCGGAAAGTAAAGTAATTTTAAAAATAATTACAAAAAGGACACAAAAAAAATATTGATTCTCACCTTAAGATTTAAATAAAAATACATATATAATAATTGATAAAAACAAATTACAGGCTGTGAAGTGTAGTAATTGTTATAGATAATAGTTCTAAAGTGTTGAAATGCAAAAAGAAATTTGTTATAATAAAAAAATAAGCCATTGGCTTAAATTAATTTTCTGCAAGGAGGAACCGAACAACATGATTAAATTTCTAAAAGCAACTGCCCTTGTAGCAATGAGTGTGTTGACGTTATTTGCCATTTTTGTTATTTACGTCGACCATCAATACCGTAAGTGCTAAACTAAAAGCAAGATAATATAGTAGTTTTAGATTAGTTTTTCAAAAAGTAAGGTATTGAAAAAGACTGTCTTTCTAGGAAAGGCAGTCTTTTCTTACTTTTATATTTTTTCTGCTTTAATATTTTATCTATTATTAAGCTATTTTTACCCTTGAAGGAGTGTCCCAAGTGGCTGATTTTCAGCCAAAAAGGAACGTCCCCACCGGTCGAAATTCAGCCAAAAAGGAACGTCCCTATTGGTTGAAAATTTCGTCAAATTCTTCTCCGTCAATTTTTTCTTTTTCAAGTAATACATTAGCAACTGCTGTTAGTTTATCCATATGAGCTTGTAAAATTTCAGCTGCTTTTTTGTAAGCAAAGTCAATAATGCTTTTTACTTCTTCATCAATAATTGCTGCTGTTTCTTCTGAATATTCTTTTTGTGTTGCAAAGTCTCTACCTAAAAATACTTCTTCTTGGTTAGATCCTAAAGTAATAGTTCCTACTCTTTCACTCATTCCGTATTTTGTAACCATACTTCTTGCTATTTGTGTTGCTCTTTCTATATCATTACTTGCACCAGTAGAAATATCATCTAATACTAGTTTTTCTGCTACTCTACCACCTAATAATGAAATAATATTTTCTACCATTTCTGTTCTAGACATAAAAGATTTATCTTCTGTTGGACGATACATAGTGTATCCTCCTGCCATTCCTCTTGGTACAATTGAAATTTGGTGTACAGGGTCTTGAGTTGGTAAAAATCTACTAACTACTGCATGACCAGCTTCGTGGAATGCTACTAATTTTTGTTCTTTATCACTTCTTACTCTAGTTCTTTTTTCTGGTCCCATAGTTACTTTTACCATAGCATCTTCTACTTCTTGCATACCAATTTGTGTTAAGTTTCTTCTAGCTGCAAGTAGGGCTGCTTCATTTAATACATTCTCTAAATCTGCTCCTGAAAAACCAGAAGTATTTTTTGCTATTGTTTTTAGGTCTACATCATCACCTAATTTTTTCTTTCTACTATGCACTTCTAGTATTTGTTCTCTTGCTTTTACGTCTGGATTAGATACTACTATTTGTCTGTCAAATCTACCTGGTCTTAATAAAGCTTTATCCAAAATATCTGGTCTGTTAGTTGCAGCTAAAACAATAACACCTTCATTAGCAGAAAATCCATCCATTTCTACTAATAATTGGTTTAAGGTTTGTTCTCTTTCGTCATGTCCTCCGCCAAGTCCCGCACCTCTTTGACGTCCTACTGCATCAATTTCATCTATAAAAATGATACATGGTGCTTTTCTTTTTGCTTCTTCAAATAAATCTCTTACACGTGATGCACCAACACCAACAAACATTTCTACAAAGTCTGAACCACTGATAAAGAAAAATGGTACTCCTGCTTCTCCTGCTACTGCTTTTGCAAGTAAGGTTTTACCTGTTCCTGGGTGACCAACTAATAATACTCCTTTTGGAATTCTTGCACCCATCTCGGTAAATTTTCTAGGATTTTTTAAGAATTCTACTATTTCTTCTAACTCTTCCTTTTCTTCGTCCACACCTGCTACATCATCAAAAGTAACTCTGCTTTTATCAGTAGGATTAATCATTCTAGCACGGCTTTTACCAAATGACATAGTTTTTCCAGAGCCACCACTTCCACCTTGGGCTCCTCCCATTAGTAAAAACCAGAAAATAAAGAAAATAATTAATAATCCAAATGGTGTTAATAAGCTCAAAATAACCATCCAAATAGATTGTGATTTTTCACTTACTGTTACAGTTCCGGCTTTCATACTTTCACTTAAGTTATCCATTAAACTATCTACACTTGGAATATTTACTTCTTTAGAAAAGTTTTCATTTTTTAGTTGTACTTCTGCTTTTGTTCCATCTGCAGATAAAACAATTTCTTGTACTTCTCCTGCTTCTACTTTTGCAAGTAAGTCAGAATAAGCTAGTTTATTATCTGTATTTTCAATAATGGAACTAATTAATACAATTAAAATAATTCCTATTATTAGCCACATGGCTAATGTTTTCATACTATTTTTCAATTGATTTCCTCCTTTTTTTATTTTACTCCTTATTTTAAGAAATATGCACTTGTATGTTAAAATTTATTTTGTATTATTTTGCTATTCTATTTTATATTTATATTCTTTAGCAATTTTCACATCCTAAACTATACCATATTGATTAACTAATTGCAAGCATTTTCACAAAACTTTCACTTGTCAAATTTAGTAGTATCAAGGCTTTGCTTACGGAAGATTAGATTGTATTATTTCAACTTTTTTTTAATTCTAGTATAAATTTTTTCTATTTTTAAATATTTTTATTGTGTTTTAGATTTTTTTGGAGTTATATTCCAAAAAAATCTAAAATTCTATGGACTTTTTATTAAAAATGAGGTATACTTTATAATAGAGGTGATTGTAGAATGGGAAAGTATAAAACTAGAACAATTGAAAAAGCTTTAAATTCTCTAATTAATTCTTGCCCAGTAATTATGATTACGGGGTCAAGACAAGTAGGAAAAACTACTTTATTAAATCATTTACTTGCTACTTCTTCTCAAAAAATAAATTATATTTCTTTAGATAATTTATTAATTAGAAATCAAGCAATAGAAGATCCTGAATTATTTTTAAGAACATACGAACCTCCACTTATTATAGATGAATTTCAGTATGCTCCTGAGTTATTATCTTATATTAAAATAAAGGTAGATAAAGCAAGACAAAATGAATTATTTGGTGATGGTAGTAGCGTTAGCACTCTTTATTATTTAACAGGTTCTCAAATTTTTCAAACTATGAAAAATGTAAGTGAGTCACTTGCCGGTAGAATTGGTATATTAAACTTATATGGCTTTTCTATTCGTGAATTAGAAAATTTGCCAGAACCTATTTTTATTCCAGATATTAATCTACTAATGGAAAAAGAGAGGACAAAGACAAAATCTACAGGAGAAATTTTTGAGAGTATTATAAATGGTAGTTATCCAGAAGTAAATACGGATATTGGAAGAAATAGAGAACAATTTTATGAAACTTATATTAGTACTTATATTGAAAGAGATATAAGGCAATTAATTAATATTAAAGATGAAAATAAATTTATGAAATTTATGATTGCTGTTGCAGCTAGAACTGCACAAGAATACAATGCATTTGATATTGCCAATGATATAGGAGTTGATTCTAAAACCGTAGATGAATGGATTTCTATATTAAAAAATACCAATTTAATTTATTTGCTTCAAGCTTATTCTAATAATAATATTCAAAAGGCTATTAAAAGGCCAAAAATTTATTTTATGGATACAGGTCTTGCTTGTTATTTAACAGGTTATATAAATAGTGAAACATTAGAAAAAAGTGCTTATAATGGTGCTATTTTTGAAACCTATATTATGAGCGAAATTATTAAATCTTATGCTAACAATGGGAAAAATCCTAGAACAAGATTATATTATTATAGAGATACCAATCAGAAAGAAATTGATTTATTAGTATTTTATGATAATGTTGTTTATCCTGTTGAAATTAAGAAAAGTGCAAACCCTGGTAAAGAGGCAATTAAAAATTTTGATGTTGTTCAAAAATTTGGATGTAAAGTTGGAAATGGTATTGTTCTATGTATGATGGAAAATATGATACCAATTGATAATAATAATTATTATGTGCCAATAGAATATGTATAAAGAATAAGAAGCTGTCCTAAATGGTCGCCCACGCAAGGCATTAAAAATTTCAAAAGACAATTATTACTTTTATTAAAAGATATGTAGCTCTATGTTAGGACAGCTTCTTAATTTATAGTATTGTACTATATTATGATAATTATTGGCTAAGAAAATAAATTTTCCCCTTCTTTACAAATATTTTAATTTTTTTATTTGGCGTTAAGTATTTATTGCCAATATTATTTTGGCATAATTTTATGACATCTTCTATATGGATTTTGCTAATTCCTTGTACATTACCAATTGTTTGATAAATGGTATATAATAGTAGTTTAGATCTTATTACTTTTGGTAATAAATTAAATTTTTTTAAATCTAAAATAATTATCTTTTGATTGATATTTTTTTCTATTTTTTTATATTCTGCCTCTTTTACTATTTCTATGTCTATTTCTTTTATTTTTTTTGTCTGTTCAGTTGCTTTTGTTCTTTCCAGCTCTTCTATTTTTAAATTTTCATATTCTTTTTTTATAATTTCTAAAAAATACTTTTCTTCTTCTAATGCTAAATCTGAAAGTCTATTAAGCCCTTCTAATATATTTGGGTTAAATTCTTTTTGTAAATAAGGAATTACAATATTTCTAATTTTATTTCTGGTATAATCGTTTTCTAAGTTAGAAGAATCTATTTTAGGATTTAAATTTTTTATTTTACAATATTCTTCTATTTCATTTCTTGTACACTCTCTTAGTGGTCTTATAATTTCTAAGGTTTTGTCTTCTTTTTTTTCTTTTGTATTCACTCTTTTTTTATGATTTTCATTAGATTTTAATTTTTCTATATATTTTTTATTCTGTAGAAATTCTGTATATTCTTCTTGTTTTATTAAACTATGGGTTGCAATGCACCTTTTTATCTCAATACCTTTTAAGCCAGGAATTCCGCTTCCACGTAAGATATTCATAAAAACAGTTTCTGCATTGTCGTTTGCATTATGGGCAGTTGCAATTTTATTAGCCCCTGTTTTTTTAGCAACTTCTATAAAAAATTCATAGCGTATTTTTCTTCCTATTTCTTCTGTCCCTAGCTTTTGTTCTTTTGCAAGTGCTATTACTTCTGCTTTTTTTATAAAACAAGGAACAGCGTGTTCTTCACAATAGCTTTTTACATAGGCTGTTTCTTCTTCTGCTTCTTTTCTTATCATATGATTTACATGTGCTACTACAATGTCAATATCAAGCTTTTCTTTCAGGCAATACAAAGAATCTAGTAGACACATGGAATCAGGTCCACCAGATACTCCAATTACAATTTTATCTTGTTTTTGTATTAAGTTATATTTTTGAATTGTTTTTAATAACTTTTCGTGTAACATTTTTTATTTTATTTCCTTCTACAATTTTTAATTTATTTTTTTGCTAAATATCATCTATTTTTGTAGTGAGGCTGTGGGGACCAGCAAGTTATAGTCTGTTATAAAATTTTGTGAAAGCAAAATTTTATTTACAGACTATTACGAAGTAGGGATGGAACGGAAAAAATAGATGATATTTAGCAAAATCCAAAATTATTCCCTATACTTATCTAAATTCGCAAATTTGGTATAATTGCCAAGCCATAAAAGTTCTACTGTTCCTGTGGAACCTGCTCTGTGTTTTGCCAAAATAACTTCTGCAATATTTTTCTTTTCTGAATTTTCGTTATAATAATCATCACGGTATAAAAACATAACAATATCCGCATCTTGTTCAATAGCTCCAGATTCACGTAGGTCTGAAAGCATTGGTCTATGGTCTGGTCTTTGTTCTACAGATCTAGAAAGCTGTGAAAGGGCAATTACTGGTACATTAATTTCCTTTGCCAAAATTTTTAAAGAACGGCTAATTTCAGAAATTTCTTGCTCACGGCTTCCCCCTTTTCTGTTACTTCCTTGTACTAATTGAATATAGTCAATTACTACCATACCAATATTTTTTTCCAATTTCATTTTTCTACACTTTGCTCTAATTTCCATAACGGAAATACCTGGGGTATCGTCAATAAATATTTGTGCTTGTGATAGTTCTCCAGAAGCTTCTGCAAGCTTTTGCCAGTCTTCATCATCTACTTTACCGGTTCTTACCTTGTTACTATCTACCATTGCTTCACTACATAAAATACGGTTTGTCATCTGCTCTTTTGACATTTCCAAACTAAAAATAGCAACTGGTGTATTTGCCCTTACTGCTACATTTGTAGCAATATTTAAAGCAAATGCAGATTTACCCATGGCAGGTCTTGCAGCAACAATAACTAAATCTGATGGATGTAGACCTGCGGTAATAAAATCTAAATCAGCAAATCCTGTTGGAACTCCTGTAATATGTTGTTTTTGGTTATATAATTGTTCTAATTGTGTAAAAGAATCTACTAAAATATCTTTAATAGAGCTATATCCTTTTTGATTTCTATTTTGAATAACATTAAAAATTTTATGTTCTGCTGTATCTAGAATATCTTCTATTTCCTGTGTTTGGTCATATCCTAGTGTAATTAATTCATTTGCTGTTTTAATTAGAGCTCTTAAAGCAGATTTTTCTTCTACGATTTTAATATATTGTTCTACGTTGGCAGTAGTTGGAACCTTGTCTGGAAGTTCTGCTATATATTCTAGTCCACCAACTGCTTCTAATTGTTTCATGGACTCTAATTCTCTTTTTAATGTAATAATATCGACTGGTTCTGCTCGATTATACAAATTTAAAATTGCACTATAAATTTGCTTATTATCTTCACGGTAAAAGTCATCTTCTTTTAAAACTTCTACTGCTGCCATAATAGCGTCTTTATCTGTTAACATACTACCAATTACTGCTTGTTCTGCTTCTATATCATGTGGTGGAATTCTACCTAGTTCCATATTTTAGCCCCCAATAAGATTTTTTATTACTGTGAAATCATTTGTACTTTTAAATTGCCTACTACACCTTCATATAATCTAATTTGTACTGTAAAACTTCCTAATGTTTTAATAGGTTCTTTTAATTCTATTTTCTTTTTATCCACTTCTATTTGGTATTGAGTTTTTAAATTTTCTGCAATTTCTTTAGAAGTAATAGAGCCAAAAATTTTTCCATTTTCTCCTGCTTTTACAAAAATTTTAAGTAAAATACCTTTTAACTTTTCTGCTATTTTTTGTGCTTCTTCTTTTTCTACATTTTTTCTATATTGATCTGAATCTTGCTTTGCTTTTAATTTACTCATATTTGCACTATTTGCTTCTACTGCTAATTTTTTAGGTAATAGAAAGTTTCTTGCATATCCATCACTTGCATTAATAATTTCATCCTTTTTTCCTACTCCTTTAATATTATCTAGTAAAATTACTTTCATCTGTTTTGCCTCCTATTCTAAAAAGAAAAAAGAAGTATTTTTCTTTTTTTATTCTATTTTGCTGTATCTATCATACTCTAAAATTGCATTTTTTTCAAGTATTTGTAGAGTTTTTGAGTGAAAAAGTGTTGAATTAAGCAACTACAAAATCAAGAGGGGATATTTCCCCTCTTTTAAAATTCATAATATTCATAATCTTCTAAATTTTGTATCATCCTTAAAATTTCACTCTTTGTTTGTCCTACCCAAATATTTTCACTATAAATTAAATAACCGTTTAATATGTATGAGTCAGTTATTGGTGACTGATCTTCTAAAGCTTCTTCTAATTGTTCGAACGTATTTATTTTTTGTATATTTTCCTGTAAAGAATACCCTTCGTCCCATCTTCTAGCTCCTATACATATATTGGTATTTATATCAAAACTAAAAATTGTTATTGTTTGATAATATCCTTCGTGTTCTGAATCCCCTGCTTTTTGTTTTAATATAATATTAGAAACTTTTCCTCTTTTTGCTGATATATCTTCATCATAAATATGTAACCACATTTTCATTGTTTCTGCTATATCCACTTTTCCATTGTCATCTAATACTTTATATTCACAGGTTGTTACAAATACACAGATAAAAATAAATGCGGAAACAGTGATAAATAATATAATAGATGCTATGCTGTTTTTTAGCATTTGTCTTCTTTTTGCTTTTTTTAAATAATCTGCTTCTTTTTTGTTTTGTACAATATGTAATGCTACTTTTTCATTCATTTTTTCTAATACTTTTTTACATTCTTCACATTCTGCTATATGTTTTTCTATAAATTCATTTGTTTTTTCATTGGTTAGTTTTTCTAAATAACTTGGTAGCAAATCTCGTACGATTTCACATTCTTCATTCTTTTTCATTGCTATCACTCTCCTTTATTTTTAATTTTCCTCTATAAAATGTTACTCTTGCCGTGTTTTCACTTATGTTTAATATTTGCCCTATTTCTTTAAAGGTAAATTCTCCTATGATTTTTAAATACATTATTTCTCTTTCTTTTTCATCTAACTTGTTTATTTTTTGATAAGTATCTAGTTTGGCAATGGTTTCTGCATCGGTGTTAGTTGTGTTAGATAAATTTTCTAAATGTTCTAATGATACTGTTTTTAATTTTTGTTGCTTTTTTATTTCTGCATAATATAAATGTTTTGCTATTTGGCATAACCAAACAAATAATTTGCAATCCCCTCTAAATTTTTCTATTTGCTCATATGCTATGCAAAATGTTTCTTGACTTAGCTCTTCAGATAAGCTTTCGTTTCTAGTCAAACAAAATAAATATTTATATAATTGGTTTGAATATGTTTTATAAATTTCTTCCATATTTGCTTTATCTTGTTTGTTCATATTTTTCCCCTTCTATCAATAATTGATAAGTTTTTTATTTACCTTTATTATAGAATAAGAGTGTTAATTTTGATATTTCGTTACAATTTTTACCAAATTTTTTATTTTATACTAAAAAAGACTGTATTTTTACAGCCTTTTTTATATTTTTCTAGCTTGAAATCTCACTAAAATATTCATTAATTCTATTAATTAGTTCTTGTTTGACTTCTTCTATGGTCATTCCTTCTACTTGGGCTCCTGCTAAGGTAATGTGACCGCCACCACCCAATTTTTCAAGAATTACTTGTACATTAATATCTCCAATAGAACGTCCACTAATACAAACTTTATCTCCTAGTTTTCCAATAACAAAAGAAGCTGTAATATCACTAATGGTTAATAACTCATCTGCTGCTTTGGCACAAACTAGGTTAGCATCTTTATCATTTTCGGTATAGGTAGAAATTCCTATGGTGTCATTTACAATTTCTGCTTTTTCTACTATTTTAGAAATTTTATTATAGGTTTTTAAATCACTTTGAAACCATTTTTTTACTTTTATAATATCTACACCACATTTTCTTAAATATGCTGCCGCTTCAAAGGTTCTAACACCTGTTTTAAAAGTAAAGTTTTTGGTGTCCATCATAATTCCTGCATAAAGACTTTCTGCTTCAATGGTAGTTAGTTCTACTTCTTGGCTTGCATATTCTAATATTTCGGTTACTAACTCTGATGCAGAAGATGCATATACTTCATGGAAGGTAAGAATTGCATCTTCGATATAGTCTGGACTTTTTCTATGGTGATCTATAATAACAATTTTGGATGTTTCTTCTAAAAGCTCTGGCACTTCTACATAATTTTTTTTATGGGTATCTGCTATGATTAATAATGTTTCTGGAGAAATTTTGGAAAGTGCTTCTGATTTATTAATAATGGCTTCTTCATATTCTTTTTCTTGTTTTGCTGTTTCTATAAAGTTTTGTATACTAACTCCTACTGTATTTAGTACAATATAGGATTCTACTCCCAAAGTTTTTGCCAAACGATATAATCCCATACTTGCTCCCATTGCATCAATGTCTGAGTTGGTATGCCCCATAATCATAACATTTTTTGCTTCTTTCATAAGTTCTTCTAAAGCATGTGATACAATTCTTGCTTTCACTTTGGTTCTTTTTTCTAATTCTTGGGTTCTACCACCAAAAAATTGGTATTTTCCATTTTCTCTAACAACGGTTTGATCTCCACCTCTACCAAGTGCAATGTCTAGTCCTGCTTGTGCAGATTTGTATTTTTCGTAATTAGATTCTCCTTCATTAGAAATAGCAATACTTAAAGTTATTTGCATTTTATTGGATAATTCCAGTTCTTTTATTGTATCTAGAATATTAAATTTATTTTCTTCTAGCTCTTCCAAATATTTTTGTTCAAATACACATACAAAGGTATCTCTTTCTGATTTTACTACTAAGCCTTCAAAGGTAGTTGCCCATTCGTAGATTGTTTTTTCTATTTGTGCTAAAAGTTCCGGCTTTTCTTCGTCTTTAATTCTTTGTGTTAATTCTTCATAATTATCAATCATAATTAATCCAACACATATTCTGGAGCCATCATATTTTTCTTGTAATTCAATGTTTTTGGTTTCGTCTAGGAAATAAAGAGTAAGCATGTATTCTTCTTTTGCCTTGGTATATTTTCCAAGAATTTCGTAAATTTTATTTCCTATTTCTATTTCTTTATGAATACTTTTTTCAGGGTTTTCTTCGTTGTTTTCTATTTCTAGTTTGATTTGTTTTAATAAATCATTTAAAATATTCCCCATATCTACATTGGCAAATTCTTGTGCAAATTTGGCACTTTTCCACACAATATTACCATTAGTTTCTGCAATAATTAAAGGAAATGGTGAATTGATTAATGTATTTTTGGCCACTTTATCCACATGGAAAGTTAAGTCTTGTAAATGCTCAGATAATTCGGTTCTTCTTTTTTGATTGCTCCAATAGGTATATATTAGAATTAAAACATATACTATGATAGAAGGAATTATATATTGTACATTAAAAATACAAATAATTCCTAAAAGAATAGCTATTAAAATTAAATATACTTTTGTTCTTGAAATAAGCCCTTCAAATATCTTTTTACTATTGTTACTCGGCATAAATATCTCCTTTTTTCAATGTAACTATTTTACACCGTTTTAGCTATTTTGTCAATTTTGTTTTTGCAAGAAAATTATTCATAGATATTTCTTCTATGACCTACTTCTAGAACCAAAATAATTACTTCTGTATCTTTTATTTCACAAAGTAGCCTGTAATCTCCAATTCTATAACGCCACTGCCCAGATTTATTACCTACTAATCCTTTTCCATGTATTCGTGGATTTTCACAGTTTTGAATATTTTTTTCAATCCACCCAATAATTAAAGCGGCTGTATATTTATCTAATTTTTTTAGTTCTTTTTTAGCTTTTTCTGTAAAGATAACTTTATACTTCAATCTAAATCAAGCTCCTTTTTTACTTCTTCTAGTGTATAGGTTTTTGGATTGTTTTTATATTCTTCTACTGCTTTTTTATAAGCTTCTAAGTCATATTCATCTTCTATTTTTTCTATTAAGGCATTTCTAAATAATTCCGATAATGAAATATTTTTCATTTCTGCATATTTTTTTATTAATTTTTCATCTTCTTTATTTAATCTTAATGAAACAGTCATGTTTTCACGTCCCTTCTGTATTACATTGTACTACATTTATTCTTATCTGTCAATATCTTCCATGTTTTACATGTGTAATTTTTCTATGGTTCAATACAATATTTTTAAATTTAGTTCTTTAAATAACTTTATGATAGATGCCATTTTTTATTATTATGGTAGTTCTAATACATTTTATGCTGTTTTTTACTTGTTTTTCTTTTTGTTATTTTAAAAAAACTTATATTATGTATGTAGTTGTTTCATTACGAAATATAGATTAATTTTATAATTCAAATCCCTATTTCACACAAAAAGGGCTATTTGAAGTTTTAGCCTAAAATATTTCTATTTTAGTAACTTCAAATTGCCCCCCATTTCATTCATTACCTATTTTTATGCTTATTAAATTAATTATGCATTTTTTGGTTCTTCTTCGTTTTCTTCTGTATTAATATGCGTATTTTTGTAGATTGGAAGTCCGGTTCCTGCTGGAATTAATTTACCAATAATAACATTTTCTTTTAGTCCAATTAATTCATCTACTCTACCTTTTACTGCTGCTTCTGTTAATACTCTTGTGGTTTCTTGGAAAGATGCTGCAGATAAGAAGCTGTCTGTTGCAAGTGATGCTTTAGTAATTCCTAGAAGTACACGTTTTGCTGTTGCAGGACGTTTTCCTTCTGCTACTGCTTGCTCATTTTTGT
Source organism: Bacillota bacterium (assembly GCA_963929915.1). GTDB lineage: Bacteria > Bacillota > Clostridia > TANB77 > CAG-508 > CAG-273. The sequence continues at coordinate 152,047 of CAWVJY010000008.1, forward strand.
CTTCAAATTCATGAATATCTACTAAAGATCCTGCAAACATATCTGTATCTCCGTTGTCTTCAATTCTTACTTTTTTAAGCATTTGTCTTCCTATTACTTCAATATGTTTGTCGTTAATGTCAACACCTTGGTTACGATAAACTTTTTGAACTTCTTGGATTAAATAATCATATACTCCTTCTGGTCCTTTAATTGCTAAGATTTCATTTGGATTAATAGCACCTTCAATTAAAGGATCTCCTGCTTTTACATAGTCTCCATCTTTTACACGTAATTTAGATCTAAATGGAATTGCATAAGTTTTAGAGTTATCATCAGAAGTAACAACAATTTCTTTCTTTTTCTTGTCTTCTACTACTTTTACAAAGCCATCTATTTCAGTAATTACTGCTAATCCCTTTGGTTTACGAGCTTCAAATAGTTCTTCTACCCTTGGAAGACCTTGTGTAATATCTGCTACACCCGCAACACCACCAGAGTGGATGGTTCTCATAGTAAGCTGTGTACCAGGCTCACCAATAGATTGTGCTGCAATAATACCAACAGATTCTCCAATATTTACTTTATCACGTGTTGCTAAGCCCATACCATAGCATTTACGACATACACCATGTTTTGTACGACAGCCTAATACAGAACGAACTTTTACTTGTTCCATACCAGTTGCAATAATTTTGCTTGCTATTTTTTCTGTAATCATGGTATCTGTGTCTGCAATTACTTCTTTGGTTGTTGGGTCTATAATAGTTTCTAATGGATATCTACCAATTAGTCTTTCATCTAGTTTTTCAATAATTTGATTTCCATCTCTAATATCTGCTACTGTAATTCCTTCTGTTGTTCCACAATCTTCTTCACGTACAATAATGTCTTGAGATACATCTACTAATCTTCTTGTTAAATATCCAGAGTCTGCAGTTCTTAAAGCAGTATCTGCTAAACCTTTTCTAGCACCATGTGCTGAAATAAAGTATTCTAGTGCATCTAGACCTTCACGGAAAGAAGAAGTAATTGGAATTTCAACTGTTTTACCAGTAGTACTTGCCATAAGTCCACGCATACCTGCGATTTGTCTTAATTGGTTTAAGTTACCTCTTGCTCCAGATTGGCTCATCATATAGACTGGGTTTAAATCATCAAAGTTATTTTTCATAGCTTCTGTTACATCATCTGTAGCTTTTTCCCAAATTTTAATAACAGAGTTATAACGTTCATCATTGGTAATTAAACCACGTTTATATTGTTTTAATACATTATTTACTTGTTCGTTGGCGTCTGCTAGAATTTGTTTTTTGGCTTCTGGTACTTTAACATCATCTACAGATACTGTAATACCTGCTGTAGTAGAATATTTGAATCCCATAGATTTAATATAGTCAAGTAATTCTGCTGTTGCGCTTAATCCATTTACATTAATAGATTTTGCAATAATTTTTCCTAAATTTTTCTTAGAAACTGCAAAATTAATTTCTGGTTCAAATAAGTTTTCTGGTTTACTTCTATCTACAAAGCCTAAGTTTTGTGGAATTCCTTCGTTATAAATTAATCTACCTACTGTTGTTTCTACTTTTCTGGTTTCTAGTTTTCCATCAATTTCTTTTTGAATTCTTACATAAATTCTACTATGTGGACTTAAGTCATGGTTAGCAAGAGCAATAACTGCTTCTTCTGGAGAAGAATAATAATTTCCTTCTCCTGCTTCACCAGGTACTTCCATAGTTAAATAGTAAGCTCCTAAAATCATATCTTGTGTAGGTACTGTTACTGGTTTACCATCTTGTGGTTTTAGTAAGTTATTAACAGAAAGCATTAAATATCTTGCTTCTGCTTGTGCTTCTGGTGATAATGGTAAGTGAATAGCCATTTGGTCACCATCAAAGTCTGCGTTAAATGCAGTACATACTAATGGGTGAAGTTTAATAGCTCTACCTTCTACTAAAACTGGTTCAAATGCTTGAATACCAAGTCTATGTAATGTTGGTGCACGGTTTAAAAGTACTGGATGGTCTTTAATAACATCTTCTAGAATGTCCCATACTTCTGGTCTTAATCTTTCCACCATTCTTTTTGCATTTTTAATATTATGTGCAATACCACGTCCAACTAATTCTTTCATAACAAATGGTTTAAATAATTCTACTGCCATTTCTTTTGGCACACCACATTGATATAATTTAAGTTCTGGTCCTACAACGATAACAGAACGTCCAGAATAGTCAACACGTTTACCTAATAAGTTTTGACGGAAACGACCTTGTTTTCCTTTTAATAAGTCTGATAAAGATTTTAAAGCTCTGTTTCCAGCACCTGTAACAGGTCTTCCACGTCTTCCATTATCAATTAGAGCATCTACTGCTTCTTGTAACATTCTTTTTTCGTTACGTACAATAATTTCTGGTGCACCTAATTCTAGCAATCTTTTTAAACGATTATTTCTATTAATAACTCTACGATATAAATCATTTAAGTCTGATGTTGCAAATCTACCACCATCTAATTGTACCATTGGTCTTAAATCTGGTGGAATAACTGGAACAACATTCATAATCATCCATTCAGGACGATTGCCAGATAATCTAAAAGATTCTACCGTATCTAGTCTTTTTACTAATTTTGCCTTTTTTTGTTCACTTGCTTTTTCTAGCTCTTTTTTTAGCTTTTCTGCTAATTTTTCTACATCAATTTCTCTTAATAGTTCTTCTATAGCTTCTGCTCCCATTTTAGCAGTAAAAGAACCTTTTCCATATCTTTCTTCTGCTTCATGGTACTCTTTTTCGGATAATACTTGGCATTTTAATAAACCACTAGTACCTTTATCTGTTACAATATAGGATGCAAAATAAATTACTTTTTCCAAACTTCTTGGAGAAATATCAAGCATTAATCCAATTCTGCTTGGAATACCTTTAAAATACCAAATATGGGCAACTGGTGCTGCAAGTTCAATGTGACCCATTCTTTCACGTCTTACTTTTGCTTTTGTTACTTCAACACCACAACGATCACAAACAATACCCTTGTATCTTACTCTTTTATATTTTCCACAATGACATTCCCAGTCTTTCGTTGGTCCAAAAATTCTTTCACAAAATAGACCATCTTTTTCTGGCTTTAGTGTTCTATAGTTAATGGTTTCTGGTTTTTTAACTTCACCTTTAGACCATTCCCTAATTTTTTCATCTGATGCTAATCCGATTTTTATTTTATTAAAAATTTCTAATTCATCCACTTGGATCTAGCCCCCTATTTTATTCTTCTTTTTTGTAAGGTTACCCTAAGCCTTACCTTTCGAAATTTTTCATAATTCATTTTTCTAATTTACACTGCTGTACAATTCCCTCTTGAAAACTATCAAAACATTATGAAAGGCTATTAAATTATTTATTTTTTATTTAAATCTATTTCCACACATAAATTACTAATTTTCTTAACATGCTAGAGGAAATGATATCCTATTATTTTCGTAAGCGAGTTAAGGTGGGGACCAACAAGCTATAGACTGTTATAGAATTTGAGTTTACGAAAATTCTGTTACAGTCTATTGCGTAGTTGGGGCGAGCGAGAAAATAATATAATATCATTTCCTCCACGCCTTTTATTTCTATTTTCTACACAATATTTTAAGAAAAAAGCAATTATTTATCCTCATCATCTAACAAATCTTGATCATTTAGAAGATTATCTTCTCCTAAGTCTGTATCATCTAGTAAAACCTCATCATCATCTAAGTCTGCAAATAGGCTGTCTGCTTCATCTCCTAGGTTTTCATCAATCATTTCTCCATCTTCGTTTTCTTCAATGTAACCATCTTCTAGTTCAGATTCATCTAATACAGAGTCTGTATATTTTTTACTTTCTTCAATATTATTAAAATCAATACCATCTTCGATATTTTCTTTTAATTCTAGTTCTTGGTTATCTTCGGAAAGTAGTCTTACATCTAAGCCTAAAGATTGAAGTTCTTTAATTAATACTTTAAATCCTTCTGGAACTCCTGGTTCTGGTACATTTTCTCCCTTAACAATTGCTTCATAGGTTTTTACTCTTCCTACAATATCATCAGATTTTACTGTTAACATTTCTTGTAAGGTATATGCTGCACCATAAGCCTCTAATGCCCAAACTTCCATTTCTCCAAAACGTTGTCCACCAAATTGAGCTTTACCACCTAATGGTTGTTGTGTAACTAGTGAGTATGGACCTGTAGAACGAGCATGAATTTTATCATCTACTAAGTGGTGTAATTTTAACATGTACATTACTCCTACGGTAATTGGATGATCAAAAGGTTCTCCTGTTCTACCATCATATACTACTGTTTTTCCATCTTCACGAAGTCCAGCTTCCCTTAATAACTCATGAATTTCTTCACCTGTTGCACCATCAAATACTGGTGTTGCCACTTTAAATCCAAGAGCTCTTGCAGCCATTCCTAAGTGAACTTCTAGTACTTGACCTAAGTTCATACGAGAAGGTACACCTAATGGGTTAAGCACAATATCTACTGGTGTTCCATCTGGCATAAATGGCATATCTTCTTCTGGTAAAATACGAGAGATAACACCCTTGTTACCATGACGTCCAGCCATTTTATCTCCAACAGAAATTTTTCTCTTTGTTGCAATATAGCAACGAATTACTTGGTTTACTCCTGGTGCTAGTTCGTCTGAATTATCTCTTGTAAAGATTTTAACATCTACAATAGTTCCTGCTTCTCCATGTGGTACACGAAGTGAAGTATCTCTAACTTCTCTTGCTTTTTCTCCAAAGATAGCACGAAGTAATCTTTCTTCTGCTGTTAGTTCTGTTTCTCCTTTTGGAGTAACCTTACCAACTAAAATATCTCCTGGTCTAACTTCTGCACCAATTCTAATAATTCCGTTTTCATCTAAGTCTTTTAAGCTATCATCACCAACATTTGGAATATCTCTTGTAATTTCTTCTGGTCCAAGTTTGGTATCACGACATTCACAATCATATTCTTCTATATGGATAGAAGTATATACATCTTCTTTTACTAGTCTTTCACTAATTAAAACAGCATCTTCGTAGTTATAACCTTCCCATGTAGTAAATGCAATTAAAACATTTCTACCTAATGCCATTTCTCCATTTTTGGTAGCTGGTCCATCTGCAATTAAATCTCCTGCTTTTACTTTTTCTCCTACAGAAACAACAGGTCTTTGATTAATACAAGTTCCACCATTGGTTCTTTTGAATTTTCTTAGGTGGTAGGTATCTATTTCATCTTTTTTGTTTCTAATTTGAACTTCGTCTGCAGTTACTTTTTCAATAATACCATCATTTTTTGCTACAACTGTAATTTCAGAATCTCTTGCTGCTCTATATTCCATACCTGTTCCTACAATAGGTGCTTCTGGCATTAATAGTGGTACTGCTTGACGTTGCATGTTAGATCCCATTAAAGAACGTTTTACGTCATCATGCTCTAAGAATGGAATCATCGCAGCTGCAACAGATACTAATTGTTTTGGAGATACATCTACATAATTTACTTTTTCTCTATCTTCTACTGTAATTTCTTCTCTATGTCTTACCCTAATTCTGTCATTAATAAATCTGCCATTTTCATCTGTTGGTTCAGATGCTTGTGCAATAATATATTTGTCTTCTTCATCTGCTGGCATGTAATGGATTTCGTCTGTTACTACACCATCCACTACTTTTCTATATGGTGTTTCTACAAAACCATATTCATTAATAATAGCAAAAGAAGAAAGTGCTGAAATAAGTCCAATGTTTGGTCCTTCTGGAGATTCTACTGGGCATAATCTACCATAATGGGTATAGTGAATATCACGTACTTCAAATCCTGCTCTTTCACGAGATAAACCACCAGGTCCTAAAGCAGAAATTCTTCTTTTATGTGTTAATTCAGAAAGTGGATTGGTTTGGTCCATGAATTGTGATAATTGAGAACTTCCAAAGAACTCTCTAATAGAAGAGGTGATTGGTTTTGTATTAATTAAAGTTTGTGGAGTAATAACATCTAAGTCTTGAATAGTCATTCTTTCACGTACTACTCTTTCTAATCTTGTTAAACCAATTCTAAATTGATTTTGTAAAAGTTCTCCTACACAACGAATACGTCTATTTCCTAAGTGGTCTATATCATCTACATTTCCTAAACCATGTTCTAAGTTTAGTAAATAGCTAATAGATGCAACAATATCTTCATTGGTAATATGTTTTGGATTTAATTCATCTATTCTTGCTTTAATAGCATCATGTAAATCCTTTTCGTCTGTGTTATCAATAATGGATTTTAAAACAATATAGTTTACCATTTCTTTAATATGTAAGTCACTTAAATCTACATTTGGTAGAACGCTATGGATATTAACCATACCATTACCAATGACTCTAACAGGCTTATCATCTACTTTAACATCTACTACATTAATTCCACTATTTTGAATGGCAATTGCTGCTTCTTCTGAAATGGCAGTATCTTTTTCTGCTAATACTTCTCCTGTTTCTGGATCTATAATATTACTATAAGCGATTCTTCCTGTAATTCTGGTAGCTAAACTTAATTTTTGGTTAAATTTAAATCTACCTACTTTTGCTAGGTCATATCTTCTAGGATCAAAGAATAAACCATTAAATAAGTTTCTTGCAGCATCTGTAGTTGGAAGTTCACCTGGTCTCAATTTTTTATAAATTTCTACTAAAGCTTCTTCTTGTGTTTTAATTGGGTCTTTTTGCAATGTTGTTACTAATTTATTTTCTTCTCCAAATAATTGAATCATTTCTTCATCTGTAGTGATTCCAATTGCTCTTAATAAAGTAGTTACTGGAATTTTTCTAGTTCTATCTACTCTTGCATAAAAAACATCGTTTCCGTCTGTTTCATATTCAATCCAAGCACCACGAATAGGCATAACAGTAGAAGTATAAATTTTTCTACCTGTTTTGCTATCAAAGTCTTCTGCATAATAGCATCCTGGTGAACGTACTAACTGGCTTACTACAACTCTTTCTGCACCATTAATAACAAATGTACCACTATCAGTCATAAGCGGAAAATCACCAAGGTAAATCTCTTGTTCTTTAATTTCCCCTGTTTCACGATTAATTAATCTTACTCTAACGTGTAGTCTTGTTGCATAAGTAGCATCACGCTCTTTGGCTTCTTCTAAAGTGTATTTCGTTTTTTCTTCCATGTAATAGTCTAGAAATTCAAGTACTAGATTGCCAGAATAGTCAATAATTGGTGAGATATCTCTTAGGACTTCACCTAATCCTTCTTCTATAAACCAATTATAGGAATCTTTCTGAACCTGAATTAAGTTTGGCATTTCGATTGCATCGCCGATTTTTGCAAAAGTTTTACGAGAACATTTCTCGTGTTTGATTTCCTTTAACTTTGCCAAAAAAATCACCCCTAAAAAATATTAAGCAGAAATAAAATATATGGATTCAAATAAAAAGTCCTTCTTGTTTCTATAATGAGTTTACCAAATTTTGTATTAGCTGCTCTTCCAATACTTCCTTCCGTAAGTCATTTTAGAACAATTCCTCTTTTTACTTGATTAACATAACATAATAAAAGAAGACAATAAAAAGACGGTTGGTAACTTTACTTTTTTTTACCAACTTGTCTTTTTATTTTATTTTTATAAAGCTTTATTTTTATTATTTAACACTTGAATATTAACCACCTTATCTACAAACTGGAGATTAATATATTTTGTTTAAAACATATCTATTTTAGTATAACATTACGGCTACTTGCTTGTCAATGCTTTTTCCAAAATTTTCTGGATTTTTCTTATATTTTTTAGCTATAAATTTTTCTTATTTTTTCATTTTTATAATTGTTACAATTCCTTCTACTAAATTAATTGCTTGTGTAATAGCTAAAATAATTCCTACTGTAGTGGTTGTTACAGCCATAGAAGCAAATGGATTAAACATAACTAAAATTCCTAGTAATAATGTAACAATGGATAAAATAAGCATTACCCACCAACCTTTGACATTGGCGAATTTTAGTCCCATAGCTAATTGAATGGTAATAATACTTTGAATGATAATCCATATAGAAAACATAATAGGAAGAAATGCAATTAAAGCATTACTACTAATCATCATAATAAGTGCTGCTAATATACTTAAAATACCTTCTGCTAAGCCAAAGTTCATCATTCGCATTTGTGCATCTGTTCTAAAATATTGAATTAGTTTAATAATTCCATTTACCAAAATAATAATGGCAAATAACATAATGAAAGTACTAAGAGATTCTAATGGTCTAAAAATAAGAAAAATTGCTAGTAAAAACATTAATAAAGATACAATTAATGACCATTTTTGATATTTTTCAAAAAATTGACTAAACATAAAAATTCCTCCTTTTGCATTTGATTATATGCTTAATTTTTAATTTAGTCAATTCTAGAAATTCGACAAAAATTGATTGTAAGTTATTTTCTATATAAAAATAGTAACTCCAAAATTTTTATTTTGAAGTTACTATATCATTTTAATTTATTTTCTCAAACCCTATTGTTACCTTAAATAAATCTCCATCTAAATAAATATGAAATTTACCCTTTTGAAGTTCTGTTAAGCTAGAAGCAATAGAAAGTCCGAAGGCCGCTTCCTTCTGTATTTCTAGAAGCTTCTCCTCTTACAAATCTTTGCATTAATTCATCTGCTGTAATATTTAATTTTTCTTGTGAAATATTTTTCATTTGGATTACTACACTTTTACCAGTAGAAACCACATCTAAATAAACTCTTGAATTTTCTAAGGCATATTTTGCACAGTTAGAGTATACATTTTCTAAAACACGGTATAGGTACCTTCCATCTGCCATAATAAAAATAGATTCTTCTGGTAATGTCATAATTTCTTCTAATCCTCTTGTATGGAAGCGATCTTCAAATTCGCCAGAAACTTGTTTTACTAATTCTATCACATTAATTTTTTCCATTTGTAATTTAATATTTCCCGAAGATGCTTTAGAGGCTTCTACTAAATCTTCAGTTAGTCTTTTTAATCTTTGTGATTTATTTTCCAAAATCATTAAATATTCGGTTGCTTTTTCGTTTGGCATTTTCTCTTTTTTTAATAAATCCACATAATTAATAATAGAAGTAAGTGGTGTTTTAATATCATGGGATACATTGGTAATTAATTCTGTTTTTAGTCTTTCACTTTTTAGGCTTTGTTCTACTGCATTAGAAAGTCCTCCTGCTATGTCTTCTACATAAATAGCTAGTTGTTTTAGAACTCCTTTCATTTCATTTGGATTTAACTTGATATTGGTATTTCCTTCATAGATATTTTTTAAAGCATTTTGTATGTTTTCAAATTCCTTTAGTTTTTTAAATAAGTAGCAAAAAGTTAATATTCCTATGGTAGCTAATAAAACAAACCAAAATAAGGAAGAACCGGAAGAATAGGAATTAAATAAGCCTGCTGTAGCAATGATTCCTATTAAACAAAAGCCTCCATAAGCTAATACTAATTTTGTAGTAATTTTTCGATTTACAATTAATAATTTAATATAATGTCCAATGGCATAAAGGATTGTAGATTTCCATACGGTATGTGTTTTAACTCTTTTTACAATTGTTTCTAACAGTAATATACAGCTTAAATACATAAAACAAATTCCAACTGTTACTCCTGTAAGAACAATAGAACGAATATTAGAGCTAATACTTGCTAAGAAAGCAACTCCTATGAAAAATATAATAACACCTATTAATATTACAATTTCTAGTTTCCATTTATCAAACCAGTTTAGATAAATTCCTTCTTGTTTTGCTGTTTTACCAATTCCATGTAAAATTACGATAGCTAATACTATTAATGCAACAATAGATACCGGAATAAATACTGGAGCCATATCATTGGCATTCATGGCAAAATCATATCCTAATTTTGCCATAGAATATTCATCATTATATGGAATATCATCTAATAATACTGTGTAAATATTTAAATAGGAAGATTCTTGCATCATGGATTCAAAAGTGGAATCATAACGAATATTTTCCATACTTAAATTAGAAATATTGGTACTAATTTCTCCATTTTCATAATTCCAATAAATACTGTTTTGACTAAGTTCTTGCTCTATTTCTTCTATTGTATCTGTTTTCATAGTGTGGTCTAAATTAGTTTTTGCTATTCCATTTTCTTTATCAATTACTAGATATCGAAAATTTGGAGTAGTTGCAGGTTCATAGTAAATAAAGCCCTGTTTTCCATTAATATTTACATTTTCCTGTGTTTCTGTGCCAGTATAGTACGAATAATTATCAATACCATCTATCTTAAGTTCATTTATACTTACTATTGAATAAGCAGAATAGGCGTCATAAAAATAGCTATTTGAAAATAATGTAGTTTCATAATAGTCCGTTGTATTTTTAATACCAATATTCGAGTCTACAAGTAGAATTCCTGCAATAGAAGTAATAAGCAGAACTACAAAAATAGGTACTAAAAAATATGCAATATTTTTAGCAATCCTTGCCCAACATAATTTCATGAGAATATCAACCCCCTTAGTCTAGATTTTCAATTTTATAGCCAATTCCCCAAATTACCTTTAAATATTTAGGCTCTTTTGGATTAATTTCTATTTTTTCTCTAATGTGCCTTATATGTACAGCGATAATATTTTCTGCGCCATAACATTCTTCTTCCCATACATTTTCATAAATTTGTTCAATAGAATAAACAATGCCTTTATTTTTTGTCAAAAATTTTAGGATGTTATACTCTGTTGGAGTAAGTTTTACTTCTTTTCCTTCTACTTCCACTTGTTTCGTATTATCATTAATTACTAAATCCCCTGAACGATAAATATTTTCGCCCTCTTGTACCTTATCTGCTATAGAACCTAAAGTTGTATATCTTCGTATTTGCGAATTTACCCTTGCAATTAATTCTAGTGGATTAAAAGGTTTGGTAACATAGTCATCTGCTCCATTATTTAATCCTGCAATTTTGTCATAATCCTCTGATTTGGCAGAAAGCATAATAATAGGAACTTTTTTGTCTTTACGAATTAAATTGGCAGTACTAATTCCGTCCAATTTTGGCATCATAATATCTAAAATAACTAAATGAATATCATCTCTTTCTTTCATAATTTTTAGGGCTTCCATTCCGTTATATGCCTTTAAAATATTGTATCCTTCCTTGGTTAAATAAATTTCTATTGCATTTACAATTTCCTTATCATCATCTACTACTAAAATATTATACATATTTTCATTTTCCTTCCTTTAAGTATAACTTTTTTAGTTATTATACCATATCCCATTTATTTATGCTACATGTATAGTATAACATGAATTTATTAAGAAAAAAGAAGTTAAATTATTAAGATTTTATTAAATAGTGTCAACGGGGACGGAGAATTTTGACAACTTTCAAATTGAAAAGTTGTCAAAATTCTCCGTCCCCATTGACACCCATTAACATTATTTTAGTTCTTGTTTATGCTCATTTTTATAATCTATATATTCTTCTATTAATAACTTAATAACCGTAAAAATTGGTACTGCTAAGAACATTCCTAATACTCCAAAATAAGCCCCTCCAATTGTTACTGCAAAAATAACTAGTAATGGACTAATAGATAATGAATTTCCAATAATTTTAGGATTAATAATGTTCGCATCAATTTGTTGCAAAATGATAACAATAACAGCCATAAGAACTGCTTGACCTAGTCCTCCTGTGAATAAAGTAATAATAACCGCAATAATAACTGCAATAATTGCTCCGAAATAAGGAATAAGATTAAATAAACCTATCATAACTCCTAATAATACAGCATATTTCACACCAAGAATTGACATGGCAACAGATGTTAAAATTCCTACTACAATAGCATCTAATACTTGCCCTGCCACAAATTTAAAAAATACTTCATTGGATTTATTAAAATACCTGCCTACTAATTGATAAGTATCTTTGTTAAATAAAGCACTAGAAAGTCTTTTTAAGAAATTTAAAATTCTTTTTCTTTCTGCTAATAAGTAAACAGAAACAATGAAAGATACAAAAATATCAAAAATACTATTAACTACATTAATAGCTCCTTTTGCATATTGTGCTAATGTTTCTAAGTTAAAAAATTGTTTTAAATCAATTTCACTAATATTTTGAACTAAATTTAAAATAATATCGCTTTTCCAAAAAGAATCTTCTGGTAATTCTTGAATGGTTGCCATGGTATTATTATAATAATTGCCAAAATTATTCACAAAATCCACAATGCTCCTACTAATTGTAGGAATTACAAAATTTAGAGCTAAAATTAATAGCAAAATAGCAATAATATATACTGTAATAATGGATAATACTCTTGCCTTTTTTGAAATCCATTTTGGCTTTTTTATTTTTCGATAAATACTTTCTATTTTTCTACAAGGAAGATAGAATAAATATGCTATTAGCAAACCAATAATAAATGGCATTAAAATATCTAGCAAATTATGAATCCAACTTGTAATTTGAGAAAAATTATCTAATAGCTTATAAACTACTATAATAGCAACACCTAGCAAAAAATAATAAATCCATTTTGTAAAACTTTTTTTCTTTTCCTCCATATTTTTTTCCTTTCTTCAACCATTGGGGACGTTCCTTTTTGGCTGATTTTCGACCAAAAAGGAACGTCCCTAATGGTCGATTTCTAATCCGATAGGACAGTGGTCGCTTCCCAAAACATCTGAATAAATAATACTTGCTTTTATATTTTTTTCTATTGATTTTGATACAATAAAGTAGTCGATTCTCCAACCTACATTTTTTTCTCTTGCATGAAACATATAGGACCACCAAGTATAGGCATTTTCTTGATTTGGATATAGATAACGGAAAGAATCTGTAAATCCTTCTGATAATAATTGTGTCATTTTATTTCTTTCTTCATCTGTAAAGCCCGCACTGTGATGATTTGTTTTTGGATTTTTTAAGTCAATTTCTTCATGTGCTACATTAAAATCGCCACAATAAATAACTGGTTTTATTGTATCTAATTGTTTTAAATATTGTCTTATTTCGTCTTCCCATACCATACGATAAGATAATCGTTCTAATTCTCTTTTAGAATTTGGGGTATAACAATTTACTAAATAGAAGTTTTCAAATTCTAGAGTAATAATTCTTCCTTCTTGATCATGTTCTTCTTTGCCAATTCCATAGGTAACACTTAATGGTTTTTGTTTCGTAAATACTGCTGTTCCTGAATATCCTTTTTTGATAGCGCTATTCCAGTAAGAATAGTAGTTTTGAAACAGACCTTGTATTGAAATATCTATTTGGTCTTCTTGCATTTTTGTTTCTTGAATACAAAAGATGTCAGCATCTGCTTGTTTAAAAAAGTCGCTAAATCCTTTTTGCATAGCTGCTCGTAATCCATTTACATTCCACGAAATTAATTTCATCATATCTTTTTCTCCTAATTTTTTCTAGTTTCGTACTTTATGATAACATATTACACGGATTTTTTCAAGCAAGGAGTGTCCCCTTTGGTAAATTTTCAACCAGTAAGGACCGTCCCCAATGGCTGAAATTCGACCAAAAAAGAACGTCCCCAATGGTTGATTGAGGACATTTCAATTTATATATGTTTTATTACATTGCGTTAAAATATACGTTACCACCAATATTAACACCACTTGCAAAACCTGCTGCTCTGAATGATAAGTAATTGTGGTTTCTTTTTCCGTTTAAAGCATCAATAACTGCTTGTTTTACATAAGATGGATAATTTCCGTTTAATCTTTTTTTCCAATGGCTATCAATAGAATAACAGAATTGATTTTTTGCTTTGTATTGGCTTAATGGGTCTGTTCCGTTATATCTCCATTTGCTACTTTCTGCTCTGTTACATGCAGTGGTGATAACTGCTAATGCACCATTATAACTTGAACCACATTCTTGTGCAGTAATAGCACATAAAAGGTCTAGTTCAGAGTCGGAATAGCTCCATTTTCCTGCATATCTAACTTTTGTACTACTTCTTGATGTGATTTGTTGCTTATTTCTAACTTCAACAATTTTGTCAACTGGTTCACGAATAATTTTAGATGAGATTTCTTTTTTCTCTATTTCTTTATCATTTTGATATTTTACTTTATAAGTAACTTCTTTTAAACCATCTATACCATATTGTACAATTTTATCTTGTTTAGTACCTGAACCTGTTGCAACATTTTTAGTAATGGTTTCATATGGTATTTTTACTTTTTCTACTTCTATTTTTTCTATAATAGTGTCATAACTTTCTAAAATTTCTTCTGCTGTAACATCTGTAGAAGTTTCCACCACTTCTGGTGTTTCAATTTCTTCTTCCGTTTTTTTAGTAATTTTAATTGTGTTATTATCAGATAGCTCTGATTCTAAATCTGGAACTACCTTTTCATCTTCTAGTAATATAATATGATTTTCATCAAGAATCTCTGCTACGGTTTTCTTGCTAGTTAATACGTTCATTTCGTATCCGCTTGCAAGACTAATTTTTACATTAGTTAATTTTACATTACCAGCAGCTACTGCTACTGCCATAATGAAAATGAATATAATACTAATGCATATAATTTTTTTCAGCGAGATTGATGCTTTATCATCATTTTTCATACTAAATTTGTTCCCTCCTTTAAAAGCAACATCTATATTATACCATTTTTGAGAATCCTTGTCAAATTTTGGTCTGTTTTGGAAAACAGTTGGTACAACTTTGTTTTATAAAATTATGCTAAAGTTTTATTTTTGCAAAGTCTTCTATTTACTATATTATATGCAAGCTTGTACAAAAATAGAACTTTTTTAAAAATTTACAAAAATTTAACATAAGTTCAATGAAAAGGACATAAATTTATTATTTAATATAAACTATAATTTATATTTTTAACATTTAACATATAAAAACTTAACAAACGCAAATTATAACTTAGAATTGAATATTAAATATTTTTTCATTTTCATTGTATTCTACGCATATTTATGTTATGATTGAGGCAAATTAATAAAGAAGGAGTGAAATTGTTATGTGGTGGTTATGGATTATTCTAGCCATTGTAGTAATTCTTATTATTGCTGTTATTGCTATTTACAATAGTTTAGTAACATTAAGATTAAGGGTTAAAAATGCTTGGAGCCAAATTGATGTACAATTACAAAGAAGATTTGATTTAATTCCTAATCTAGTAGAAACTGTAAAAGGCTATATGACACATGAACAAGAAACTTTGGCTAAAGTAACAGAACTTCGTTCTTCTTGGGCACAAGCAGAAACAGTAGAACAAAAGGCTTCCTTAGATAACCAATTATCTGAAGCTTTAAAATCCATTATGGCATTAGCTGAAAATTATCCAGATTTAAAGGCAAGTCAAAACTTTTCTGAGTTACAAGAAGAATTAAGAAATACAGAAAATAAAATTTCTTATTCTAGACAATTCTACAATGATACCGTTACTAGATATAATACGAAATTAGAATTGTTCCCATCTAACGTTATTGCATCTATGTTCCATTTTACAGCTGAAGCTTTATTTGAAGCAGACAATGATGAAGCTAGAAAAAATGTAAAAGTTGATTTTAATAAATAATGAAAAAAAGTATGCTTTTGTTAGAGGAGTAATCATAACAAAGGCATATTTTATCTATTATATGAAAAATGTCTTTTCTTTTTTGTACAGTTTCGCTTTGTAAATATATGAACATCTCAAAAAACTAAACCTTATTATATGAAAAAAATATGCTTTTCCTATACAATACAGGACTTTCAAAAGGTGGTATAAAATATGTATGAAGATATTAGAAAAAATAAAATAAAGACTGCAATTATTGTAGGAATTTTTATTTTAGTGATTACTTTAATTGTATATTATGTATGTATGGCATTTGATTTAGGTGCTTTTTCTATAGTACTTGCATTGGGCATTTCTATTGCTTCTGCGTGGGGATCTTACTATTATAGTGATAAAATTATTTTATCCTTAAATAAAGCTCGACCTGCAACTCATGAAGAGAATTTACAATTAGTAAATATTTTAGATGGACTAATGGTGTCTTCTGGTTTACAAGCAAGACCTAAATTATATGTCGTAGACGACCCACAGCCGAATGCTTTTGCCACAGGTAGAAATCCAGAAAATTCTGTTATCTGTGTTACCTCCGGTCTTTTGGAAAAATTAGATTACTATGAATTAGAAGGTGTAGTGGCACATGAACTTGCCCATGTGAAAAATTATGATATTCGTTTATCTGCTATTGTTACTGTTATGGTAGGTTTAGTGGTAATGATTTCTGATTTTGTTTCTAGAATGTTATTCTGGGGACATGATAGAGATAATGATAGTGGAAGAGGAAATGCTATTTTAATGCTTCTTGGTTTAGTTGCTGTTATTTTAGCACCTATTTTTGGTCAATTGATGAAACTTGCTATTTCTAGAAAAAGAGAGTATTTGGCAGATGCTACAGCTGTAGAATTTACCAGAAATCCAGATGGTCTTATTTCTGCTTTGCAAAAAATAGATAGTGACCCTAACCAATTAAAAACAGCTAATAATTCTACTGCACATATGTATTTTATGAACCCTTTTAAAAAAGACCTAAATAATAAGAAAAAGAAGACCAATATTTGGTCTACACACCCTGCTACAGAAGATAGAATTGCAGCTTTAAGGAATTTAAAATAGGGAACGTATCTTCGGTACATGTGCGTTTTGCTTTGCAAGTATGCATGTCTAAAATTTCTAATGAAAGTTTCCAGAGAAAAAACTTCAAAGCATATTTTCTACAAAATTTGGAAAATATGCTTTGCATTTTCATAAGTAGATTTTGCTACTTCTTCTATTGGTATTTGCTTTACTTTTGCTATTTTTTCTGCCATATAGATAACATTACTAGAATCATTTCTAGTACCACGTACTGGCTCCGGAGCTAAATATGGGCTATCGGTTTCGATTAAAATTCTATCCAAAGGAACTGTTTTTATCGCTTCTTCTGCATTTTTAGAATTTTTAAAGGTAATTGGTCCTGCAAAAGATATATAAAATCCTAGTTTTAATCCTTCTTTTATTAAATCTAAATTAAGTGGACAACAGTGGAAAATGCCTTTTTTATTTGGACAAATTTCTTTTTTTAGAATTTCTAGAGTATCAAAAATAGCTTCCCTAGTATGAATGACAATAGGCAAATTTAGCTTATTGGCAAGTTCTATTTGTTTTATAAATGCTTGTTTTTGTTCTTCCTTATTTTCTTGGTTCCAATGATAATCTAACCCTATTTCTCCTATTGCAACTACTTTAGGCATTTTTGCTAAAATTTCAATTTCTTTTAGCTGTTCTCTTAATTCACTTTCAAAATTGCCCTTTTTTCGTATTTGCTCTTGTTCTAACCCTTTTGTTCTAGTATTATCTGGTATAGAATAAAAATTTACTTCTTTATTTTCTATGTTTTGTCTCTCTTCTATACTTTGTAATTTACTTTCTTCTGGAATATCATTAGGAGAAATTCCAACAATGGCATAAATAAAGTCATGTTCTTGTGCAATTTTTACTGCTTTTTTAGAAGATGTAACATCATATCCGGCACAAACAAGTCTTGTTACTCCATTTTCATATACTTTTTTTAAAATTTCTTCTCTATCTTTCTTAAATTTTTCATCATTATAATGGGCATGAGAATCAAATAATTGCATTTTTCTGTTCCTCTAGTATTTTCTATAATTTTTAATATTATTATTTTTTATTAATTTTAATTTATGTTCATTTCTTAATTTTTAAATATAACAGTGAATGAGGCTACCGCATAATCTTGCAAATGGGAAATACTTAAGTCCATAGTTTCTATATCTTTTATTCCCAAATTTTCTATATTAGCAGTTGGCCTTCCACTTTCTTCTTTTAAAATTTCAATTTTAGTTAAAATGTTGTCTTCGTCTTTAGAAATCGCAGAAGAAATAGCCTTGTAAATAGCTTCTTTGGCAGCAAATCTTGCTGCATAATGCTGATATTTCATTTTGTTTGTTTTTTCGCAATATTCTATTTCTTTTGGTGTATATACTGTTTGCAAAAAACGTTCTCCTTGCTTTTCAATTGCTTCTTGTATTCTTTTTACTTCAATAATATCAATTCCTGTTTGTATTTTCATTTTGCCCTCTTAAAAAATTTGCTTTATTTCATTTTTTAATTTATTCTTTATTTTCATTTTTGCTTTAGCACTTCATTTTTATTTTACTATTTTATCTTTTCTATTTTTATTTAGATTTTTAACTTTTATTTTATTATTCTAATAAATAAATATTTTACTCTTAAGTATTGCCAAAAATGAAACCTAAATTAATAATATTTAAAATAAGCATAATAGTAATAATAGCTATAATCCATTTGTTATGTTTGTTTGTTTTACTAATTTTATATTCTTTATATAATAAATCATATTCATTTTTTAACTTTAAAAAAGTATTGTCTAAATTCTGTTCTTTTCGATAATATTTTTCTAAAATTATTCCTTTTGGATCTGTAGTTACCTCGTAAATCCAATCTCTTTTTGCAAAGTTTAAAAATTGTTCTTCAATTTTTTCAAATCTCTTGGATTCTATAAATTCATAATTTAATTTTTTCAAATATATTTTTTGATAGAGTCTGTATAAGAGATGATATAATTGCTCATTTTCATATTGGAATAATAACTTTGTATAATTATTTACGTTATTTTCTGTAGTTAAAAGGACTGTGCTATTAGCAGAAAATCCATAATATACATATTTTTCTTGATAGTAATTCTCTTTTTGTAAAATGCTATCGTCTAATTGTTCTCCTGCGGGCTTAATATTGCAATATTTCATAAATTCTTTTTCTAACATAGCAAGATCTGTATTTTCATTCCAACTTGCCCCATCTAAACAAGTATAACTATAGGTAAAAAATCGATTTGTATCAATATTCATTTTATTGGCTAAAATATTAGGACCTGCTATTTCTTTCAAAAATTCTGAAAAATTTTGCATATTATTTAGTCGATTAGTTTGTATTTTAATCATTTCATACTCTTTTAGATGCCCTGTTTTTGACTGAATATCTCTAAATTTATAATTAAAATTCAAAACATCTGCAAAATCAGAATTTGGATCTAAAGCTGTTTTCATAACCAGAAAGCAAATTCCTGTACGAAAACATATAATTTCTACTTTGGTAATATCAAAAAAGATTCCATTTTTCTCCCCTATTTTGCCTGGAATATCTTCTTCTAATGCATATTCAAAAATATTACATTCCTTTTGACTTAAAAGAGTAGATTGCATTTTTAAATCTAATTTTTCATAGTCTTTGATTGCTTCTTGACTTAAATCTAACGACCAGAATATTTTTTCCTTTATTTCTGGCAAAAAATAGGTATCTATTTCTATGTCTTTTTTTCTATCAAACCATTTTAAAGTGCACTGCTTTTTTCGTAATAGTTGATATAAATAGCTTTGATAGTGATTTTGTTCTATCACAAAAGGATAGATAAAATAAGTATATTGGTATTTTGTCTTTAGTTGCATTGTTATCCCTTCTTTTTTTGGTAGTTTTTATTGTATTAAAATTT
This sequence comes from Bacillota bacterium, assembly GCA_963929915.1. Lineage (GTDB taxonomy): Bacteria > Bacillota > Clostridia > TANB77 > CAG-508 > CAG-273. The sequence continues at coordinate 171,647 of CAWVJY010000008.1, forward strand.
TATAACTACTTTTCATATGTTGTTCTTCATATTATATTTTTTATAATTCTTCAATATTTCTTTATGATTGTTATAATTAAACTTTTTTGTTATACTTTATTGATCTGTATAATAATCTAAATTTAAGTCTTCTCCTCTGTACCATTTATCAATAAATTCTATCATCAAATTATTTTCTAATTGGTAAGCAGGGGCAATTACTACCTTTCCTGTAGAATCAATACATCCCCACATTCCATTTTGTTTTACACTGCTATAGCCAAATGCATTTTGTTCTGTAGCATCATCATAAATGTAGTCCACTATTACAACACCGTCTTTATTCACATAGCCATATTTGTCATCTTTTTTATCTAAGAATAAAGTATTTCCAGTTAATAATTCTCTATTTGTTTTTTCTTCAAAACGAAAATTGTAGTATTTGTATTCTCCATCTACTCTAATTTTCATGTAGCCACTTTCTGTGTTTAGTTCTGATAGAATACCAGATACTTTTACTTGAAAATCATTTCCGATGAAATCTGTGTCAATGGCATCTTTTTTGCTACCTTCTAAAAATCCCGCATCTTGTCTATAAATTAAGCTCTCATATTCTGGTTCTAGAACAGTTTCTCCTGATAGGTTAATAACACCATATTGATTGTCTTGTGCAAAAATATAGTTATCGTTAAAAGTATAACTCATATCTTGATACTCTATGGCAATTCTGGTTTCTCCACTAAGTGTTACAACACCACATTGGTCATCTTGTTTAATAATAACATTATCTCCATTAATAGAAAGTACTTCATCAAACTCATTTCTTAAATATACATTTCCTTCTGTATCTACAATTTGCCACTGTCCATCTTCTTGTACAACATACTTACCATCACCATAAATTGGCTGAATATCTTCATATTGTGGCTCTATTGCAACTGTTTTATTATAATTAATAACTCCCACATTTCCTTCTGTATCTGTTACAATATATCCATCTTCATTTCTATTAGAGATTGGCCTTATGGATTCATAGTTAGTTTCTGCAATAGCTGCTCCAATATTATCTACTAATCCATATAAATCTCCTTTTTTGGTTAAAATACTATTTTGTACACCTTTTAGTGCTTCAATTGCATCATATTCACATGGCAAAAGTTCTTTTCCATTAAAATCTACTAATCCGTATTTTCCTTCTTTAGAAACTACTAATACATCATTTTCATACCATAAATTATTGCTTTCATCATAATTTTCTAAAGCTTGTACTGTATCATAGCCGGTAATAATTTCTTCTGCTTTACTATTAATAACTCTTGTTTTATAAGTTCCATCTGTGTAATTTACATCATAAGTACATAAAAATACATCTTTACTGTGGTCTGGTATAATAATAGTTTCCTCATAAGTTGGATCTATCACAATTTCTCCTTTTGAATTAATAACACCCCATTTTCCACCTGTATATACTGCATAATAACCATTAGCAACTGTTCTTTCTTGTACTCTTCCTCCACCTTGTGCAAGTTTAGTAATTCCTATTACTACCATTACAATAACAGCAAGAGCGATAATAACTGCAATTACTTTTTTAATATTTAGCTTTGGTGTTCCTCCTTCGTATCTGCGACCTTTATTTGCCATATCTATTTCTCATTCCTTCCTTGCCTTTGTTAATTTTGTCTCTTTCAAAGGCTTAAATTCCTCGTATTTCATAGCTCAAATTGTCTATTCATTTTATTATTTTTAAATAAAATATAGTATAGCCTATTTTATAGCTATACTATATCATATTTGTGTACATAATTACAAGGTATTTACTTAAGTTTTATGAGATTTTGTGCTAGGTGCCTAGTGTGTATGGACTATATGCAGTTCCAGTTCCTCCTGTTATATTGATTCCTGAATTTAGAATAAATACTGGAAGTAGTCCATATGAATAACTCTCGGAATAAGGAGAATACAGGCTAGTGTCAGCATAACACAAAGGCCAAGCACTACCAGCTACTCTTATATGAAAGGCACAAGCTTTTTCGCTCTCATCAACCAAACGAGATGCCATCCAATAAGTTCCTTGTATTCCTAATCTTAAGGAAATAATTTGTTCTTCATCTATTTCATAATTGTTATCGCCGTTTTTAAGCTTTCCATTATACTTATAAAAATTATAAATACTATTATTATGATAATATCCCGGATCATCTGATATATCTGTTGGATGGCTTCCCACACATCTTGCTCTACTACTATATATATTGTTATTATATTCATTTGCCGCACTATTTAATATATCTATAGCATTATTATATGAATTCATTGCTACTTCAAAACTTTCTTCATCAGCACTAGTATGTTCACCTATGTCGTTTCCTAATTTTACATAATTTACTATATTAATAGCTATAATCTGAAGGCCATATTCAGAAGAATTATCATATAACACTCTACAGTTTAAATCTCCTTTTGATGATGGATAAATTACATAATCTCCCTCTTCTAATACATTTTCTGCTTTTTTATGTTCTGTTGCTTGAGTTACTGCTGTTCCTGTTTTTGTATTTCCTGCTCTATCTGTTACTATTACTCTTAGGTAATATGTTGTTCCATTCGTTAGTCCTGTATAAGTGTATGAATAACTTGTAGCTGTACTTGTTCGAGTTGCTACCGTTGTAAATCCAGATGTGCTACTACTTGTACTTCTTTGGAATTGATAACTATATATTCCCGATGTATCATCTGCTCCATTTGCTGTTACTGCTATACTTGTTTCTCCTACCGATTCTATTGTAAGACTTGCTGTACTTGGTACTGTACTATCTTTATTCACTACTTGTGTTTTTGCTATAGATACATTACCTGCTTTATCGATTGTATATGCTGTTATTGTACTTGTTCCCTCTGTACTTATTGTTATACTTGTTGTTGTGATTCCTTCTGTTGTAGTTGTTTGACTTATTGCTTGTACCCCACTTACACTATACCTTACTTGGTTTGCTCCGCTTTGTCCATCGTTTCCTGCTGTTATTATTATTGTTACGTTTGACTTATAATAACTATTAGTTCCGCTTGTTCCTGATAAGCTTATTGTTGGGGCGTTTGGTGCTGTTTCATCTTTTATCGTTACACTTGCATAACTTCCTACGTTTACTCCATCTGTTAGTCTTGCATATACTGTTTCATTATGATTTAAGCCTGTTACTGTTACAGAGTTTGCTCCTTCTTGTGCTGTTGTCCAGTTGCCTTCTGCAATTCCTCCTATTTGGTATGCAATCCTTAAGTTACTTGTCACTCCTGCTCCTTTACTTAAGGTTATACTTGCTGTTCCATTACTCCATGTTGGTTCTGTTGCTACAATGTTTCCTTCTTTTAAGTTTTCGCTTGCTCCACCTACTGTATTGGTTATTATATTGGTTACTTGTCCTTCTCCTGGATTTCCTGCTTTATCTACTGTTGTTACTTTTACATCATAACTTGTATTTTGGGTTAAGCCTGTAAAAGTATAGCTTGTTTCTGTTCCTGTATGTGTTGCTTCTTGTGGATAGCTTCCCGCACTTGTTTGTTTAATATAGTAGTTATATGTTATGCTTTCTGGTATGCCCCACTCTGCATCACTACTATTTACGTTTACTTGTATACTATTGGTTGTTACTGTTCCTTGTGTTACTGTTACTGTTGGTGCTTCTTGGTCTAATATATTTATAGTTGTATATCCACTTTGATTTGTTCCATCTGTTATTACTGCAAAAACAGTTTCTCCATGGTTTAGCCCTGTGATTGGTCCTTCATAATCTATCCATTGTCCTTCTGTTCCATCTATTTGGTATTGTATGGTTACTCCTGTTTCTGTTGTTTCTAATTCTATGCTTGCTGTTCCATTACTCCATATAGTTTCCCCTACTTGGCTTATCGTTCCTGTTTTTAATTCGCCTGTTCTTTCATTTACTACTTTTTCGGTACTTCCATTTTCATTTTCTGCTACTATTTTTATATTATATACTTCATTTTGTTCTAATCCTTCTATATTTGCTGTTAATTCTGTTACTCCTTCTTTGTATGGTTTATAGTTGCTATCTGCTTCTCCGTCTTTTTTATAGTAGTAACTTATGATTCCATTTTCCCATCTACTCATAGTTACTGTTATTTGAATGTTATTTGTTTCTGATGTTGTTTCTACACTTACTATTTTTGGTGGTAGTTTGTCTCCTTTTACTGCATCTCCTATCGTTACATTTCCATCTGGACTTACGATTACTTCTACTACATAGCCATCATTTGTAGTTACTTCATAGACATCGTTTTCCCCTTCTTTGGTTGGTCCTTCTACATCTGTTTCTGGGTCTGTAATAATTTCTTCATCTACCATTTTATCCCATAAATCATCTACGGTTACTCCTGTTTGTGTTAGTCTTTCTATACTCCAGTCTGCTATAACATTATTAATTCTATCTTTTACGGCTCCTATTTCGTATTGTTCTTTTGCTTGGTTTGCTATGTTAAAGATTCCGTCACTTCCAAATAGCATGTTTATAGTAATTCCTGATAGTATTAAAAGTACTACAATTGTTACTACTAATGCAATTAAAGTAATACCTTTTGCTTGTGTTTCTCTCATCTTTTACTTCTTATCCTCCTTTTTCTATTTTCTATTTTTGCACACAAAATTAAGATGAATTGTGCCTTTTTAGGCATAATCCATCTTTTACATTTTGGTATATAATATATAATTTTGGCATAGCAAATAAAACTAAATTTTCTTTAGTTGTTGGCTTAAACTTTAACTCTCTCTCTCTCTCTCTCTCTCTCTTACTATTTCAGTACTTTCAGGCATTTTAGGTTCTTTCTCCTTCGCTTTTTCTTCTTTTTTCTGCTCTCATTATACCATTATCATTTTTACTTTTCAAGTATTTTTTCTCTCTTATTTTGCTTTCCCATTTTTTCATTTGTTTTTTAACTTATTTATTTCTTCTTCTGTTAAGCCTGTTATTTCTTTTATTGTTTGTATATCTATTTGTTTTTTTAACATTTTTAGAGCTGTTTCTTTTTGATTTTGCTTAATGCCTATGGCCTCACCTTCTGCCCTGCCATCTCTTTTTGCTTCATATAATTCTTGTTTATGATCCATTCTTTCTAATTTCGCTTTTAATGCCATTCTTCTTAATATATCATCTTGACTTATTTTGTCTAACTCCTCTTTTGCTTCTTTGATATCTTGGTTTTTCTCCATTATTTTTCTTACCTCCATATCCTCTGGATTGTCCAGAAATTTCATCCATTGCAATACTGCATTACTTTTGTCTTTTTCATATTCTTTTATTGCCTTTGGTACCTCTATTATAACCATCTGGAAGTAAGAAGTCAATATTTCATTTCTATATTCTTCTTCTCGTATTTGCCATTTTGAAGTGAACCCAAATTGTTAGACAAAAAAGTTTAACAAGGAGGGGTCATTTTTTATGAGTAAATATTCAAGTGAATTTAAATTAGAAGTTGTAAAATATTATTTAGATAATAGTGTTGGATATCAAACCACAGCCGACCACTTTGGTGTAGCATATGCCCTTGTACTTAAATGGGTTAGAAAATACAAAGAAAATGGATATGCGGGATTAATGAAAAATCAAAAATCAAGTTATGGTGGAGATTTTAAACTGAATGTGGTAGAATATATGCATGAAAACCATTTATCATGTCAAGAAACAGCATTTCATTTTAATTTAGCAGGAGATTATGTAGTTAGTAAATGGGAACGTATATATTATGAGGAAGGACCACAAGGTTTGTATATAGAACGACGTGGAAGGTCGAAAAATATGAGTTCTAAACCAAAAAAGAAAAATTTAAATAAGGAAGTGGAAGAAGATTTAATTGCTGAAAATCAAAGGCTTCGAATGGAGAATGAATACTTAAAAAAATTAAATGCCTTAGTTCAGGAAAGAATCAAGCGAGAGAACAAGAAAAAGTAATTGTTGTCGATGAATTAAGGCATAAATATAGCTTGAGAGAATTATTAAAATTAGCGGAAATACCAAAAAGTACATTCTATTATCATTTAAAGAACATGAAGAAAGAAGATAAATATAAAGTAGAAAAAGATGAAATATTATCAATATTTCATGAAAATAAAGGACGTTATGGTTATAGAAGAATAACATTAGAAATGAGAAATCGTGGATATACAATAAACCATAAGACAGTTGCAAGACTAATGAAAATAATGGGATTGCAAAGTATTCAAAGACCAAAAAGAAGATATAATTCATATCAGGGAACAATAGGAAAAATAGCAGATAATTTATTAAAAAGAGACTTTAAAGCAGATAAACCAAATCAAAAGTGGGCTACAGATGTAACTGAATTTAAAGTTAATAATGATAAGCTTTATCTATCTCCAATTGTAGATTTATTTAATGGTGAAGTTGTGAGCTTTAATTTGTCTAGACATCCTGTGTTTCATCAAGTGGTAGATATGTTGGAAAAAGCATTTAAGAAAATACCAGATAAAACCAACTTAATATTGCATTCAGATCAAGGTTGGCAATATCAAATGAAACAATACCAATATTTATTAGAGCAAAAAGGAATAAGACAAAGTATGTCTAGAAAAGGAAATTGTTTAGATAATGCCTGTGCAGAGAATTTTTTTGGGATATTAAAATCAGAACTTTATTATATAAAAGAAAAAGAGTACAAAAATATAGAAGAATTGGAAAAAGATATAATTGAATATATAGAATATTATAATAACAGAAGAATTAAGAGCAAACTAAAAGGAATGTCCCCTGTTCAATACAGAGAACATTCCAAGTTAGTAGCCTAATTTATACTGTCCAACTTTTTGGGTTCAGTACATTTCGTACATGCCTTTTTTATTTCTTTAAATTGCTTTATTTCATCATCTACTATAATAATACTTATGGTTTGTCTTAACTTACTATATTCTTCTCCTATTTCTAAGTTTGCACTATACATTTTGGACCAATAGTATAAAAATCTTTCTAACACTTTATCATGGGTGGATAATTGTATTTCGATATCACACTCTATGTTATTATTTAATACTGCCCTTAGGTCTAATCTTCCGTTTTTGTCTTTTTTATTATCATTAAGTAAGTCTTTGCTTTTGTCTAAGTCTAGTTTATGTATTTTTATTTTTAGTATGTCCTCTAGCAGTGCTTTTGTAATTCCTTCTTTTCCTCGTGTAAATAAAGCTTGAAATACTACATCATTTTTCGGCTGTAGTATTTTTAGTTTTCCTTCTCTTTCTTTTTGATTTTCTTCCTTTTTGATAACTTTTTCTTTGTTCATTGGCATTTCCTCCATAGATTTAAATTTTACATTACTAGACTAAGGACTAAACTACTCAATTGCTTGTTTAAATTCTTAATAAACTTTTATTTGTTGGAAATTAATTAAGATTATAAATATTTTGATTTTATAAAATGTTTCATGATTAAGTAAGTAAATTTAAATAAATCACAAGATTATAAATAATAAAACATTTGATTGAATTTTATTAGCCTTTCGGCTAGGAATATAATACAAATATTATATACATATTTTTTCATATTCTGCAAGTAAAATCGTATACCATCTTTCGACATTTTTCTATTTTTTATTTTAATTTGTTTTCTATTTTTTGAAATAGCTCTCTTATTGTTATTTCTTTGCTCTTTATTAATTTTCTATGACATTCAATGTCAATACCAATTTATGACAATCTATGACATAATTTAATTGGTGATAATAGAATGATAAGTGAGAAAAGAAAGCAGCTAGGCTATACACAAGAAAAAATGGCACTATTGCTGAATATTAGTTTAAGGCAATATGTTAGAATAGATAAAGAAATCTGTTTCCCACGAGTCGATATTTTAGAAAAGTTAATTTATACATTAAGTTTAAGCAATGAAGAAATTGGTAAATATGTTCATGAATTTATACAAAAAAAGTCAGGCTAAGCTGACTTCTTTTTATTTACTTTTGCTACAATTACTGTCATATCATCTTTTTGCATTCCAAATTGATGGTCCACTGCTTCGTTTACTATCATATTCGCAATTTGTTGTGCATCATCAGAACTAATATCTTCTAACAAATATTTTACCCATAATTCTTTGTTAATGTATTCTTGGTTGGCGTCTATAATGCCATCTGTACACATTACAATAATATCTCCATCTTCTAGGTCATAGTCATAAACCACTAAGTCGTTTTGCTCTAAAATACCGGTTGGAAGTGTTACAGATTTTAGTAATTGCACTTCTTTATTTCGTTTAATAAAGGTAGGGCATGCCCCATTTTTAATAAATTCCATGTTGCCTGCGTATAGGTCTAAAATTTGTAAGTCTAGTGTAGCATACATATCTTCTTTGGAGTTTGCTACTAAGGTAGAGTTGATTAGTTTTAAGGATACCTCTTTATCAAATCCAGCTTTTAATAGTCTTTCTAGCATTTTTAATGCTATTTTACTACTTTTCATAGCTTCTGGTCCTGATCCCATTCCATCACTTAGTGCTAACAAATATTTGCCATCTTCTAGTTTTGTTTCTACATGGCTATCTCCAGAAACAGGTGAACCCACTTTAGTAGTTGTTGCTACTCCCACTTGTAATTTGTATTTATCTTCTGAATAGTATGTAAATTTGCAAGATGTTTTTTGTTCTCTTAACCCACATTCTTGCCCTTGTATACTAAATTTATCTTGTAATACTTTTTCCAAAATTCTAGCAATTTTCTTAATAGCACATTTTTTACCTTCGATATCATCACAAAGCGAAGTATATACTTCTACAAAATATCTTCCTGAAGCATTTTGTTTTATTTTAATTTGTTCTATATTTTCTATCTCTTTTTGTTTTAGTAAATTCAAAATTTCCTGTTTTTGCATAGCAAAAGGGTCTTTTTCTTCTTGTTTCATTTCTTCTACCATTTGTGAAATAGCTTCTGATACGCCTTCTAGTTGGGAAGATACATTCTTTTTGTTTTCTTCTAATTTTCTTTTCCAAATAAAGTTTACTTTGCTAATACGGTAAGAATAATTAATTGCTTTTATCATTTGCGAAATATCTTCCATAGCCTGTCCGTTTTTATCTTCTAACCCCATAATGTATTGGTTATGATGTTCTAAAATAGCGACTAATTCTTTTTCTGTGATGATTTCATTTTTTAATAAATGGTGGAAGATTTCGTCTATGATACCATCTTCGTTTTCTGCAATTGGTTCGTACACTAAGTTATTTTCTAATGCCTCTAAGTTTAGTTCTAACTCTTGTTTAAAAATTTCTTCATTAGAAGTTTCTTGTTGCTGAATATCTTTTTCTTCTAACACTGTGCTTGCTGCTTCTTCATAGCTTTTTGCCAAATCACTAATAGTTTCTGACATACTGTTTAGTTTGAAAATAGTATCTTGATTTTCTGTTAATCTTCTCTCTGTGGTTTCTGGAAGTAATTTATGTTTTCCATATAAGTCTTCAATATCAATTTGAAATCTTTTTGGTACTGCTAAAAGTCCTAAAGAAGCAATTAAAATTTCTTGGATTAAGATAATAGGTACGGTATTGCCATTTGCTACATAAGTTAGAATAATATTTCCTAAAATAAACCCTGCTATAACTCCAATTCTTCCTAAACGATAAAATACCCCTGCAATAAGTCCAGAAATAGCATAAGATGCTACCATAATAGGTTCTCCATTTCCAATAATACCAAGTACTACACCAATGGTAATTCCCCCTGTTGCTCCTACTAGCATGCCGTTTTTCCAACCCAAAATTAGGACAAGTAAAATACTTAAAATATTACGCAAGCTATAACCAAAAATAGTAAAATCTCCTAAAGCACATAAACTAATGGTAAGAAGTAAACTAGTTCCCATTACTTCTTCTATGGAAAATACCTTTTTCTTTCCAAATTCTCTTATCATTAAAATGGAATTACTAAAAATTTTGTAAAATACATAACTTGCAATAGAAAGGGCAATACTAGTTAAAAAGTCATACATATAAAAGGTGCTAAAAAACATTGGCACAATTTGTACTATAAGTACAGCTAAAAATAAGTGAAACCCTAATCTTCTTTCTTCGTTTACTCCTTCTTGTTCTTTTGGTCTTTTTAGTAAAATAAAAACAAAAAATACTAAAGTAGTTAAGAAATAAATTAATAAACTATTCGCACCAAAAGAAATAAAAGTACCTATTAATGTTAGGATATATACAATTCCGATAGGCATACGGTTACTAAGCATAGCTGCTAAAAAGCTAATAGCAAATGGGCTAATACTTAAAATAAAGTTTTGACTACGAAATCCAACCATGGAGATTATGAAAGCTATCACATAAATAGCAATATTTTGGAAGCTAAATAAATCCTTTAAAATTGTTTTTATATTCTTTTTATCTATTTTTCTTTGTTCTTCGTTTTGTTCCTGTTCTACATTAAAATCTTTTTGTATATTTTGAAACACTTTTCCATCACCCCTACTTTTTTAATTTGTATCTCTATTGTAGTACAAGCTATTTAAAATTTTTGTCGTTTTGGATACTTAAATTAAAAAAGTTTTCTCTCTTTTTTGCCATCTTTTGTGTTCTTTTTTCTTTTTTAAACTTTTTCTTTCTACTATTTTATCGTAAATTGTGGGAAATTACAATATTTTTAAAAAAATCTCCTTAGAAATAAAATTTCTAAGGAGATTTTTTATCTTATTTTTTCATAACCTTTTTCTTAATAACCACAATTCCAGCAATAAGAAGAATTCCCACTAAAATTCCAATTCCATAATATAAGTATGCTTGTCCAAATGGTGGTAAAACAGTTACTTTTTCTGCTCTACTACTATCTACTTCACTTGGAGTTTGGGTTGGATCTTGATTTCCTACTACAGAATATGCCATTCTTCTTCCTGCTGTATTAGAAGTTTGTACAATTTCGGCAATATTTTCATAGGTTTTATCATCTTGACTGTCGCTAGAAGTAATTAATTGGGTAAGTATTAATTGTTTGCTTACTTCTTCTCCTGGTTTTAAGTTACTAGATAATTGGTCTGTTTGTAAAATAGTGTTATAAGAACCAATTTGTTCTGTTAAACTATTATTTACTAATCTGTCATTTACTTTAGCATTATCATTATTGGTTAGGTCATTTTCAGTAACTACTTTCCATCCTTCGTTGTCCGCTTCTCTATATTGTAAGTTATTTGCTACATAGTCTAATACTAGGTTTGCAGTTGTTGTTACTTTGTTTTCTTCAGATGCGCCTGTTGCTTTGTAGTAGAAGTCTTGTCCAGTATAGTCTGTTTCGCCGGCATTGGTTACTGTTAATTCGTATGCAATTTGAATGGTTGCTCCATGCATTAATTCTGCATCTAAAATTGGTTGAATTAATCCATTTTGACCACTTTGATATAAACTTGCAATTAATTTTTCTATTTCTGTTCTATAAGAATAACGGTTGTAGTTTGCATCTTGTTTACTTTCTTCGTAATATTCTTCGTATTTATTTTTATCCATTTTACTGCTTAGGTCATAAGGTTTGCCAGATACCCAAATTAAGTTTGGAACAGTTTGACTAGCGTCAAATGCAATGTTTCCATTTGCTAACATAATTTTTACATTGCTTACTTTTTTGTCTAAAGTAAGTTGTGCTTTTGGTCTTTCAGTTAGTCCAAAATCTACACAATTTAAGGTATAATTTCCGTTTTTGTCATTACCATATAAATAGCTATCTGATCCATTGCTTTGGTCATTTAAACCATCTGTATTGGTTCTATTATATTCTCCTTCTATTACAATAACAGCGGTTTGTGCAGTCATATGGGTATTTTGCATTAATTCTTGTACCAAACTATTATCCATAGAAGCCATATATGGTGATGCTAGCACTTCTGCTTTATGGTTATTAACATTTGATGTACTATAAGCATTTACATTGGTTCTACCTTGGTAGGTTTCGTTTTGATAAGTTGTTTGATTATTTTGTGTTCTACCAGTATTGATGGTTTGGTTTTCCCATAAGTCTTTTGCATCTGATAAATTAGTTTCTCCATTTGCGCTTAATTCGTCTGCTTTTTGAATATCGTAATATTCATCTGTATAGTTTGCAATAGATTGGTTATTTTGTAAGTCTTGTTGATATACCGTTGATTTAAAGTCTTGACCATTATAGGATACTGCATTTTTGCCACCATTGTTAGTAGTTAAAACAGTTTCTTGGTTATTTCCATATTGGAATCTTACTACATAGTTACCTGGTATAAAACTACTAAATTCATAATATCCATTTTCATCTGTCGTTGTTGTTTGCCATACATATTCTTTACCATCTTCCATGGTTTCTACTAGTTCTACCATAACTCCTGCAATTCCAATTTCACCTTCTTGTTTAATGCCATCTCCTAAAACAGATTCACTTATATTTTTAGTTCTTTCATCTTCCCAAACAGTACCATTTATTTTACGAATTGCACTTTGTTCTAAGTATACTTTAATGCTTTTTGCTCTATCAGTATCATCTTCAAAGTTCTTTTCGTATTTTTCTCCTTGTAAGTCGTCTAAGCTTAGGTTACCTGGTGTTGAGTTGTAGTCAATAATTCCTGCAGGTGTTCTATTATTTCTAATTGTTTGTTTGTTTGGAAGTTGTTCTCCATCTGCATAATAGCTTTCATAACCATTAATTTCTGCAAAGTTTTCTTTTAAGCTTTGGTCATTATCCAAAATAACTGGTCCTTGGTCATCTGCATTTACTTTAAATGTTAAATAGATATAGGCATTTTCACCTGTTGCTAGTTTTTTACCATCTAGTCCACGAATATAAACAGAGTTTAGTTCTTCTTCTATATCTTCTTTGGAAGCATCTCCATAAATACTATCTCCACAGTAGTTTCCATTGCGGTCTGTAGTAATGCCATAACTACTATTGATGTTTCTAGCATAAGTAATTTGGCTTAAGTCTAAGTTATGTATCATGTTATAGTAGCTTTCGTCTGTAATTGCTACTTTTTCATTACCATCGCTATTACTATCTTTATACATTACCCAAGATAAATCTGGCATGTAGGTATAATCTTTATCATAGTAATCTACTACTTCTGTAATTTCATTTAGAATATTTTGTGAAGAGTTTCTAATGGTAATTTTGTAAGTTACATATAATTCTAAATTGCTTCCATAAAGATTTGTATTTTCTGCTCTATATTCATAATCTGCTGGATATAATTCTCTATTATAGTTTGTTCCATAATAGTTATAATAGTCTTGCATTCTGATTTGAATTTCCCAATAGCTATCTTCTTCTGAACGTTTATCATATTCATAGACTTCTGTTTTGCCATTAATTTTAGTTGCTGCACGATATACGTCTTTTCTTAAGGATAAGTTGTTTAGTTGTCTTCTCCATAAGCCTGCATTTACATAGTATTGTCCATCATAAATTGGTGGTTTTGTTCCTACCCCTGGAATTACCATTTTTTTGTTGTCAATAACAAAGTCATCATATACAGGGTATAAGTCTATTGCGCCATCTTCTAAAGGAGAACCTGTATAAGCCTGCATTTTACAGTCTTCTATAAATTGTAGTTTTTTCCAAAGTTCTTCTTTTTGTTTTGCTGTTCTTGCAAAATCATTGACAATATCTTCATAGATGTCAATCATTGCTCTTTCATCTGGATATTCTAAATAGCGGTCCATATATCTTTGAATTTGTTTGCTAATTTCGCCTTCTTGGCTCTCTTCTGTTTCTATAATGTTGCCATTTCTGTCAATTTCATAAAATCCATCTATTAATTGTACTTCTGTTTGTTCATATTCTCCATCTTCATTTAAAGTAAATCCCATCAAGTCATAAATAGAATAAGCTTCATTATAGTAATTTCTACCATCTCTTACTAATTCTCCGCTTCTTAAAGAGTTACTAGAAATATAGTTTTTTGGTGCTGAACCAATTTCTTCAAATTGTTCATTATATTCTTCTCTTGTCATTTCTAGTTTGGTGTCATTTTCTCCACCATCTTGTAGTTCGGTTATTTTTGAGGTAGCTTCCCAAATTTCGGTATTATATAATTGTGCATTGTATACCATATCTGTTACAGAATCTTGTTGTACAAAATTTCCATTAGATCTTTGATCAGTTACTAAATATTCTGTTGGTAAATAAATTTGGCCATTATATTCAAATGTAACATAATATTTGCTTTCAGGATTTAAACCATCAAATTCATAATATCCATTTTCGTCTGTTAAAGTTGGGTTCATTCTATAAGCAATTTCTCTATCTGTTAAAGATTCTTTATCTGCTTCAGATAATAAGTCTGCTACATAGCTTACTAGTTTACCATTTCTATATTGTAAATTTCCGTTTTTATCTAATGGACATTCATATAAAGTAACTTTTACATTTGGAAGTACTCTATCATTTGCTTCTCCATTATATAAGTCAGAATGAATACCATCTGCTATGTTTTGTTTGGTATCTTTTACATCTTCCCATACATAACCACCTAGGTTCATGGTAATGTCTAATTTTTGGTCTCCTCCACCAGTTAGGTGAATGGTTAATTTATATAAGTTTCTTTCTCCCCAAGCATCCATCATAAATTGTTGTGGTACAGGATATTCTGTTACTTTCCAACGATAGTTTATAGTACAAGAGGTTAAATCTCCATCTTCGCCATGACTGTCATGATGTCCTGTTTCAATTGGTGTAGCTACTAATTGATGTCCTTCTAGTCTACATGCAATAGCATAAGTAGTCATATACGAATATTCTACTTCAATATCTAAATATCTTACTACATCATTACTATCTAATACCCCTTGATTTGGATTTTCTATTTTTAAGTAAAATTCTTGTCCACTTACTGGGTAAGATTGCTCTGTTCTATCTACATATCCTTGTTCTTCTAATGGTGTAAAAAAGTCTAATTTCTTTTCTTCTCCGTTTTGAATATAGCTTATAATATTAGCATCTTTAATATATTGTGTTTTGTCTTTATCATTATAACCTTTTACTGTCATGTTAGAAATTCCTGCAAATTTTGCACTAGCAGAATTTCCTTCTACATAATCCATTTTATATGGTCCAATAATTAGGTATTGCTCTTCTTGGTTTACATTAATTTTTACTTTTTCAGTAGTGGTTTCTTGAATTGGATTATTTACATTATTTTGTAATTCTGCTTCATAATCTCTATAATCCATAGATTCTTCTTTTAATTGTTCTGCCATATCTAAATAAGTAAATTTTGCTCCACTTGCTTCAAAAGTTTCCCCTTCGTTTACCTCCATATTAAGCCAAATAGCTACTTGTTTTACTTCTTGGCTAATGTTTTCTCCCTTTTCAAAATAGGTAGTAGATTTTCCATATACATAGGTTCCATCTGTTGGTGCAATAAAGTTATTTGGTGCAGTTACTGTATATGCTCCAGATGGTACTAGTTCTGTGTGATTGTTTACACAAATATAATAAGTATTGGAGTAACGTTTTGCAGGTAGGGAAGCTTTGTGAGAACCTGAACTTACACTACCAGTTGTTCCATCTAGAGCTCTAATAGTAGCTACTAGATTTTCGTTCATTTCTACTGATACTCCTTTTTGGATACAGTAAAGCTGAATATCTCCAATGGAAGGACAAAATACTTTATTTACTTGGCTTGGTAATGCTTCATAATAAAAGCTTCCATTTTGGTAAAAGGCTGGGCTATCATGAGCACCTTGTGTAACTAAGGTTCCATCTGCTACAGAGCCATTTACTGCTAAGGCTTCTTTGGTAAGTTTCGCTACTTCTTGTATTGGGCTTTCTTCATATTTTATTAAAGAAGAAATGGTAATAACTAATGCAACAAATAAAAGTATAAGCCCCAATACCAAAAGTGTAATTTTTCTTTTACCTTTCATTTTTTATTATATCCTTTCTTAAGGGTTCCATTTTGATTGAAAAAGAATTTTGTAATTTTTTTCAATTCTCCCCTCTAATTTTCTCTTTTCTTACTTAACACATTTCTTTTAATTACAACAATTCCAATTACTAGTAAGAATAGAATTGCTAATGTTAAGCTTACATAAAGTACTATTTTTCCTGTAACTACAGAAAGTACAATATCTGCTGTTGACATATCATCTTCGTTTTGGGCACTGTTTGCTTCTTGAGAGTCAATATCTGTTAAACCTTGTTCGTTATAGATTTCATAAATTTCTGCATTATTATTTACTACAGTACCAATATTTTCATCTGTAATGGTAACACTTAAAATTAAGCTTACTTCTTTGCTTTCTCCTGGCTGAAGTTCTACATTTTCTAAGCTAGTGTTATAAATACGGTCATTTTCGTCTGATAGGTACCAATCTTCATTTAGTTCTGAATTAAATCTGGCACTTTCTGGTAAGTAATCTACTATTTTCTTTACATAGCCTGGTACTTGACCTTCATTGGTAACTACTATTTTATATTCTATTACAATACTACTCTTATTTACATTTTGTGCTAAAATTTCTACTCTTTCTAGTTGTGAATTATTGTAATTATATGTTATTTGTTCCAATGGTTGGAGTAGTTAACGTAATTTTACTAATGTATTTATCTAGTTTTAAATCAAAGTTTTGAGATTCTATTAGTCCAATATCAATATCTCTTACATTACTGTCTGTTACAGAAATAGTATCTGTTACCCCTGCATAAGTTTGTTTTCCATTTAACGTAATTTTTCATAGAATATACATCTGAGTTATAGCTTTGGCTAACATCTTGTTTTTGATATTCTGTTACTTGATAGCTTCCTGCATCATATAGGAAAATAACTAAATATTCATCTGGTTGTAAGCCCGTAAATTCATAACTTCCGTTATTAGCTGTTGTTACTATTTTTTGACTGCCATTTTCATCTACTACAATTTCGTTATTTGACTTTTTAAGTAGCATAACTTGAATACCAGATAATACTTGTTCATCTTCTTCTCTTTGTCCATTTTCGTTAGCGTCTAACCATGCGGTACCTGTAATTTTGTAAGTTCCAGATGGGGTATTGGTATTACCTCCCTCATTTCCAGAATCTCCTTCATAAAGTTTAGAATTATATTCAATAATAGTAGTAATGGTATTTGATTCTTGTTTTTGAATTCCTTGTGCTTCTATACTTCCTACATTAGTTACGGTTTTGTCTTGTTTATCTTCTGGTAAAAGGTCTGCTTTTGCTATTACTTTTACAGTAGCTTCTGCACCCTTTGCAAAATTGGTCCATCTTACTTTTGCTGTATTATTAAGAGTAGAAGTAACTACTTCTGTTTGTCCTTGATAGGTATATTCTAATTTTTGGAAGGTTAAGCCTTCTGGTAATACATCTTCAAAAACAACATCGTTTGCGTCTGCATCCCCTGTGTTTTTAATCGTAAATTCATAAGTAATTTGTTCTGCTTCTTTGATATATCTTTCAGAGTTTGTAGTTTGTACCACTTCAAAAGTAGGATTTCCCACATGGTAAACAAGCTCGTTAGAATAATGCACTTCCATTCCAGTTGCTTCTGCTTTTTGCGAGATAGTGGAAGTCTCCTTTAAAGTCTTGTATTTGAAGCTCTATACTAATACTTTGTAAATAATCTGCTTGTAATTGTGGTATTGTTACAATTACTTGGTTATTTTGTGTTTGTATATAATTTTGCTCTTGTCCATTACCATCTTTGTAAGTAGCTTTATTAATTTGAATACCTGTTGGTATATCTATAGTTACTGTAACATTATTTAAAGTTTTCTTTGCTTTCTAATAAAACAGTACTATATAGAATATCTCCTTTGTGAAGAGAAGTTTCTAAATCCCTTGGAACTAATAAAGGTTAAACTCATTTTGGATACTACTTTGTTTAAAATATATTCATTAGAAGCTACACCAGTAGTTAAATCTTCTGCTGCCACTCTTACTTGATGTTTGATTTCTCCTAAAGTGCCTTGGTTCATTTTTAGTTCATAAGTAGCGTTTGCAGTTTCTCCTGCTGCTAAATTTCCTAAAGCAATTAGTGGTTTTTCTTCATTACTATCTACATAGGTTTGATTTGCAGAATCATATTGTGTATAAGTGGTTCCTTCTGGTACAGGAACATTAATGGTTACACTTTTTGCTTCTTCATTTCCTATGTTTTTTACTTGTACAAAAAATCTAACAATTTGTCCTTCTGGTACATTGCTATTTTGCTCCATATTGGAACTTAAAGTTACTTCTAATTCTGATCCTTCCCCTGTAGTTAGCCCTAATATTGCTGATGTTTTTGTTTCTCCAATAGTTGCTGTTTGTGTTTTGTTATCATAATATACTTGATACATTTGGTAACTACTGTTATTATGTGCTAAGTTTTCTGGTAATTCTATTTGATAGCTAAATTGTAGTTTCTCACCAGAGTTTACTTCTCCAGTTACTACAATTAAATAACTTTTGATAGCTGTTAAATCTTGTGGATTTTCTTGCCATCCATTTTCTGTATTCATTAAGTCTTTGCTTGCTTTTGCGTTACTACTATAATAGATTTTTATTTTACTAGTATCTATACCAGATGTAGCTATTTTTTCTTTTAGGAGCATGTTAAAGTTACTTCCTAGACTTTCTCCTGTTTCCATATTGGTATTATCAGTAAATGGTAATCTTCCTAGAATCATAACATTTTCAATTGGGTTAGTATAATTATTGGTAATAATTCCTGTTACTGTTACATCTTGCTTACTGCTATTGGTTGGAATAACTGCTTCTTGTTTTTGGTTACTGATGCTAGTTAATGTAGAAGGTGTTCCGTTATAGCCTTCCATACTGTTAGAAGCAATTACCCCTGTTGGTGCTACTAAGTTAAGTTCTGTTGTAGCTACTCCTTTTTCTGCAGGAGTTACTGTTTCAGAAGTATTTGTTGTATTAGTTGTATTTGTGTTTGTACTAGAAAGTGTTTGTACCTTTGCTTGTACTGCTCTTGCTTTCGTTTGTGCCTCGGTATATGGGTTTTCGTAAAGATTGGTATTTTCGTTAGTGTAATACATTACTAATGTTTCCGTTGCAGTTGTTGCAAGGTCATTTAGAGTAATATCTGTATTTAAAATAATGTTGGCACCTTTTGTAATAACATTTTTTTGATTTGTTTGTCTAATTTGTTCATCTAAGTATTTGGTTTGTGTACCTTCTAATGTAATTTGAATTACTTTTTTACCATTTTTTGTTACTACTTTTGCTTGTTCTAATGTTAGTTCTTTTTCTAAGAAAAGATTAACATCTTTAATTTCAATGCTTTCTACTTGTTCTGGTAATTCAATTTCGAAAGTAGGATTTTGGTATAAAGCATTTTCTGTACTAGAAGTGTCTAGTACAATTCTAATTTGTACATCTTTATTTTCTACTACTGTAGATAAATTTTCTTTGCCTTCTATAATGCTAATTTCTGCTTTACTAACAGGTTCTGTTAGAGAAATGTTAGTTTTTTTCTGTAATATCATTTTGTACTACTTGTGTAGTTTCTATAGAAGCATTTTCTGTAACTATGTTTTCCGTTTCTTTGTTGATAATTATATTTTCGTTTTGATTAATTACTCCTACAGTTATTTTTGAGAAAGATTCTAATTGTTCTTTTTCATAATTTTGTATTGTTAATACCTTTTCCATGGTAATTGGTAAAATACCTTCTGTAATAGGTTTTGTAGTTGTTAGCATAACTGTATTTACTTCTGAATTGGAAAGATCTAGTGTATAGTTTTCATTTTCCTTACTAGATTCTTTATTGATGGTTCCAAGTGTAGTACCATCTTCTGAAGCAATTTGAATACTTCCGTTTTGTCCTAATAATTTTTCAAAAGCTAAAGCAGGTATTGTTATGCTTTTTACATTTTCTTGGTTTCCAATTGTATATTCTTTATTATTTCCATCTACAAAAACAGATGCCATAGTTTGCAATTGTATTTTTTCTGTTAAAGAACTATCATTAACTTGTGCATAATAGGTAGTAGTATAAGGTGTTTCTTGTTTTGTATAAAGAGTTCCCTTACTTAAAGTTTCATTACTATTTAGGTCTATTTGTGTTAAACTATTCTGCCTATTTGCATTTTCTTCTATAGTACTATTGGCTTCTAAAACAGTAGCATGGGTATCTGGAAGGATTACTTTTCCATTTATGTTCATACTAACTGGAACGTTATTTTCTAATGCCCATTGATAAATTTCTTCTCCTACATAAAATAGGTTAATTACATATTGGTCTTGTCCATTTTCATTCCATGCTATCATATCATTTTCTAAATTTTGAGTACGAATGGTTAGGCTTCCACTTTCTTGGTTATATTCATAATTTGCACTAGTAAAAGAAACACCAGTGTTATCGTTTCCAGTAGCTGTTATTTGTTTTGCAACAACAGTTACTCTTTGTGGTGCTTGTCCGTTTATTTGTGGTACTTGCATGGTAAGTTCTGTTTCAGAAATAGGCATAAATGCTTTTGCTAGCTTACTAGTAAGGGTAGTTTGCACCATAACACCATATTCTCCGTTTTGCGTATATGGTACATAAGTTACCCCTTGTTTTGACAAAACAAGTTCATCTTCTACTTGCCAAATTAGCTGATTGTTCATAGTTTTACTAATTTCTTTTTCGTTTCCGTTTCCATCCACATAAGTTGCCTCAAATTCTACAGTAGATGTTTTAGAAAAATAATCAGTAGAAATAGTTTCTTGTTTTTTAATTTGAATTGGAACTTCTAATATCACTTCTTCATTTTGTTTGATTTGTTTTAAGGAAATGCTATTTTCCGTAGCACTTTGCACCTTTTCTGATTCTAATTTTTCTGTAGCAATTTCATAATTTGCATCAGAAATACGGACTATTCCATCTTTTAAATAGCCTGCATTTTTTATTTTTAAATTAATATATAAAGTTGCTCCTTGTTCTATATCAAAATTTTCGGTATAGGTATTTCCTTCGAAATAGCTATCAAATTCTACATTTTGATTGTTCGTTTTACTGGTTTGGCTTGTTAAATTTGCCGCAATTACTTGGTTCCCTAAGGTGATAAGGTTCATCCCTATGAGCATAATTATCATTAGTACAGCTAAGATTTTCTCTTTTATTTTCATAGAAACCTCCTAAATTTTTATTCCTACATCTCTATTATACGACGTTTTTTCCACATTTTTCAATGGATTTTGAAAGATTTTTCCATTTTATGTGAATTTTGTAAAATTTAGGTTGATTGATTATGTGAATTAATAAAACAAGAAACTGTCCTAAATTTAGAATACATTTATTGAATAAAAATCTTAGAATTGTCTTTTGAAATTTTTATGCCTTGCGTGGGCGACCATTGTGACAGCTGTACGAGGCTTTTATGCCGAGTTACAGATGTCCAAAAGGGGAAAGGCTTTAAAAATTGAAAAAGACAATTCTAAGATTTTAGTTGTATATTCTATTATTTTAGGACAGTTTCTTGTGTTATTACTATCATTTTTCTATCACTAATTATTCATTTGACTTTAATTCTTTTATTTGCTTCTCTGTTAATCCTGTTATTTCTATTATACTTTGTATATCTATACCTTTTTGTAACATTTTTAAAGCTGTAGCTTTTAGTGCTTTTTGTACACCTTCTGTTTCACCATCTCTTTTGGCTTCATATATTCTTTGTTCTTGGTCCATTCTTTCTAATTCTGCTTTTAATGCCATTCTTCTTAATATATCATCTTGGCTTATTTTGTCTAGTTCCTCTTTTGCTTCTTTGATATCTTGGTTCTCTTCCATTATTTTTCTTACCTCCATATCCTCTGGATTATCCAGAAATTTCATCCATTGCAATACTGCATTGCTTTTGTCTTTTTCATATTCTTTTATTGCTCTTGGTAATTCAATTATACAAATCTGGAAGTAAGAAGTCAATATTTTATCTCTATATTCTTCTTCTCGTATTTGCCATTTGGTATAGGCTTTTTCTATTTCTTTAAATTGTTTTATTTCATCATCTACTATTATAATACTTATGGTTTGTCTTAATTTACTATATTGGTCTCCTATTTTTATGTTTGATGTATACACTTTGGACCAATAATATAAAAATCTTTCTAATACTTTATCATGTGTGGATAGTTGAATTTCAATATCACATTCTATATTATCATTTAATACTGCTCTTAAATCTAATCTTCCATTTTTATCTTTTTTATTATCATTAAGTAGGTCTTTGCTTTTGTCTAAATCTAGTTTATGTATTTTTATCTTTAGTATATCCTCTAACAGTGCTTTTGTAATTCTCTCTTTTCCTCTTGTAAATAAGGCTTGAAATACTACATCGTTTTTTTGGCTGCAATATTTTTAGTTTTCCTTCGTTTTCTTCTTGATTTTCTTCCTTTGTAATAAACTTTTCTTTACTCATGGGCATTTCCTCCATAGATTTAAATTTTACATTACTAGACAAAAGACTAAACGATTAAAATACTTAATATTAGTCTCTATTTTTCATAATCTTTTATTTGTTGGAATTAATTAAGATTATAAATATTTTGATTTTAATAAAATGTTTCATGATTTTGATAAATAAATGAAATAAATAGCAAAATAATGAATAATAAAACATTTGATTTTATTTGATTAGCCTTTCGGCTAGAAATATAATATATCTATTATATACATATTTTTCCAATTTTTCAAGAAGAATCGCATGACAAATTTCGACATTAAAACCAAATAATAACCAATGCTTAATTAATAAAAGTAAGATAGTAACTTTATACAATCGCTTTAAAATTACTATCTTACTTTTGATTCTGGTTTAACTAAATTTTCTAGCCAACGACTTTTCTTAAGTTCTGTTTGGTCAATATAATTGTCTCTTTGTGCTTCTCTTAGCTTTTTCATAAATGGGTAAATAATAAGAGTCATCATAATCTACATAGTCATCTTTGGTAATACCATAATGGTTACTAATAATAGAATTTTGGTCTTGAAAACTTTGGTCTATAGCATTTGCAATTTCTTCATCAAATAAAATAGAAATATAATACATTGCTTTTGCATGGTCATTTAATTTGTCCATAGCACAAGCATAATAGTATACTGCTTTTACCATAATTTTTTCTAATGGATTTGCTAACATTTGGTCTGCTAAGAAGTTTAAATTTTCTAATGTTTTAGCAGCTTTATGATATTCTTTATTTGCAATATAGCAAATAGCTAAGAAATATTTTGCTCCCATTCCCATACTTTCACAAGGAAGGATGGAAGTATCTTTTAAACTAATAAGAAGAGATAATTTTTCATATCCTACTGTATTTACAATTGTTTCCATCATTTTAGTTACTTGTGCTATATTTTGTGAATTAATATTTTGTAAATTCATTAATAGTTTTTGCATTGTAAGAATGCAGTCAAAGTAAGTAGCATTTGGATCAAAGGTAGCTTCACTCATTCCAGGTACTGCAATACTATAAGATGGAAAACCTAATATGGATACATCTCTTACTAAAATGTCTTTTCCTTCTTTTAAAATGGTTTGTATAAGCTGTTTTAAAATTGTTTTATTATCTTCATTTGATACATCTTTCATTGGAGTAAAGCTATATTCTGGTTTTTCTCCTATAACCTGATAAGGAGCTGCTGATAAATCGGTAAATAAAAATTCTACTAAATTTTTATGAGTGTTTTGTTCTTCTCCTGCATAAAAGTCAAATAAGCATCTTTGTGCATATTCGTAAATATCTCTTCCTTGGGCTGCTTCTGTAAAGCATCTTTCCACACCGAAGTAACATTCCAGAACGGTAAAAATAAATCACCTATAATCCCAGAAAGTATTGAAATTAAAAAGGTTTTCTTAGCAGAGAAGAATCCAGTTGTAAAATTAGGATTAGTAATAAAATAATTAGGAGGTTTATTATGGATTGTAAAGAATTGAAAAAGGAAATTGTAGATGAAAAAACAGGAATAAGTTATACTTTGGTAGGAGATTATTATATGCCTAACTTATATTTAAAGCCAGAAGAAAAAATCACATTAAATAAATATGGGTTATTAAGATTAAATTTTTTGAAGAAACATAAAAAAGCAGAATATACTATATTGTTTATGAATAAAGAATTAAATAAGCACTTGAAAGAAATTCAAGAGCAAGCACAAAAAGAAATTGATTTTATAATAAAAGATTTAAAGTCAAAAAGTAATTTAACAGAAGATATGAAAAACACTAACCCTTTATATTGGGTTGGTACAATGAACGCAATAAAAAATCAAACAGAAGAAATTGTTTTAAAAGAATTAATTTATGTATGATAAATTAGTTTGCTTTAAAATAAAAATGCCTTAAAAACGATTTTGAGGCTTAATTGAATAAAGAAAATAACTAACTACTTGTAGTTTATAAACTATGAGTAGTTTTTTGTTTTCAAAAAGAGAATATGCCTCAAACTCTATAAAAGTGATAGGTGTGATGAGCCGATGCTATAAAGTTTATCCGTATTTGTATAAGTAGTCTAATTATACAAGGTGCGTAAGTGAGATTTTAGAACAAAAACTCACAATAAAAAAAGAGTATTCGGTGGCAAAACTTGGGTGTGAATTTATAATTGTAAAAAGTTTGGACAAGTATGAACAAAGATATTTAAAAGTATCGGCAATTATAGTAGCAAATGCTACTTACTAGACTACCTATGAAACGAGGCGAACGACTGACGGTTTCAGTTTGTATAGGTGTAATAATTCCTTTTATAGCAAATGGAATATTACACCTAATTCTACTTCAAGCTCACTCCTTCTGGTTTCTGTAAAATGTAGCCATAAAGCGTGGAAGTTTGAAACCGAGCAAGGTTTCAAAGAGTAAGAAAAATTTACTTTTTCTTGCTCTTTTTTCAATAAATGCAGATATGCAATTTATTGAAAGCATAACAAATGAACTTGTCATTTGTTATGAAAAAACTAAAAAATGCTAGTAGCAATTTTTAGTTTTGGGTTGTAGGGTTTACCCTGCCACACGAACACTTTTGCCTAAAAAGTGTTGTAGTGTGTTACAACACATCTTAAATAAGTGCCGTTTTTAAGTTTAGTTTGTGTTAGTTTATTTAGCTATTCAAGGAGGTGGATATTATATGAGTTATGCTATAATAAGAAATCAAAAATACAAAAGAGAAAATCTAAAAGGCATATTTAGACATAATGAAAGGAAAAATGAAAATTATTCTAATAAAAATATTGATAAAGAAAAATCGTACTTAAATTATTCATTGAAAGATCCAAAATATAGTTATGAAAAAGATTTTGAAAGAATAAGAAAAGAATATAATTTAAAAGGTCAAATAAAAACAGTTAGTAACATTGCTTGTGAATATATTATCACATCTGACAATGAATTTTTTAATAAAATTGGAGAAAAAGAAACAAGAAGATTTTTTGAAACTGCATATAAGTTTGTGTGTGAATATAAAAATTTAGGAGAACAATATATTCTTTCTGCAAAAGTGCATAATGATGAAGATACACCACATATGCACTTAGTTTTTTTACCAGTTGTTCATACAAAAGATAAAAAAGGAAATGATATTGATAAATTGGCTTGTAGTGAATTTTGGAAAGAAAAAGACAGTTACAGGCGATTACAAAATGCCTTTTACGAATATATTATTTTACACAATTTTGAGCTAGAAAGAGGATTACCAAAAGAAGAAACTAATAGAACACATTTGAGTATTGAAGAATATAAAAAAATTACAAATTATGAAAAAACTAAAGAAATATTGCAAGATATTACATTAGAACTTCCAGAAGTACCAAGTATTGAAGATTTTAATAAGGTTGTTTTCAAAAGAAATGAAAAAATACAAAAAGAAATTATTGAGCCAAAAGATAAACTTATTGAAAAATTATACTCTGAAAACAAACAATTACACAGAGAAATAGAAAGACAAGTAAATGTAATTGATGAGGCAGAAAAATATCAAAAAGAAAGAGATAAAATACTTGAAGATAATGAAAATTTGCATAATAAAGTATATCAAATGGAACACGATTATAAAGTAAAAAGCAACTCACTTGATTTTAGATATAACAACAGAAAAGAAGAACTAGAAAAAGAATTTGAGGAAAAGGCATTTAATTTGGAATATGAATATAAGTATAAAATAAACAAACTAGAAAAGGAAAATAATAAACTTCATAAAATCATTAAAACTTTTGAGGAAACAGTTAAAAAATTTATAAAATGGCTCTGTAAAAAATTCGACTTACTTTCTGGGGATGAAATTGTTAGAGATTTTGAGAAAGAAACAGGAAATTCTTTAAATGCTGAAAAACAATTTACTAAACAAGAAAAATTTAGAGATTTTGAAAAAGAACTATAAAATAGAGGGTTTATGCCCTCTATTTAGATAACAAATTGTAATTTATGATTTACTTATTACTTTTTTCTGTCAACTTTTTTGTTTACACTATTGCTAATAATATAGAAATTTGAAATATAGCTACTGATAAAATTCTTATTTTCCATTTTCAAATTTTAATTTTTTTTGGCGCTTAGCTTCAAATTTCCAATAACCATGATTACGATTTCGATGTTTTTTTTGAATCTTGTTTTGATTGTTTTTCATGTCTTGTTCAGCATTTAATATAATAGCTTTTTTTTCGTTGGAAACAAATTTAAGAAAAACATCATATAGGTACAGCCATCCATCGTATGAGATTTCAGTAAGCGTTGACTCTAATTTAATTTTTAAAAACTTGCAAATGCGTTTTTGTTGCTCATAAGTAAACAATTTTTTTGTTTTATCTTTGAAAGTATTTCCAGATGCTAAAAATATATATGACAGAAAATTTCTATAGTCTATCGCATCCTCAACATCAGCAGATGTTTTTCTTTGAAAGTGAGCAAAACATATTCGTGCATTTGGCACAGGATAAAAATCTGATGGTTTAAACTCATAAATCAATTCAGCGGAAAACCAAGGTTTGTATAAAAGAGACCTCAAACTTTCGTTATAAAAGGGCTGTCCAGAATACCTGAGAAAAGCCTCATACTGCATTATGAAATATATATCTTCAGGAGGATTATCGGCTTCAAATACCTTTTTCACAATATCAGCAGTTATGTTAAATGGAATATTTGCACATACTTTATATGGTTCTTTTACTGATATTTTATATTTTAAAAAATCCATCTCTATTATTTGAACTTTTTTAGATTCTTTATACTTTTCAGATAAAGTTTTCGCTAATTTCGCATCAAACTCTATTGCTATAACTTGCTTGCTTTTTTTTGCAAGTTCAATGGTAATAATTCCTTTTCCAGGACCTATCTCAATTATAATATCGTCGTTACAAATATTACTCTTTGATAACAAAGTCGCTACAAGTTGTTTACTATGTAAATAATTTTGCGAATGTTCTATTCCCATAAATACCTCCTTTACAAATTACTATTTATTGTTAAATTCTTTAATCTCCAATTTTGTCTATTATCTCATCTAATTGTTCTTTTTGTTCGTTAGATAATATTGCTTCGCCATTACTTGCTGAAGTAACATGATACTCATCATCAAATATCTCAATTCCATAAGTAACAAAACTATCTTCTTCCTCACTATTATATTTAATATAATAAGTTGGAAGTCCATCACACGTTTCATTGGAAAAAGTTAAATTATCAATAATATTAAAAATTTCATATATCTCCTCTTGATTTAAAGTGTATTTTTTTATTGATGTTTCAGAACTTAAACCAGTTGTTTGTATATCTATTGTGGTAACTTTATTATTAATATTACTTTCTTGATTTCTATTATCTTTTTGTAACTCTTCTTCAAACTTTTTTTCATATTCTTTCATTTCTTTTTCAAAGTCATTATAATCCATAAGCCAAGTTCCAATTTTAATATCATCAAATCCTGCTAATGTATGAAAATCAATTACTTTATATCCTAATCCAAAGTACTCTATTGTTCCTCCATCTCTAATAACTCCTGCTGGATTTTGTATACAGAAAATAGGTTTTTCTTGTTTCTGTACTCTATTATAATCTACTGCAAAAAATATAATCCCTAAAATAACTACAATTCCTACAATAATAAACAATATTTTCAATCCTCTTTTCATAAACATCACCCTTTTTACCTTTCATTTTACAATTTAATCTTGAAGATAACTTACTATTTCTCTGAAAGAATAATATCATAAAAATAAAAGATTATCAATGTTTTATGATAATCTCCTAAATATTATTTATTATATTTATCTAAAAATTCTTTCATTGCTATATTTACTAATCTTGTTAGTGAAATTCCCGTTTCTTGCGTTATCTTATTTAAAGCTTCTGCATTTTCTTTTCTAATCATTACACTTCTATAAATTGTTATCTCATCTTCTGGTTTGGCATAATATTTTACACTTCCAGTAGACAGTAAATCTTCAATACAAACATTTATCATATCACTAATTGTTGCGTCATAGTTCTTTTTAGTATATCTCATTAGTCTTTTATATAAACTATCATCAATGTTAATTGATTTATACTTAACAGTTTTATTGTTGATAGAATATAGTCTGTCTATTGCACTCATATATCCACCTCCTATTGCTCGTTTTACAACCAATTGAATTATATAAAATTTTATTTTTAAATAATACTTGTTGCTATTCCTTATAAACGAGCATAAATAGGTTTATATTTAGTGCGTATTTGCATAAAATAAGAGAGTATAGCAACTCTCTTTATACAAATTATTATTTTTTCTTTTTTAGTTTTCTTATTATTTCATTAGATAATTCTTCACTTGGTGTTACTTTTACAGTTAGTCCATCTTTTGTTTTTATTACATTTGAGCTTAACCTTGCTCTACTGTTGTAAACATTTTCTTGGTTTTTACAACTAAATGTATCATATACTGTTTTCGGGTTGTTAGCAATAAATGCTTTTCCACAATGCTTACACAGTTTTAAATATTTCTTTTCTTGTATTGCATATAATTTAAAGTTTTCATCTATGTATTCTTTTAAACTCCTAATATGTATTGTTAGTCCGTCATATTCTAAATTAACTCTTATGTGATTTGATTCTAGTTTATTTATTTCTCTTGTATTGATATATTCTCCATTATCTTTTTTCAATTCTTTTAAAGTATTATACATAAATTGAGCATATTTTATTATCATATCTACTTGTTCGTAATATTTTTCATTTTCAAATAACAAATTATTTATTTCTGGAGAAATAAATTTTTCCATACTATGTTCATATATATTTTTGTTTACTTTTTCTAATAATTCTTTTATTTCTTCATCAGTAGCATTAGGAAAGAATATTTTAAAATAATCAATTATTTTCATTGTGCTAAAGCAATCACTATTATTGATATAATTAAATTCTTTTAATAGTATTTCCTTATCTAATGTGTAATATCTATTTACTGGAAAGTCGTGTATAAGTCCTAAAAGTCCATATTGATTTACATATTCAAGCAATAACTTGTCAGTATCTTCTTTTTGTTCTAAAGATAATTTTCCTAAATTGATAAAATCTATTAATGGTTTATCATTTTCTTTATAATCATCAAAATCAATTAAGGAATAGTTTGTTCTATGTATTTCCAAAATTTTAGGAACAACATATTTGATGTTATTTATTACCTTTATTTCATATTCTTCAAATTTTGGCATTGACTCATTGTTAAAGCCATATTCTAAATTCATTTTCATAATTTTCTCCTATTCATAAAATTTTTTAAAAAATTTATTGTAATATATTGACTTTTAAAAAGTATTACACTATAATAGAAATGTAATCTATTTTATGCAGCAAAGTATTAACTTGCATTTTATGTCAGTTTTAATACTTTCTCTATAATAATATATTACAATAAATATTTATAATTGTCAAATGATGTATATAAATTACGAGTTGTACTTTATATATATGGTATTTTTATACCTAAAAAAGTGCAAGTAAAAAATATAAGAACATTACCCGTTAGCAAAATCAAAGATTTTGAACGGGTACCCAATAACCTTGTTGCTAACGCAATAAGTAAGAAAGGAGGTCAAAATGAGTAAAAAAGAAGAAATTTTACAAATGTATTTTGAAGAACACAAAAAACAAGAGATTATTGCTGAAACTATTGGAGTTTCACAAAGCTATATATCTCAAGTAGTGAAAAAAGACACGAGATATACTAAGGAAAAAGAAATAAGGCATAACAAATCAATGCAGAAAAAAGCTGAATACAATAGAGAGTATAGTAAAACTTATATTAGAAAAAAGAAAAAGAATTTAATAGAAGAATATTATGCTTTACTTGAATTGTTAAAAAGAGATAGCAAGTTTCTATCAACAAAATCTGAAATGTCAGACATTGCATTTGCTAAATGGAATAGATCAATATATCAATATGATAAAAATTCTAGCAATTTAGTTTTAAGAAAAGGAATAAATGTTACAAAAGATGTACCAAGAGTAGTAAAAAATATTGTGAGAGCAAGTAGTATAAAAAGTTCAAATGTATATTCAAGATAATCACTTTGTTAAATCAAAGTGAATTTTTTAATTTAGTAATATTTTTAGAACTTTAATAATAGTATTGAAAAGAAAGAAGGTGAGAATTTTGAAAAAGGATTTAAATATTACATTTTATAATCCTAATACAGAGGAACAAATAGTACAAGCTATGGCTGGAGTTTTGGCATATAACTTGGCAGAGAATGATGAAAAGATAAAGTTTGATTATAATTTTCAAAATTCTCACGAAATAGAATCTGAAATAGAATTATAAAAATACAGTTTTAATAAAATAGACAGAATGGATTGAATAGAAAAAATAGACAAAATGTATTGACTTTTGTTAATAAAAAAGGTTATAATGAATATAATAATAGAGATACAAAATGTATCTTGTCCAAATCAAATGTTAGCCGCAACCCTATTTGCGGGGTAAAAGTGCATAGGTGTGCAAATGTTACTCGCAACCCTACTTGCGACAAATAAATGCGTAGGTGGACAAATGTTAATAAAAATCTACCTTTTCGAAGGTAGATTTTTTGTTAGAAATGAGGTAAAAATGAAAGTAGAAAACGGAAAATTTTATTTTATAAAAGATGAATTTTTTGATATATTTAAAGATTACAAATTAATGCAAAATAAAGAAAATGGAAATAAAAGACCTTGCTATTTTTGTTTTAATGATCCAGAAAATAAAGAAATAATATGGTTTGTCCCAATATCAAGTAAAGTTGATAAATATAAAGTTATATATGAAAATAAAAAGAAAACTCGAAAGAAAGTTTATAACTTTGTCTTTGGAAAAGTATTAGGAAAAGAAAAAGCATTTTTAATACAAAATATTTTTCCAACAACTGAAGAATACATAGAAAGTAAATATCAAAATAAAATGAAAGATGTTGAGATAACTGAAACTTTGAAGCAAGAGATAATAGGAATATCAATGAATGTTATAAAACTTGCCAAGAAAGGTATTAACATTCCCTTTTACAATATACTTGAAATGAAAAATATATTATTAGAAAATAAAAATACATAAGAAAACACACAAGAAAATGCACAAGTAAGTGTAGGATAATAAAGGAGAAATGAAATATGGTGGCAAAACAAAAAGAATTAAGAAAAAGGCTAGGATTACACGAATTTATAAAATTCTTACAATCATATAGTGATGGAACAGGAGATTATACAAAGGAAAAATATGAAAATAATGAAGAATTAACAATAGAAGATTTTGAAAAATATTTAGCTGAAAACAACTAATCAAATACAAATTAAAACTATTCTCAAAAAGAGAGTAGTTTTTTATTGCTTTTTTATAACTTATGTGCTAAAATGTAACAGAACGAATATAAAGTTACAGACACAAAACAATATATAAGAAAGTGAGAATTTGAGTTATGAAAATTGCAGCATATTGTAGAGTTTCAACCGAAAAAGAAGCACAAATAGACTCTCTTGAAAAGCAAATAGAATTCTTTAATGAATTTACCCAAAAGAACGGTTATGAGTTGTACAAGCTATATGCAGATGAAGGAATTTCTGGAAAGCAAATAAAAAATAGAAAGCAATTTTTGGCAATGATGAAAGATGCAAAGGCAAAGAAATTTGAAAGAGTAATTGTTAAAGATGTCAGCCGTTTTGCTAGGAATACAGTAGATTTATTACAAAGTATAAGAGAGCTAAAATCCTATGGAATACAAGTAGATTTCTTAAACAATGGCGAAGTTATGGAAGGTGGATCAGAATTTATACTAACCATTTTAGGTGCAATGGCACAGCAAGAAAGTGCCAATATGTCTAAAAGGGTTAAATTCGGAAAAGACATTACAGCTAAAAAAGGTCGAGTACCTAATTTGGTATTTGGTTATGACAAAATACCAGGAGAAAAATATACTTTAAAAATAAATGAAGAAGAAGCAAAAATTGTAAAAGAAATATTTGAAAGCTATGTATATAAAGGAATAGGAACAACGAAAATTGCTTGGGAATTAAATGATAGAGGAATAAGAACAAAGAAAACAAAGTCAAAATGGGTACAAACTTCTATTGTAAGAATGCTAAAAAATCCAATATATACAGGTAGAGTAACAAATAAGAAATCAGAAATTACTGACTTTATAACAGGAGCAAGAAAAGATTTACCAGAAGAAGATTGGATTGTTGCTGACAAACCAGAAATGAGAATTATATCAGATGAATTATTTAATAGAACACAAGAAATTTTAGAACAGAGGTCAAATGAATTTAAACTAAAAAGTAAAAGAGAAAAAACAGAGTATGTATTTAGTACACTAATATATTGCAAACATTGTGGCTATTCCTTTAGAAGAATAAAAAGAAAATATACAGATGACGGACCAGAATATATAAGATGGGTATGTAGTGGAAGAAACTCAATGGGTGTAAATCATTGTCCTAATACAACTGTTATAGATGAAGAAGAACTTTTAAATGCTATTAAAGAATATCTTAAAAGTATAATTTCTAATAAAAAGAACTTTATGAAAGCAGTTGAAAAAGAATTTGAAAAAATAACAGCTTTAAGGGAAAACAATGAAAGAAGTGAAGAAAGTTTACTCAAAGAAATAGAAAAAGTAACAGTTAAAAAACAAAAATATATGGAGATGTTCCAAAATGAAGTAATCAATATGCAGGAACTAAAACAATACACAAATCCATTAAATGAAGATATAGCAAGATTAGAAAGGGAATTAAAGTTAATCACTTCTGAAATAAAAGAAAAAGATGTATTAGAAAAAGAACTTACAAAGACAATAAGTACAGTTGATGACATTTTAAATAATGAAACAATTACAAATGCAATGCTTAAAACAATAATAGATGTGATTGAAGTAGATGATGATTCAAATGTAGAAGTAAGACTAAAATTATTAAATGAAATTGGAAGTCAGCCTACAGTAATTACAAATTTTGAAGATATTAATTCTACCGTTACGAAAAGTAACAACGGTACATAAAGATGTAAGCGAAAGGTTACTTAAGATAAACCCTGCATTAGCACACAAAGTAAGAGAAATTTTAGACGAAAATAAAGCAGAAAGACACATAAGAGGAGGAATGGCAACAAAATTAAAATACAGTCATCAAGATAAAAAAGCGATGTAGCAAAACAGAAAATGGAAAATGGGAAATAGGAGATAGGAAATAGAAGGCAGAAATAAAAAAATAGAAAAAAGTAGAATACTAAATAAGAAATAAAATAAATGAGGAAATTAAAAAGAAGCTGTTGATATTTGAATGAACTGAACAGCTTCTTTTTGATGTGAGGTAAAAAACTCACAAAAGACTTTTTACCAAACTCTAAGATTTATATATTTTTTCTTTGTTCTTTTCTAGCTTTTCTGCAAGCTGGACATCTTTGTGGTTCGTTTGTAAAACCTTTTTCAGCATAAAATTGTTGTTCACCTTCTGTAAAAACAAACTCTGCACCACAGTCTTTACATGTTAAAGTTTTGTCTGCCATTACTATTACCTCCTTTATTAATTCTGATATTTAATATTTTGATTCATTGAACCTTTCTAATATCAAAACAAAGAAGGAATAATTTACAAAATAATTAAATTCATTTAAGTTTTAAAATGTCTTTTAAAACCATTCTTATTGTAACACAGAAAAATAAAGAAATCAAGCAAAAAAATTCTTCATTTACTTCATAAATTCTTAAGAAAGTAACTACTTGTTTCTTAAGAAAATTGTGGTAGAATAAAAAACAAGTTAACACAGTAAGAAAAGAATTTTATGGTATTCAAATAATTCTTTGTATAAAACATAGCATAAAAAACTTTATCTTATTATAAAAAGGAGGATGAAAATGGGACAATTAATATTAAGTTGTCAAAATTTACACAAAACCCTTGGCAAAAAAGAAATACTAAAAGATGTATCGGTAGAACTTTATGAAGGAGATATTCTAGGGTTTATAGGACCAAATGGCGCACGGAAAAACTACTACGATTAAATTAATTTTAGGATTACAAGGAATTACCAGTGGAAAGGTTACTATTAATGGATTTGACATTGAAAAGCAATTTACCAAAGCAATTAGCAGGGTAGGAGCTATAATAGAAAATCCAGATCTTTATATGTACCTTACCGGATATGAAAATTTAAAATTAGTAGCTAATATGTATCCAAAAATATCCAAAGAAAGAATTATGGAAGTAGTAAAACAAGTAAAATTAGAAAATAGAATTTATGATAAAGTATCTAAATATTCTTTAGGAATGAGGCAAAGACTAGGAGTAGCACAAGCTATTTTGCATAAACCAAACCTATTAATTTTAGATGAACCAACCAATGGATTAGACCCAGAAGGTATTAAAGAAATGAGAGAGTTATTAAGAGAATTAGCACAAAAAGAAAATATGGCCATTTTTATTTCTAGTCATAATTTAGCAGAGCTAGAAACGTTATGTAATAAAGTATGTATTATTCAAAATGGAAAAGTAATTGAAAATAGTAGTATAGATCAAATGAAAAAAGCGTCTCAATCTCATTATAAAATAGTGGTAGATCATACAGAAAAACTAAAAGAATATTTAGCGTATCCAATGGAAATAAAGAATAGTCAAGAAATAGCAATAGATGTAACTCGTGAGCAAGTTCCAGAAGTGGTAAAAGTGCTAGTAAAGCAAAATGTAAAAGTTTATGAGGTACAAGAAGTACAAATGAGTTTAGAAGATGCATTTTTGAAAAGAACAGGGGGGAATAAAATTGATTAGTTTGATTCAAAATGAATTAACCAAAATATTTAAGAAAAAAAGTATTTATATTACGTTATTCATTACTTTAATTTTTATTATTGTTATTAATGTTATCTATGTAAATAGTAATAGTCATTATGGCTATGACCCAACACAAGATGTTGAATTTTATGAATCACAAATAGCAATATTACAAGAAGATGATTCTCAAACAGCCAAAGAAGCCATTAGTATTTATCAATCAGAAATAGATAGTGCAAAATTAATCCAAAAATATGGAAATACTGCTACTTGGCAGGCAAGTATTGTTTATAACTATATAAGACCATTATTGCAAGAAAAAAGTCAATATATACAAGCAGAAAATGAGCAAGCAGCCCAAGAAGTTCAAACACAAATAGAAGAGCTAGTTGCCAAATTAGATGCAGGAGATTGGCGCTATTTTGCAACACAGGAATTACAGGAAATAGAAAGTAGCTTACAAGAGCAAAATCAATTAAAAGAAAATACAGTAGATGCTGATTCTATAGCAGCTATTGATGACCAAATTTTTGAATTAGAATTACAAAAACAAGTAGTTAATTGGAGATTAGAAAAAGATATTCCTTATGGATATAGCTATTGGAATACTTGTTTAACAAATTACCAAGATGCACAAAGAGAAATAAGAGATTATGAAAATTCTAGTAATCAAGATGACTATGAACCAAAACAGGGCTATTATAGTAGTTTAGAAAGAGCAGCAATTAGTCAATATGATATTGAAAACAAAGTAGAATCTGGAAATTCATCTAATGCAAGAGGACTATTATTAGATGGATGTAGCCAATTTGAATTATTTATTATCATTATGATTATTATGATTACAGGAACTATTGTGAGTGAAGAATTTAATAAAGGAACTATCAAACTTTTATTAATTAAACCTTATAAAAGAAGTACTATATTAGCTTCTAAATGGATTACTAGCCTTATTATGTTATTAATTATTATTGTAAGTGTTCTTTTAATGCAATTTATAGTAGGAGGCATTGTACAAGGATTTGATACTTTTGACACTCCAGCAGTAGTTTATGACCATACTACAAACCAACTAGGAGAAATGAATATCGTGGCTTATTTAGTAATGCAAATATTAGGAAAATTGCCAATGTATATTTTATTAATGACATTAGCATTTGCTCTTAGCACCATATTTGCAAACTCAGCATTAGCAATTACTATTACTCTATTAGGATATATGGGAGCACCATTTGTAAATGTAATTGCACAAGCCTATAGTTTGGATTGGATTAAATTCTTTGTAACGCCAAATTGGGACTTAACACAATACTTCTTTGGTGGATTGCCAGAATTTCAAGGACTTACTCCAATTTTCTCTATAGGAATTATTATAATTTATATGTTAATTATGCTAATACCAACATTTATTATTTTCAAAAAGAAAAATATTAAAAATATCTAACATGTTTTATAAGATGCTGTTCAAAAAATGAACTAAACTATCTTTAATTAAAACATTAGAACTGTCTTATGAGATTTTTAAGGCCTTGCGTGGGCGACCATTGTGACAGCTGTTCGAGGCATTTATGCCGAGTTACAGATGTCCAAAAGGGGAAAGGTTTTAAAAATCGAAGAAGACAGTTCTAATGCTTTAATGATACATTATAATATTTTTTAGATATTCTTTCTAAATCATCATAATTTTCTTTTTGCCTTGCCCACCAATTCCGGCTAATGCCTCTTTCACCGTCTCGTAACTCATTTTCAATATCATGAATCGTAACAAATTTTTCTTCGGCAGTAATAGCTACCTTTTCCGCCACTATTAAAGGATCCATAAAATCAATTAAAATACGAGCAGGAGATGAGGCAAAATTAGCACCTGCAATCATTAATCCTTCATAGTAACTTTGGCAAGCACCTGCAAAAATAACTAAATCCTTTTTTAAATGTTGTTTTCTTGCCTCTTCCACTGTTTTCATAAAATATTTTGAATTTCGATAATTATATAAATCATTAAATTTCGTACCTTTTCGAATCATGCCATCATGTCCAGTAATTACTAAAACATCAGGAGTGTATCTTTGAAGCAATATAGCAATAGCAAAAGGTTGCCTTCTTTCTGGAATATTCCTAACAATAGCATTTAAGCCCACTTTTCTATAATAACGTCTTGATTTTTCCGCATATTTTTTATCTCCATCAATATGCAGAATTTTACCAGTATATATAATCATTTTTTCACGCGAAAAATAGCTTTTCTTTAAACTTTTTTCATAATTTTCAATACGCTTTGCAACTTTTTCTTCAAAATTTCTTACATGTTCTTCTACTTGTTTTACATTAAAAAGTTCTAAATCCTCTACTGGACTATCTGCTTGAATACGAATGGTAAGACCTTTTAAAATAGCAAATTCTTTGTTATCATTAGTTTTCACAATACGTTCTACAATAAATACAATATCTTTCCCATAGGAAAGCCTTCCTACAATATCACCCTTTTTAATTTTTTTCATATTCTACATCCCTTCTAGTTTGAAGATTTGCTTTTTATATACATTAATCAGCTAGAACAAATTATGCATTTTATCATTATAATGCTATGATATTTTATGTCGATTTTTAGGATAATGTGACAAAAACAGATGTGTCACATCTTTGTAACAAAAATGTAACACAAATGTAATATTACTATAAAAAATATTAATAAAAGCCTAAAAATAGGGAAAAATAGCCATATGACACAAACAACCATTTTTTGACATTCCCACCTCCTAATGATATAATTTGCCTATCTGGAAGAGAGGGTGATACAATGATTTTACCAAACGAAATTGCTAGTTTAAAAACAGACATTGATGAAAGAGTGGGGCAAAAGATAATTGTAAGAGGTTCACTTGGAAGATGTAAGTCCTTTGAAAAAGAAGCTACAATAGAAAAAACATATTCAAATCTTTTTGTGATTAAATATGATGAAGAAAAAAGAAATGTTACCTATAGTTATACAGATGTTTTAACAAGAACTGTAGAGGTAGATGTATTTGATGGAACTGGATATAGTCCATTAGTTCCTCCAATTATAAAAAACAAACCACAAAGAAATCTAGCTTAACATCTATCATAACTATCATAAAAACTTAAGAAAATACGAAATAAGTAAAATGAACATAAGAAAATAAACATTCAATGGCAAAAGAAAGATATAAAAAACATATAATATCAAAAGAACAATAAGCAGATAGAAAAATATCAAATACATTAATACAACTGCAACGAACAAATAGCAAACAGCAATAAAAAATAACGAACAAATAATAAGAAAATTCCTAAACTTAGGAATTTTTTTTTAGTCTTGTCAATATATATGAATTAGGAAAAAAGAAATAGGAGGGAAAAAAGAAATGGCTATTGAAACATCAAAGGATAATTTGGTATTAAATCAAATTGTTAGTCAAAAGAAAGATACTTTTATGGTAGAAAGTGATTGCATTGTTCCAGATAGTAAACCAGATATATTAAATGTAATTAGCAATAGTGGAATTGTGTGTATCTATAAAAAAGAAATCTTGGACGGCAAAATAAGAATGGACGGATGTGTAAATACCTATATTATGTATTTAGCAGATACAGAAGAAGAAACAAAAGTAAGAAGTTTAAATACAAATCTAGATTTTAGCCAAATCATTGATATGGATAATGTAACCTCTAGTATGACATTAGATATGAATGTAACATTAAAAAGTATTGACTGTAAAGTTCTAAATGGAAGAAAAATTCACATGAAGGCTATTCTAGAAGTAGAAAGTAGGATTTTTTCTAATGAAACAGTAGAATACATTAGCCAAATTAATCAGTTACCAGATGTACAATGTTTAAATCGTGATTTTCAAATAAACTCCTTAATAGGAAGTGGAAGTACAAAAGTATATGCAAAAGATACTATTACCATAGATGCTACAGATAACTTAGTAGAAGTAATGAAAACAGATTTAAAAGTTACCAATCGTGATACGAAAATTAGCTATAATAAAGTGCTAATTAAAGCAGATTTGCAAGTAAAATTAATTTATTTAACAGAAGATAATCGAATTGCTATCAAAGAATCTAGCATTCCAGTAGTAGGTTTTATAGATTTACCAAACATTAGTGAAGAACATATTTGTGATGTAAAATATGAAATTAAAAATCTAATTGTAAAGCCAAATAATGTAGAAGATCATTCTATTTATGTGGAAGCAGAAATTGAAGTATACTGTGAAGCTTATGAAAATAAAGAACTACAAATGATTCAAGATTTATATAGTCCAACAGTTAATTTGCAATTTACGCAAAGAAAAATAAAAGTAATGCAAACCAAGCAAACCAAACAACAAGTATGTAATATTCGTGAAAAACAAACCATTCCGGAAATTGGAACAAGAAAAATTTATGATGTAGAAGTAATGCCAATCATTCAAGAACAAACTATTTTAAAAGACCGTATTGTATATGGAGGAGAAGTACAGTTAAACTTTATATATGCTACAAGTGGCAATACTGGAATGGAAACAAAAGAAATGGCAATCCCATTTAACTTTTCTATGGATTTTGAAGGAATTCAAGTAGATAGCCATATAGATACTATTATCGAAATTGGCATGCAAGACTTTATTGTAATGCCAGATGAAAGCATTGACATGAAAATAGATTTAAATTTTACCGCTATTAGTGGAAGAGATACCAATATTTCTATTATTGACGAAATTACACAAGCAGAAGACACAAGAACGAAAAACTCTTATAGCATGATAATCTATTTTGCAAAACCAGGGGATACTCTATGGAAAATTGCAAAAAAATTTGGTAGTACAGTAGATGAAATAGCAAGGGTGAATGGAATTGAAGATGTAGACAATTTACAAGTAGGAAGACAATTATTTATTCCTAGATACCATGGATGAAAAAATCTATTCTAGAAATAATTTAAGACTATCAAAGCTATTGGAAAAATTTTCTTCTAAAAATTCTTTATCAAAAAGAAAAGATCCTAAAAAGCTAAAAAAGAGAAGAAGATTAGCTTATATGGTAATTATTTTAATCATTGCCTTTAGTTTTGCCTACTTTGTATTACAAGCAATAGAACCAGTAATAGAAGCTCAATGTAAAAGTATGGCAAAATCTATAGCAACTAAAATTTCCAATCAAGAAGCAACTAATGTTATGGCAAATTATGAATATGATGACTTACTTAACATTAACAAAGATGAAAATGGTAATGTAAAAATGGTAGGAACCAATATTATTACAGTAAATGAAATTATTTCAGACATTCCAATTCGTATACAAGAAGAAATGGAAAAGAGTGAAAATAACAGTTTTAGTATTCGATTAGGAAGTTTTTTGGGAAGTAAGATACTTTCTGGAATGGGACCAAATATTAAAATACACATGGAAATAGCAGGAGACTTAGATACAGATTTAAAATCCGAATTTGTATCAGCAGGAATTAACCAAACACTTCATAGAATCTACTTAGAAATTAAATGCAACGTTATTATTTTAACACCATTCGAAACCATGGAAGAACAAATTGTTAATCAAGTACTATTAGCAGAAGGAGTGATTGTAGGAGAAGTACCTAGTAGCTATTATAACCTAGAAGGAATGACCCCGTCAGACGCTTTAGAAGTAGTAAATTAGGCTTTGCAAGTAGGAATAGATAGCTAAAAACAAAACATAGTTTTAGAAAAGTTGGTATTCTATTATTTCTTGCTCGCCCCAACTACAAAGAGCCTTCAATACAAAGATTTTAACAAATCTTTGCTAGAAGGCTCTAACTTGTTGGTCCCCACCTTAACTCGCTACAAAATAATAGAATATCAACTTT
This sequence comes from Bacillota bacterium, assembly GCA_963929915.1. Taxonomy (GTDB): domain Bacteria; phylum Bacillota; class Clostridia; order TANB77; family CAG-508; genus CAG-273. The sequence continues at coordinate 212,673 of CAWVJY010000008.1, forward strand.
TCTATGTATAATTTATTAGGATTGTCTTTATCGATTTTTAAAACCTTTCCCCTTTTGGACAGCTGTAATTCGGCATAAATGCCTCAAACAGCTGTCACAATGGTCACCCACGCAAGGCTTAAAAATTTCAAAAGACAATCCTAATGCTTTTATTAAAAGAAATTTACTTCAATTTTAGGACAACTCCGTCCTCAGCTAAGCTCTTGCATAATTAAGACTAGTGTAGTAAAATAGGGAAAGATAAGAAAAACAGGAGAGTAGCGTAAAATGAGTAGAACAGAGAAAATAAAGTGGAGAAGATTAGATAATTCTGCTAAACTATTTCCTATTGTAGCAAATAAAAAGTTTAGTAGTATTTATCGTATGAGTGTAGTTTTAACACAAAATATAGAGCCAGAACTTTTAAAACAGGCAATAGATGAAACTTTAAAAGTATTTACTTCTTTTAAAGTATGCTTAAAAAAAGGATTCTTTTGGTATTATTTAGAAGAAAATGAAAAGGAAGTAATTTTACACAAAGAAGAAACCTATCCATGTCGTTATATGGATAAAAGGGCAAACAATGGTTATCTTTTTAAAGTAACGTATTATCAAAACAAAATAAATGTGGAAATTTTTCATGCTTTAACAGATGGAAGTACTGCTATTGAATTTGTAAAAACTATAGTTTATTATTATTTAAATTTATGCTATCCAAATCAATTCAAAGAACCTTTTACCATAAAAAAAGTACAAGCAGATACCAAAAATATAGAAGATAGTTATCTAAAGAATTACGAAAAGCATTTACATGGCAAAGAAAATTCGGGAAAGGCTTATATTTTAAAAGGAAACAAATTATTACCTTATCAAGTAGGAGTAACCCATGGTTTTATTAGTTTAAAACCGGTTATTAAAACTTGTAGAAAATTAAAAGTAACCGTAACAGAATATTTTACGGCTGTTTTAATTTATACTATTTTTAAACAGCAAAAACAAACCAAAAGTAAAAGACCAATAAAAGTGTGTATTCCCGTAAATTTGAAAAATTATTTTGACTCTACCACTGTTAGTAACTTTTTTTCTTATATGACCATTGTAGCGAAAAACACACAAATTGACTTAGATGATTTTGACTTAATATTAGCTTTTGTGAGAAATAATTTTAAGAATAAGTTACAAAAACAAGAAATTGCTAAAACCATGGCACATACTGTAAGAATGGGAAACAGTATTTATATTCGTATGATACCATTACCTATTAAAAAGCTTATTTTGAAAATGATTTATGGTGAAATTCAAAAATATACTACTACTACTTTTTCTAATTTGGGCAAAATCAATTTTTTGCCCAGAATATGAACCATATGTAGACCAATTCTTTTTTATCATAGGACCAGAAAAGGCAGAAAAAATTAAATGTACAGCTTGTTCTTATGGAAATAATATTGTATTTTCCTTTAGCTCTATTTTACAAAATAATGAATTAGAAAAAAGCTTTTTTCAATTTTTAACAGATCATGGAATGCCAAATACAGTAGTAACAAATGGAATTTATGATAAAAATCAAACAACTTTGTATCCCAAAATCAATACTTTATTAATAGAAGAAGTAATTGAAAAAATGAAAGAGAAAAAAGAAGAAAAACAAAAAATAAGTTTAAAAGAAAAAATAAAACGAAAATTTCATTTTTAAATAAAATAGAAAACATTAAGAATATTTAACGAATGGTAAATATAACAGAAAGTAAGACACTATGTATAATGTAGTATTTAAAGTAATTCAATAAAATAAATCTAAAAATGAGGAAGCAAAATGAAAACAAAAACAAACAAAAAAAGCAAAACAAATAATAAAACAAAAATGAATAAGAAAACGAAAATATCTATATTAATGATTAGTATTACACTCTTATTAACTTTAGGAGTAACAATAGCAATTATTTTATATTTTTATGCAGGCAATATTTCTTCTAAAGTACCAGAAGAGTTACTAGCTAATTATAATGTAAAAGAAGAAACATTTCAAAATAGAAGTGTATTTGTTATTAAACCAAAAGAAGAACAAACAAATAGTAAAACAATTTTTTATTTACACGGCGGTTCTTACTTAGCAGAACTAAATGAAAGTCATTGGGAATTTTTTCAGAATATCATACAAGATACAGGTGCTACTATTATAATCCCAGATTATCCATTAGCACCACAATATCAATATACAGATGTGTTTGATATGATTTTTCCACTTTACCAGGAAATAATACAAAAAGTAGAACAAGAAAATTTGATATTAATGGGAGATTCAGCAGGAGGGGGAATGGCACTAGCACTCTTAGAAAAAGCTGGAGAGGAAAGTTTAGAACAGCCAAGCCAAACTATTGTAATTTCTCCATGGCTAGATGTAACTATGACAAACCCTGAAATTGAGCAAGTGCAACCAAATGATTTAATGTTAAATCAGGATTTATTAAGATTTGCAGGAATTGCTTATGCTGGTTCAGAAGAAGAAACCAAAAACTATTTAGTAAGCCCAATTTATGGCTTGCTAGAAAATTTAGGAGATATTGTAATTTATACTGGAACTAATGATATTTTAAATCCAGATGTACATAAATTAGAAGAATTAGCAAGTAAAAGTACAGGTACTTCTATTATTGTAAAAGAAACAGAAGGGGCGGTACATGATTGGATATTAAATAGATATTTAATGCCTCAATATGATAATGAACTGGCTGATAATGCTTATCAAGACCTTATTACAGAAATAAATGATAGTGAGCAAAAAGATAATGGATAAAATAAAAAGGTAGTGAATTAAGATAAGGCAAAAAATATAGATAATTTGTAAAAATAGCAAATATGCATAAGAAGAGAAAGGAAAAAAGAGAATATGAAAATTATAATTATTGGAGGAGTAGCAGGAGGTGCTACTACAGCTACAAGATTAAGAAGACTAAATGAAAATGCTCAAATTATTATGATAGAAAGGGGGAAAGCATATTTCTTTTGCCAACTGTGGACTTCCTTACTATATTGGAGATGTTATTCAAGAAAAACAGGATTTGTTACTTCAAACTCCAGAATCTTTTAAAAAACGATTTGCTGTTGATGTAAGAGTATGTCAAGAAGTAATTCAAATTAATCGTAAAGAAAAAAAGGTAGTAATTAGAAAATTACAAAATCAAGAAAATTCGGAAGAAATTTATGAAGAAACCTATGATAAATTAGTAATAGCAACAGGTGCAGAGCCTATTAACCCCTATAAAAACGTAGTAACAGATCAAATAAAAACATTGCGTTCTGTAGAAGATGCAGTAGAAATTAAAAAAATGATAAAAGAAAGAAATCTAAGACATGTTACTATTATAGGTGGGGGATATATAGGAGTAGAAATGCAGAAAATTTGAAGCACTACCAAAATATTTCTATTGCTATTGTTGAAAAAGCTCCTCATGTAATAGGACCATTAGACCAAGACATGGCAAGTTTTGTACAAAAAAAGCTCCAAAAAAATAAAATCCAATTATTCTTAAATAATTCTGTAACAGAAATACAAACAAAACCAGTAATAAAACAAGAAAATAAAAAAACATCACAAAATGAATGTGAAGTACCAAATAATTTAATACCTAAACATAGTTTGACTCTTTATTTAGAAAATAATCAAACCATAGAAACAGATTTTGTTATTTTATGTATTGGAGTAAAGCCAGAAAGCAGTTTAGCAAAAGAGTGTGGACTAGAAACAAACCAAAGAGGTAGTATACTGGTAAATGAATTTATGCAAACAAATGATAATGATATTTATGCATTAGGAGATGCAGTAGCAGTAACAAACTATGTAACAAAGCAGCAAGCCTATATTCCTTTAGCAGGTCCGGCCAATAGGCAGGCAAGAGTAGTGGCAGACCATATTAATTATATAGAAAACTATAAAGAAGCAAAAGAAGAAACAACTAACCAAGAAGAAAATAATGAAAAGGAACAAGATTTCAATAAACAAACTACATATCAAGGCACTATAGGAAGTAGTATTTTAAAAGTATTTGACTCTAATTTAGGAATTACCGGAATTAATGAACAAACTTGCAAAACACACAACATTCCATATAAAGTAATGATTATATCCCCTTATTCACATGCTACCTATTACCCAGGGGCAACACAAATGACAATAAAAGCTTTATATGAACCACAAACAGGAAAAATTTTAGGTGCACAAATATGGGGAAGAGACGCAGTAGATAAAATAACCGATATTTTAGCAACAGCAATTAAAATGCATATGACAGCATATGACCTAGAAGAGTTAGAACTAAGTTATGCACCACCATTTTCTTCTGCCAAAAGTCCAGTAAATATACTAGGAAATGCGATAGAAAATGAACTACATCATTTAGTAGAAACCATTACTTGGCAAGAAGTAGAAAAAACAGAAAATCCATATATTTTAGATGTTAGAACAGAAGAAGAATATGAACATTCTCATTTGTCAAATGCTATATTAATTCCATTAGATGAATTAAGACAAAGATTAAATGAACTAGACAAAACAAAAACAATTTTAGTACACTGCCATACAGGATTAAGAAGCTATATAGCATGTAGAATATTAAGCCAAAATGGATTTCAATGTAAAAATATTATGGGTGGGTATTATTTTTATAAAAATGCTAATCTAACACCTGCTAAGTAAATATCATATTTAATAAAAAATATTCAAATCTCTAGTAATATTTCATATTTATTATGCAAAAAGAGATTATCTAATATAAAACAAAAAACTCCACTATTTTTAATAAATAGTGGGGTTTTCTTAATACCGAAAAAAAGTTATGTAATTATCTCTTACTAAATTGTGGAGCTTTTCTAGCCTTTTTAAGACCATATTTCTTTCTTTCTTTCATACGAGGATCTCTTGTTAAGAAACCTGCAGATTTTAAAGTTGGTCTATATTCTTGGTTAGCTTCGTTTAATGCTCTTGCAATACCATGGCGTACAGCACCTGCTTGACCTGTAAAACCGCCACCTTGTACTTTACAAATAACATCATATTTATCTAGAGTATTTGTAGCAACTAATGGTTGTTTTACAATTACTTTTAATACTTCTGTTCCGAAATATTCATCTAATGGTTTTCCATTAACAGTAATAGAACCTTTTCCTTCTACTAATCTAACTCTAGCGATTGATTTTTTTCTTCTACCTGTTCCTAAAAACACGATTTTATCAGATTTTTTTGCCATCTTATTTTACCTCCCAAACTTCAGGTTTTTGAGCGATATTTTCATGCTCACTACCAGCATATACTCTTAATTTTCTAGCCATTTGTCTTCCAAGTCTTGTATGAGGAAGCATACCTACTACAGCATGTGTCATCATCTTTTCAGGACTTTTTGCTAGTAATTCTCTAGCAGTAGTTTCTTTCATTCCACCAATATAACCTGAATGACTTCTATAAATTTTTTGGTCTAATTTTTTTCCAGTTAAAACTACTTTACTACAATTAATAATAATAACATGATCACCAACATCCATATGTGTAGTATAAGTTGGTTTGTGTTTTCCTCTTAATAATTTAGCAGCTTCTGCAGCAACTCTACCTAGTGGTTTGTCAGCTGCATCAATAATATACCATTTGCTTTCAATTTCACTTTTTTTAATACTATAAGTTGTATTATTCATGGTAAATTCTATCCTCCATTTCCATTTTCAAAAATCTTAATCTATATGAAACTACTTTTGCTTTGCCACCGGGGAGAAGCAAGAAAAAATAGTTACAAACTTACATATGCTTTACTATTTTAATATAAAACCTTCGAAAAGTCAAGATATTTCAAAAAAATTACCAAAAATACTTGACAATTTTTTAGATACACAGTATAATAAAGAAGTTAAAAAAAGAAGCAATCCATGCTCACCTTAACTAAAAAAGGAAAAGGTTTATCGTATTTCTTATTCTTACTATTATGTTATGGAAAAGCAATGCCAAAATAGCTAGCTAATCAAAATAGAAAGAACAATCTTAAGCATATAAACATAGTGCTAGTAAGTGAAAATAAGAATATAAAGTATGGATTGATTTTGAGAAGAAATCAATCTTTTTTCTTTTGTAAAACAATATAATAGAAAAACTGAAATAGTTTAAAAAAACAGGAACAATATGTTAAAAAGAAAAAAGTAGGTTTTTTATTACAAAAACTAATGGAGGTGTTTTTTATTAAACAAGATTTACCAATTAATGAACAAATAAGAGCAAATAAAGTGCAATTAATTGATGAAAATGGAGAGAAAAAAGGAGTAATGAGCTTCCATGATGCTCTAAATTTAGCATATGATAAAAAACTAGATTTAGTAATGGTATCTCCAAACCCAGAAATGCCAGTTTGTAAAATTATGAATTATGGAAAATACAAATTTGAGCAATCCAAAAAAGAAAAAGAAGCTCGTAAAAAACAAAAAACATTAGAGGTAAAAGAAATTCGTATTACACCTAATATTGAGCAACACGACTTTGAATTTAAAGCAAAAAATGCCAGAAGATTTATTGAAGATGGCAACAAAGTAAGAATTACCTTAAAATTTAGAGGAAGAGAATTAAATTATGTAAAATTAGGAGAAGAAGTTCTTCAAAAATTTATACAAGAATTATCCGATATTTCTGTTCCAGAAAAAAAGCCAATATTAGAAGGAAAAAACATGTTTATTATATTAGCTAAAAAAGCTGATAAGTAAAATAGATTAAAAGCAATTTATTAAAGGAGGAATTTATCATGCCAAAGTTAAAAACCAATAAAGCAGCTAAAAAGAGATATTCTTATACAGCTACTGGAAAAGTAAAAAGAACAAAATCTAATAAAAGACATTTACTTGCTCGTAAAACAAGTAGAGCAAAATCAAGAGGTAAAGTACAAGATGCTTATGCAGACAAAACCTGTGAAGCAGGAATTAAAAGAATGTTACCATATGGAAATTAATCAATAAATAGAGGAAGGTGAAGAAAAATGGCAAGAGTAAAAACAGCAAGAATTACACGTAAAAAACATAAAAAAATATTAAAAAGAGCAAAAGGATATTATGGAGCAAAACATTACAGATTCAGAATGGCAAAACAAGCAGTTATGAAATCTGGAAAATATGCTTATGCAGGAAGAAAAGATAGAAAAAGTAATTTTAGAAAATTATGGATTGCAAGAATTAATGCAGCAGCAAGAATGAATGGTTTAACCTATAGTACATTTATTAATGGACTAAAAAAAGCAAATATTGTTATTAATAGAAAAATGCTAGCAGAACTTGCAGTATCTGATCCAAAAGCTTTTACAGAAATTGCAAATAAAGCAAAAAAAGCATAAGATAAAATAGAAGCAAATAGCCCTTGCCATAGGCAAAGGCTATTGCTTTTTTATTTTAGGTTTTGCAATTAGAGAAGCTAAATATCCAAAAAATACAGCAGCGGCAATACCACCAGCAGAAGCTTTTACACCACCTGTAAAGGCTCCAAGAAGTCCAGAATTTTGTACCTCTTGTATAGCTCCTTTAGCAAGGTTAGCTCCAAAACCAGTTAAGGGAACAGTGGCACCAGCACCTGCAAAATCAATTAAATATTGGTAAATACCAAGACCACCTAGAATAGCACCGGTTGTTACAAATATAACTAATATTCTAGCAGGAGTTAATTTGGTTTTATCAATTAAAATTTGACCAATAATACAAATAATGCCACCTACTACAAAACATTTTAATAATCCCATCCAATCAATACTTTGTATAAAATCCATTTTTTTATTGACTATTTCCAAACTTTAAAAAATATTACATGTAATATTTTTTAAAACGAAAGTCTTGAAATAATCTCTCCTTTCCCGTTAAAAATTATTTTCAATTGCTACTGCATGAGCGATACCTGGAATACTCTCCCCTTGTTGGGAGCTAGTAGCATTTGTTAAGGCACCAGTAGCAATTAATAAAATTCTATTTATTTTTTTATCTTTTAATTGTTTGTAAAAGTAACCAGAAAAAGTAGTTCCTATGCAAGCACAACCACTTCCACCAGAATGGGTATCTTGTGTTTCTTTATCAAAAATTAAAACACCACAATCCTCATAATTATTTTTTATGTTATAACCTTTCCCTTCTGCGAGTTCTATTAAAATTTCTTTTCCAATATGACCTAAATCTCCCGTAATAATAGCGTCATAATCACTTGGCTTTCTGCCAGTGTCTTGAAAGTGAGTAATTAAAGTATCTAGCGCGGCAGGAGCCATAGCAGCACCCATATTGTTAGCATCTTTAATTCCCATGTCCACAATTTTGCCAGGAGTAACATAAGTAATATATGGCCCATTTCCTGTAGCAGATAAAATAGCAGCACCAGAGCCTGTAACTGTCCATTGGGAGGTTGGTGGTCTTTGATTTCCAAGTTCTAAAGGAAAGCGAAATTGCTTTTCTGCACTACAAAAGTGGCTAGAAGTAGCACAAAGAACGTTAGAAGCAGCTTTTCCATCTAAAAATATACTACCTAAGCATAAACTTTCTACAAAAGTAGAGCATGCACCAAATACTCCAAAAAATGGAATATTTAATTCACGAAGTCCAAAGCTAGAAGAAATACACTGGTTTAGTAAGTCTCCTGCAAAACAATAATCTATTTGATTCATAGGAATACCAGATTTATGAATTACAGTATTTACTGTTTCTTTTATAATTTTACTTTCTGCTTTTTCCCATGTTTTTTCTCCCCAAAACTCATCTTCTAAACATTGATCAAAATATTTAGCAAGGGGACCTTCTCCTTCTTTAGGTCCTACAATACTTGCAGTTTCCAAAATGGTAGGAGGAGTATCTAACTGAATTGTTTGATTTCCAATATGTTTCATTAATTGAGCAATCCTTTCTAAAAAAATAATCTTTTATAAAAAAATTGGCTTTTGTTTCAAAAACTTTATCCTATCAAAATTGGCTATTATTCTGAAGTTTTAAAATAAACAATAACTTTTATTTTAAAGCTTTAAACTTTAGCTTAAAAATAAAGTAGCAATAATGCCAATAATAACAGAAGCAGAAATACCAAATACTAAAACAGGTCCTGCTACTGTAAACATTTTTCCTCCCACTCCCATTACATAACCTTCTGATTTATATTCAATAGCAGGAGAAACAATAGAGTTAGCAAATCCTGTAATTGGAATTAAAGAACCTGCACCTGCAAACTTTCCTATTTTATTAAAAATATTAAGCCCCGTTAAAATAGCAGAAATTGCAATTAATACAATAGATACTATTGTAGAAGCTTGTGTTTGGTCCATCCCTTTATACATACAAAAATCCATAATTAATTGACCTATTGTACAAATAAGACCTCCAACCCAAAAGGCGTTAAAACAATTTTTTAGAATAGGAGAATTAGGAGATTTCTTATCAACATAGTCGCTATATTCTTTTTTAGTTTCTAATGGTTTCATTTTTCATTTTCCTTTCCTTTTATATTTATTATTTATTTTTTATTTTTACCATAATTTAGCTTTTATACGTTTAATCTCTATCTCTATCAATAACAAAAGATAAATCTAAATCTACAAAATATTCTACCAATTTTTTGCCCTCAATTTTAGCTCTTTGTTCTACAATTTTTACAGAAGACAGATAATCAATTGTTTTAGAAGCTTCTGCAACAGCTTGTACAACTGCATCTTTCCAAGATACTGTAGAAGTACCTGTAATCATTAAATGTTTTTCTATTCCCATTTTTTAATAACCTCCATTTCGTTTTTGCTAATGTTAGCTTTTCCAAAAAAATAGAATTTATACAAAAATTAGAAAGTTTGTTACAATTACATAAAAATAATTGAAAAATGAGAAAACTAAATTTTTGTAAAAAAATAATTTCTTAAAATCTTGCAAATAGTATTCACGAAAAATAAAATTTATGATATAGTGAAAAAGAAAAAAATTTAAGGAGAAAAGTAATAAAATGGGAAAACATGATAAAAGTGAAAAAATAGAAAAAACAGAGAATATAGACTTAGAAAATAAAAATCATTTTGTAAATAGAACAAAAGCGAAAAAGACACAAAAAACTGAAAAAAGAAAATCAAAAATTGTTTTAAAAATAATAATCGTAGCCATTTTTTTAGCACTAGTAATTGGTGTTCTTTATTTAGCAAGCAATAATTATATTAGAGATGATATAACAGATAGAACTAATTTAATTATCAATAATGGTAATGTTACTACTAGCTTGCAAAAAGATGTTTATGTACAAGATGGAATTGTATATTTATCACAACCAGATATAGACAACTTTTTTGACCATAGTGTTACCTATGACGAAAATTATGACCAAATCATTACTTGTTCTGAAAAGAAAGTTGCCGTATTACCAATAGAAAAAAATCAAATACAAGTGAATAGCTCTAATGTAACCATAAAGGGAGGAGCTATTCAAAAAGACGATACTTACTATATACCTATTTCTGAATTGGGAGATGTTTATAATATACAAACTACTTATTTAGCAGAAAATAATGTTGTTACCATAGATTCTTTAGATAGAGAATGTTCTATAGCAACAATTGCTAAAAATAGTTCTATTAAATATAAGCCAACGGTTTTCTCTAGAACAGTGGCAAAAGTAGAGCAGGGGGAAAGTGTTACCATTGCAAATCGTAGTGAATATCCAGTGCCAGATGGTTGGACAAGAGTTAGAACCCAAAATGGAACATTAGGATATATTCAAAACAATAAAATGGGTACAATTAATCAAATTCGTGAAACCATTGAAACTGAACCTAAAATAGAAGGAACTGTTAGTTTAGTTTGGGATTATTTTTCACAGTATTATACTGCACCAGATAGAAGCGGTACAACCATAGAAGGAGTAAATGTAGTATCTCCAACCTTCTTTAGATTAGAACAGGCAGGCAAAGGAAACGTTTTAACAAATGTAGGAGAAGACGGAGAAAATTATATTGCTTGGGCACATGAACAAAATTATCAAGTTTGGCCAATGTTATCAAATGAATCTTTAAATGATACTACTTCTGAAATTTTAAGAGACTATAAATTAAGAGAATCTTTAATTAACCAAATTGTACAATATATTGTGCAATATAACTTAGATGGTATTAATATAGATTTTGAAAATATGTATGAGGCAGATAAAGATTATTTTTCTCGTTTCTTAATAGAATTAGAACCACGTTTAAATGAAATAGGAGCAGTATTATCGGTAGATGTAACAGCACCTGATGGAGCACCAAATTGGTCACTATGTTATGATAGATATACCATTGGAAGAGTAGCAGATTTTATTATCTTTATGGGATATGACCAATATGGAGTATCTTCTACAGAAGCAGGAACAACAGCAGGTTGTGATTGGGTAGAAGTAAATATTACTAAATTTTTAGGTCAAGAGGGAGTACCTGCAGAAAAATTAATTTTAGGAATGCCATTTTATACTAGATTTTGGGAAGAACAAAATGGAGAGCTTATTTCTAAAGATACCGTTAATATGAATAGAATTGATAATTTGCTACCAAGCAATGTAGAAAAGAAGTGGGATGAAAACCTAAAACAATACTATGTAGAATATGAAGATAATGGTGTTACTTGCAAAATGTGGATAGAAGATGAAACTTCTTTCAAAGCAAAATTAGATTTAGTAAAAGAATATAACTTAGCAGGAGCCGCTTACTGGACAAAAGGTATGGAAAAAGATTCTATTTGGGAAATTGTTGCAGAGACCTTAGGAACTTAAAGAAAACATATAAAAATTAAGTTAAAAATTGTAGAAATAGGACGTGATAATAAGTAATACACAATAAAAAATAAAGACTCATTAAAAAAGAAGAAATATTTTTAATAAAAAAGTGATAAACCAAAATTGCTTTCATATAATGTAGAACAAGCTATTCATAAATTTAAATTAAAAAATATATAGATCTTTTCAATTATTTAAAGATGGATATATAGCAAATAGAATGAGGTGATTTTTTGCTTGCCTACTTAAAACTAAAAAACACAAATGAAGAGTTATATGAAAGCGATTATTTAAAAAGTTTAAAACAGAAAAATTCCTACTTTTCTAAATTACAATATTTTCTTTGTTTCTTCTTTTTTGAAATGGTAGTATGGCTAAAATATATAACAAATAGTATTACAGTAAAACAAATTCAAGGAGGAATTTTATTCATTCTTCCTTTTTCTATTGCAAAATGTGATGCAAAGCTACCGAAAGCTATGGAACATGTGCAAAAACTGATAAAAAGATACCAAATTACAAGCATAGTATTGGCAGAAGAACTAAAAAAGTGTAGCTATTTTTCAGAAAAAGAGAATATTTTTCAAAAACAAGTTCATATTATAGATGGAAAAGGACTAATGCCATATTTATTAAAAGAAATCATAGAATATATTTTACAAATTCAACAAAAACCGATAGAATTAGAGGACATATATCTTTGTATGAAGCAAAATAGTAAAATTTATTTAGATAATATTTATTATTTAGCTCATTATTTTAAAACTGTGAATATTATTACACCTAATATAAATACCTTTCAAAAAATAGCAGATAAGATAGAAGAAAAAGAAAATATAGTAATAACAGTAAGTAACAATAAAAAGAAAAGCTTAAAAAGGGCTAGAATCATTGTTAATTTTGATTTCGAAGAAAAAGAATTCAAAAAATATACTATTTTTAGAAGAGCTATTTTAATTACATTAAACAATTCTAATCCATATGAGAGTATTGGATTTGACGGAATTCAAATTAGACATATTGGAGTAGATATGGGGAAAGAACTCAAGGACTTTTTTAGTAAATATCATCTTTTAGAAACTTGTTCTTTAACTTCTTTATGTGAAAGTCTTATTAATAGTAAACAAGAATTTTTGCAAGTAAAAAAGCAACTAGAAAAAGAAGAAATAGAGGTAGTAAAGCTATATGGAATAAAAGGAGAAATAGAAAAAAAGCAATATTTAGATATGGCAAGTTAAAATAAGACTTTAAATATAAGCAAAAATATAGATTCTATTTGAAAATGTCAAAGAAAATTTATTTTAAAAAGTAAATTTATTGTGAAAAAGATTGACAAAAATTAGAAAATCGAGTATAGTATAAAAGGTTTTTATCGCAACAAATTATATTTTTTATAATTTGTTGCAATTCGTTTTATTATATAGGAAAAACCAACCTTTTTACCTATATATAACTTATCAAAAGCAAAAGGAGGTAAGACAAATGGAAGAAAAAGAAGTACTGCTAACCAAAGAAGGATATGAAAAATTAGAACAAGAATTAGATGAATTGAAAACAACAAAAAGAGCTGAAATAGCAGAGAGAATAAAAGTTGCATTAGGTTTTGGAGATTTATCTGAAAATTCTGAATATGACGAAGCTAAAAGTGCACAAGCAGAAAATGAAACAAAAATTGCAGAATTAGAAAACAAATTAAGATATGCTAAAATTATTGATGAGTCAGAAATAGATACCAAAACAGTGCAAGTAGGCAATACTGTAAAATTACTTGACATTGAATTTAATGAAGAAGTAAGTTATACTTTGGTTGGCTCAACAGAAGTAGACTTAGCTCAAAATAAAATTTCCAATGAATCACCAATTGGAAGCGCTATTCTAGGTGCAAAAAAGAACCAAATTGTAGAAGTTCAAGCACCAGCAGGTGTGGTTCAATATAAAGTACTATCTATTACAAAATAAATAGTATTAAAAAAGTAAACTAGAATAAGTTGTCTTAAAAGTAATAATATATAATCAAAGTATAATAATTGTCTTTATCAATTTTTAAACCTTTCCCCTTTTGGACAGCTGTAACTCGGCATAAATGCCTCGAACAGCTGTCACAATGGTCGCCCACGCAAGGCTTAAAAATCTCAAAAGACAATTATTATATTTTTATAAAAATAAAATTATTTCATTTTAGAACAACTTCTTCTTTTTTTCTATAGATTTGTTTTATAATTTTATAGCACTTTCTAAAGCTAACACAATCATATTATTTAAAGACTTTTCTCTTTCTTCTGAAGTGCTTTCTTGTTTGGTATAATAAGAATCTACAACAGTTAGCAAACAAGAAGCTTTTTTTCCTAATTGATGAGCAATATAAAATAAAGCAAAAGCCTCCATTTCACAAGCAATAATATTTAATTCTTTTGGAAAACGATTAATAAATGCAGGAATATCTGGAAGATAACCGTCAAAACAATCATTACACAAAGTATTTCCTTTTATATATGGCATAGCAATTTCTTTAGCGGTTTGTTCTATTAGGTCATTTAAAAAAGCATTAGATCCCATTAAATGGCAATCATCTTCTTTCCATTCATAGGCAAAATTACCTTCTGTATAAGACTTATCTACTAAAATGGTGTCAAATAATTTTAAATCCTTGTTATAACTACCACAAGAACCAATACGAATCATATTTTCTACCCCATAAAATTGAAATAGTTCATAACAATAAATTCCCATACTTGGCATACCCATACCAGAGGAAAAAACAGTAATCTCTTTTCCTTTATAAGTACCTGTATATGCTAACATATTGCGCACCGTGTTTACTAACCTAGCATTTTCTAAAAAGTTTTCGGCAATATATTTAGCACGAAGCGGATCACCTGGAATTAATACTGTTTTGGCAATATCTTCTTTTTTGGCATTACAATGAATTGACATATATATGTCCTCCTTTTATAATAGTTAAATTTTTAATAAAGACATTATATAAAAACAATTAAAAAAAAGCAATGTGTAATTAGTTGATAAAAATAATAAAATATGGTACACTAATTACAGAGGAGGGGATTAAGATTAGTGATTTTGATAAAATAGAATATTGGCTAGAGTTGGCTATTTATGATTTAGAAACAGCTAAAGCAATGTTAAAAAGTAAAAGATATTTATATGTTGGATTTATGTGTAATCAAGTAATTGAAAAAATGTTTAAGGCGTATTATATAAAAGTAAAAAATGAACCTCCACCATATACACATAAATTAATTAGATTAGCAGAAGAAAGCAATCTTTATAAAAAAATGACTGAACAGCAAAAAGATTTTTTAGACTTAATAGCACCACTAAATATAGAAGCAAGATATCCTACACAAAAACAAGAAATATTTGAAGCGCTAAATAAAAAGAAATGTAAGCAAATTATAGATGAAACAGAGGAGATGATATTATGGATAAAACAAAAGTTAAAAATTTAGTTGAAGAATATGCTAAACTTGTTGTAAAAAATATGATTGTGAATAAAATAATCTTATATGGTTCTTATGCAAGAGGAGATTATAGACAAGATAGTGATATTGATGTGGCAGTTGTAGTGCCAAAAAATAGTGTATCAAAAGATATTCTAGAAGATATGGCTAAATTGTTTAAATTAAGAAGAAATATATCTACAGATATCGAACCAGTATTACTTATAGATGGGGAAGATAAAAGTGGATTCTTAGAAAGTATTTCTAAATATGGAGAAATTATATACTCAAGGTAATTTAGGAAAAATTGACAACCGCTTTTCAATAATATTTATAAATGGTAAAATTAAATTACCGTTTTAAGATAAATAAAAAGACACATAATTAAAACTTATGATACAATGTTGGTGTCGAATCAAACATTGAAAGGAAGAATTAATTATGTGTCAAGAAAATAATACCACAAAAAGTAGAAAAGGTAAACACTTAGAATATAGTGAAAGACAATCAATAGAAAGATGGTGGAATAGAGATAAACGTACAAAACTTGAAATAGCTGAACTTTTAGATAGAACAGAAAAGACAATAAGGAATGAAATAAAAAGAGGATTAGTAAAAAATCTAACAACGGAATTAATTGAAATATGGGTATATAGTGCAGATGTAGCACAGCAAAAATATGAATATTATTTAAAAGCAAAAGGACCAAAGTTAAAAATAGATAATGATTATGAATTAAAAGAATATGTTGAAAAAGCTATAAAAGAAGATAAAAAGTCACCAGAAGTAATAGCAAAAGAGATAAAAACAATGAATTTTAAAACAAAAATGTGTGCAAGAACAATTAGAAATAATATATATGCAGGAGATATTTATGATATAAAATCAAGCGATATGATTTACAACAAAGAATATAAGGAAAAAAATAAAGAAAAGACAGTATGCGAAAAAGTACCAGCAGAAAAGAGTATAGATTATAGACCAGAAGAAGCTAATAGTAGAGAAATATATGGACATTGGGAAGGAGATTTAGTAATAGGAACTAAAAAAAGAGGTTCAGTATTATTTACTTTAACTGAAAGAAAGACAAGGGAAGAAATAATCGTAAAGCTACCCGGAAAGAAAGCAGAATATGTAGCAAAAGCATTAGATATAATAGAAAAGAAATATAAAAAAATATTTTATAATAAATTTAAAACTATAACTTTTGATAATGGTGGAGAATTTAGAAATTGGAAGGCTTTAGAGAAATCTTATGATAATCGAAGAAAAAAGGCTAGAACACAAATATATTATGCCCATCCATATCGTTCAGGAGAACGAGGAAGTAATGAAAATGCTAATAGATTAATAAGAAGGTTTATACCAAAAGGAATTGATATAACACCAATATCAGAAGAATTTATACAAAAAATAGAAGATTGGATAAATAATTATCCAAGAGCTATGTTTAATTATAAAAGTACCAACGAAATCTTAAGTGAAATTTGTGCATAATAAACCGGAAATTTATTATTGCCATTTATATTTTCAATAATATTGAATAAAAATCTTGACAGAAAAAATAAATAAGTG
This sequence comes from Bacillota bacterium, assembly GCA_963929915.1. GTDB lineage: Bacteria > Bacillota > Clostridia > TANB77 > CAG-508 > CAG-273. Next base: position 229,449 of record CAWVJY010000008.1, read on the forward strand.
TTAATATTAAAGTAATAGATTTAAAAAAAACCGAATTTTTAGGTTTGTTTTTTAAATCTATTTTTTTTATTTTACAGTATATTGGAGGAGGTAAAAAAATGAAAAAGAAATACATTTTTGTAACAGGTGGAGTAGTATCTGGTTTAGGCAAAGGAATTACAGCAGCATCCTTAGGTAGATTGTTAAAAAACAGAGGGTATAAAGTAGCAAACCAAAAGTTTGACCCTTATATTAACGTAGACCCAGGAACTATGAGCCCATATGAACATGGAGAAGTATTTGTAACAGAAGATGGAGCAGAAACCGATTTGGATTTGGGGCATTATGAACGTTTTACAGACGAAAATTTGACTAAATACTCTTCTGTTACCACTGGAAGAATTTATTCAGAGGTAATTGAACGAGAAAGAAGAGGAGATTATTTAGGAAAAACAGTACAAGTAATTCCTCATATTACAAATGCTATTAAAGAAAAAGTATACAAATTTGAAACTACAGATGTAGATATTGTTATTACAGAAATTGGGGGAACAGTAGGAGATATTGAAAGCCTTCCTTTTTTAGAAGCTATTCGCCAAATAGGAATTGAAAAACCAGAAGAAGATATAGTTTATATTCATGTAACCTTACTTCCATATATTTATGGTTCAAATGAATTAAAATCAAAACCAACACAACATTCTGTAAAAGAATTACAATCCATTGGTATTAAACCAGATATTTTAGTTTGTAGAGCAGAACAAGAAATTGAAGAAAACTTAAAACAAAAAATTGCTCTATTTTGTAATGTAAAAAAAGAAGATGTTATTCAAAATAAAACAGTAGAAATTTTATATGAAGTACCACTAATGCTAGAAAAAGAAGGTTTAGCAAGCCGCGTATGTAAAAAACTACAATTAAAAGATGAACCTAATAATAGCAAATGGGAGAAAATGATTCAAGATATTAAAAAGTTAAAAGAAGAAAATATTTGTATTGCAATTGTAGGAAAATATGTAAAATTAGAAGATTCTTATTTGTCCGTGATAGAAAGTGTAAAACACGGAGGATTTGCAAATGGTTGTAAAGTACATGTGGATTTAATAGATTCAGAAAAAATAACTAAAGAAAATGCCAAAGAGATTCTAAAAAAATACCAAGGCATTATTGTACCCGGTGGTTTTGGTGCAAGAGGAATAGAAGGCAAAATAGAAACTATTCGTTATGCAAGAGAAAACAAAGTACCATTTTTAGGAATTTGTTTAGGAATGCAAATGGCAGTAGTAGAATTTGCAAGAAATGTGCTTGGGCTTGCAGATGCGAATTCAGAAGAATTTGATGAAACAACTACTCATCCAGTAATTCATATTATGGAGGACCAAATGCATATTTCTAAAAAAGGTGGAACCATGAGGCTTGGTGCTTATCATTGCCATTTATTAGAAAATACCTTAGCTAAAAATGTATATAAAAAAGATAAAATTATAGAAAGACACAGACACCGTTTTGAATATAATAATGAATACAAAGAAGAAATGGAAAAACAAGGACTCATTTGCTCTGGGTTATCTCCAGATGGAAAACTAGTAGAAATGGTAGAAATAAAAGAACACCCATACTTTATTGGGTGTCAGTTTCATCCTGAATTTCAGTCTAGACCAGATAGGCCACATCCGTTATTTGTAAATTTGGTAAGGGCAGCAAAACAACAGAGTATTTCTAGTTAGGATTTAATAACTTAATTAACACTATTAGAAAACAAGACTGTTCTAAAAATAAATTTAGTCTGATTTTAGAATAGTCTTGTTTTCTGACTAAAATAAATCTGCATGAGTTCCAGCATTTCAATTTTATATTTATTCATCTTGGCTATTTAATTCCTCCATTAATTCATCAACAGTGTTAAAAGATTTATAATTTTCTGGATTTTTAATCATTTCTAATGTTTCTTTAATAGCTTCGATAGTTTCTTTATTATATTTAGGCTTTTTTATATCAAAAGGAATACTTTCGGTTAATACAACTTGTTTCAAAAAGATAGTTACAGCATCAGCTATATTCATTCCTAAATCATTAAGGGTTTCTTCTACTTCTTTTTTTAATTCTGGTTCTATTCTAATATTTATGGTATCAGTTTTAGACATTTTTAACACCTCCTATCTTAATTCATTTATATTGTAACACAATGTAAGTACAATGTCAATTATATTTTATTAGTTTTCCCATAAAAAAGTTACATTATACAAAAATATTTTTTATTTAAAATGATTTTATAATCATTTGAGACGCTTGTGAAAATGGTTAACTGCAAAAGTAAATTACAATTGTGAAAATTATGTGAAATTTTAAAATAGTACTTGACAATTAGAATAAATGGGTATAAATTATTAGCAGTCTTACAAAAAGACTGCTAATTTAAATAAAAAAAACTAATAAAACAGTTTAAACTAGCATATACATAAAAAAGCAAATAAAGGAGGTAATTTTTATGTTAAAACCATTGGGCGACAGAGTAATTGTAAAAATGTTAGAAAAAGAGGAAACCACTAAAAGTGGTATTATTTTAGCAGGAAATTCAGGTGAAAAATCTCAAATTGCAGAGGTAATTAAAGTAGGACCAGGAATTGACAGCGAAGGAAAGAAAATTGAAATGTGTGTAAAAGAAGGCGATAGAGTAATTTTAAATCAATATGCAGGAACAACTGTAAAATATGATAACGAAGAATACATTATTGTAAAATACAGTGATATTTTAGCAGTAGAAGAATAGAAAAGTAAGAATAAAAAATAGATAATCTTAAATAATCTATAAATTTTGTAGATTAGATGAATAATTGATAAAAATAAAAAAAGATTGATAAAAATTAAGGAGGAAGAAGATTATGGCAAAAGAAATTAAATTTGGAGAAGATGCAAGAAAAAGCTTGCTAAACGGTGTTAATAAATTAGCAGACACTGTAAAAGTAACATTAGGACCAAAAGGTAGAAATGTAGTACTTGATAAAAAATTTGGAGCACCTTTAATTACCAATGATGGTGTTACCATTGCAAAAGAAATTGAATTAGATGATCCCTTTGAAAATATGGGAGCACAAATTGTAAAAGAAGTTTCTATTAAAACTAATGATATTGCAGGAGATGGAACTACAACCGCTATGGTTTTAGCACAAAACATGATTCGTGAAGGTGTAAAAAACGTAGCAGCTGGTGGAGACCCAATGGCAATTAAAAGAGGAATGGATAAAGTTTCTTCAAAAGCAATTGAAGCTTTAAAACAAAATAGTGTGCAAGTTAGTGGAAAAGAAGACATTGCAAGAGTTGCAAGTATTTCAGCAGATAATACAGAAGTAGGAGAATTAATCTCAGAAGCTATGGAAAAAGTTTCTAAAGATGGTGTTATTACAATTGAAGAATCTAAAACTTCTCAAACAGAATTAAATGTAGTAGAAGGAATGCAATTTAATAAAGGTTATGTATCTCCATATATGGTAACAGATACCGAAAAAATGGAAGCTGTTGTAGATAATCCATATATTTTAATTACAGATAAGAAAATTAGTAATATTCAAGAAATTTTACCATTGTTAGAAGCTTTAATGCAACAATCTGGCAAATTAGTTATTATTTGTGATGATATTGAAGGAGAAGCACTATCTACTTTAATTTTAAATAAATTAAGAGGAGTTATTAATGTAGTAGCTGTAAAAGCTCCTGGATATGGTGACAAGAGAAAACAAATGCTAGAAGATATTGGTATTTTAACAGGAGGAGAAGTAATTACCTCTGATTTAGGCTTAGAATTAAAAGACACAACCATTGAACAATTAGGTAGAGCAAAACAAGTAAAAGTACAAAAAGAAAATACAATTATTGTAGATGGTATGGGAGATAAAGAAAAAATTAAAGAAAGAGTTAACCAATTAAAAGCTCAAATTGCAGACGAAAAGAGCGAATACGAAAAAGAAAACTTACAAGAACGTTTAGCTAAAATTGCAGGTGGAGTTGCTGTAATTGGTGTAGGTGCTGCAACAGAAGTTGAAATGAAAGACAGAAAACTAAGAATTGAAGATGCTTTATCTGCTACAAAAGCAGCAGTAGAAGAAGGTATTGTTGCAGGTGGTGGAACAGCTTACATTGACATTATTCCAGTTGTTAGCAAAGAAGTAGAAAGCTTACATGGAGATGAAAAAATAGGTGGTAAAATTATTTTAAGGGCACTAGAAGAACCAGTAAGACAAATAGCAGTAAATGCTGGATTAGAGCCATCTGTTATTCTAGAAAAAGTAAAAAATAGCCCAGTAGGTGTTGGATTTAATGCTGCAACAGAAGAATATGTAGATATGAAAAAAGCAGGTATTGTAGATCCTACTAAAGTATCTAGAAGTGCACTTCAAAATGCAGTATCTATTGCATCTATGATATTAACAACAGAAAGCTTAGTAACAGACAAAAAAGAACCAAAAGACTGCAAATGCGGACATGATGACCATGAAGATATGAATGGTATGTATTAATATAAGTATTAGTTAAGATAGAAATAGTTTTGGGACGTATTTTAAAACGGATTTCGTTTTAGAATACGTCCTTTTTCGAGTTCTACTTTAACCAAAAAAAGAATTTTGTGAAAAAATACTATAAAAATATATGGAATTTTGTGAAAAAACAATTGAATATACCTGGAATTTTGTGATATAATATACATAGGATGGTGATGAGAAATGGAATTACTAAAAAGAAAAGTAGATAAATATTTAGAAGAATGGAAGGAAAGTCCAGATAGAAAACCTTTAATTATAAAAGGTGCACGTCAAGTAGGAAAAACAGAATCCATTAGAAACTTTGCTAAGAATAATTATAAAAGTGTTATTGAAATTAATTTTGCTCTTCAAAAACAATATAAAGATATTTTTGATGATGGATTTGAAGTAGATACAATTATAAAAAATATTTCATTAAGAAATCCAAACTATGAGTTTATACCAGGGAATACTTTAATATTTTTTGATGAATTACAGGATTGTATTAATTGTGCAACATCCTTAAAATCATTTAGAGAAGATGGAAGATATGATATTATTTGCTCAGGTTCGCTTATGGAAATTAATTATAATGAAATTGAATCAAATAGTGTAGGAAATAAAGAAGATTACGAAATGAATTCAATGGATTTTGAAGAATTTCTTTGGGCAAAAGGGTATAGGGAAGAACAAATAGAAGACTTATATGTACATATGAAAAATTTAACACCACTTTCTAACACAGAACTTTCCATTATGTTTGAGAACTTTAAAGAATATATGATAGTAGGAGGAATGCCTGCTATTGTTAACTCTTTTGTAAAACAGAATAATTATAGTGGAACATTAAAAATGCAAAAACAAATTCTTCAAGATTATGAAGAAGATATTACTAAATATGCAGGGGGATTAGACCATGCAAAAATTTTAAATGTGTATCGTAAAATACCTATATTTTTAGGAAATGAAAATAAAAAATTTCAAATTTCAAAAATCGAAACAGGTGCCAGAAATCGTGAATATATAGGAACAATAGACTGGTTAAGAGATAGTGGAATTATTAATATTTGTTATTGTTTAGAACAGCCAGAACTTCCACTAGGTGGAAACTTTAATCCAGATAATTATCGTATTTACTTTAGAGATACAGGATTATTAATTGGTTCACTAGACGAAGAAGCGCAAGAGGATTTAAGAAACAACAAAAATTTTAATACCTATAAAGGGGCTATTTATGAAAATATTATAGGAGATATGCTAGTAAAACAAGGATATCAACTATATTTTTATAAAAACGAAAAAGCTACAATAGAAATGGATTTTTTTGTTAGAGATAAAGACTCTCTTATTCCAGTTGAAGTAAAAGCCAATGATGGCGCTACCGTTTCCTTAAGAAACTTAATTGAAAGTGAAAAATATAAAGATATTAAGTATGGAATAAAGCTAGGATATAAAAATATAGGATTTAATGGACAATTTTATACATTTCCGTATTTTTTAACTTTCCTTCTAAAAAGATATTTAAGAGAAAAAACGATATAAAATGATTAGTTATAAAAAATAAAATTGCTGAAAGGTAGTAATTATATGCAAAATAAAAACATAAAAACAGTTGCTTTTTACACATTAGGTTGTAAAGTAAATCAATACGAAACAAATGCAATGATGCAAAAATTAAAAGAAGTAGGATTCGAAATAGTAGATTTTGAACGAAAAGCAGATATCTATATTATTAATACTTGTACTGTAACTAACATGGCAGATAAAAAATCTAGGCAAATGTTAAGAAGAGTAAAAGAAGTATCACCAAATTCTATTTTAGTTGCAGTAGGTTGTTATGCACAAGTGGCAAAACAAGAATTAGAAAAAATACCAGAAATAGATTTAATATTAGGAATTAATGAAAAAAATGATATTGTGTGGTATGTAGAAAAAGCAATACAAGAAAAGACGAGCAAAAAAGAGAAAAAAATTGAAAGAGAAAAAGAAAATGAAACAAATAAAATAACTAGCAAAAAAAGCATAGATAACAAGGATTCTAGCTCTAGTCAGAAAAGTAAAATTGATATTGTAAATGTTTCCAATGTAGCAAACCAAAAAGAGTTTCTAGACTTTGGAAATGTTACCTACACAGAAAAAACAAGAGCAGTCATCAAAGTACAAGATGGGTGTAACCAGTTCTGTTCCTATTGCATTATACCTTATGCCAGAGGTCGTATTAGAAGTAGAGAGCCACAAAGTGTTATTCAAGAAATTACTGCAATTAGCAAACAAGGTATTAAAGAAGTAGTTATTACTGGAATTCACTTAGCCTCTTATGGAAAAGATTTTGACCGGAGAACGACAAGAATATAGATTAATTGATTTATTAGAAGAAATCCAAAAAATAGATGGAATTGAAAGAATTCGTTTGGGTTCCTTAGAGCCTACGTTAATTACAGAAGAATTTGTAACAAGACTTTCCAAACTTTCTAAAATCTGTGACCATTTTCATTTATCTTTACAAAGTGGATGTAATGAAACATTAAAAAGAATGAATCGAAAATATACTACTGAAATTTTTGAAAAAGGAGTAGAGATTTTAAGAAACACATATCCAAATGTACACTTAACAACAGATATTATTGTAGGCTTTCCAGGAGAAACAGAAGAAGAGTTTCAAACAACTTATGAATTCCTAAAGAAAATACAGTTCTATAAAATGCATGTTTTTAAATATTCTCCAAGAAAAGGAACAGTAGCTGCAAAAATGCCAAACCAAATAGATGGCAATAAAAAAGAAGAAAGAAGCAATTTACTAATAGAACTTTCAAACAAAAATGAACTTGCCTATAACCAAGAATATTTAGGCAAAATAGTAGAGGTTTTGTTGGAAGATAGAGAAGGTAAATACATAAAAGGTCATACCACAAATTACATGGTAGTAAAAGTACAAACAGAACAAGAACTAGAAAATACCATACAAAATATAAAAATTACAGGTTTGGATGGAGTAGAACTAGTTGGAAGAATTGAATTATAATAAGAAAAATCAGTAAACAAATTAGCTGGAAAAAATATGCTATAAATATTGAAAAACAACCATAAAAATGATATGATAACAATACAGTGAAAACAGAAAGGAGAATTTGCTCTAGATACTTAAAAATTACTTGGTATCAAAAACAAAAAGAAGAAGTATAAAAAAGTCTAGTACAAATAAAATAACAATGAAAGCAATTGAAATTAGAAATACCTATTTAAAATTTTTTGAAAAACATGGACACAAAATTATTCCAAGTGCACCATTAATACCAGAAAACGACCCATCTGTATTATTCACCACAGCAGGTATGCAACCTTTAGTACCATACCTTTTAGGGGAAACTCATCCAGAAGGAAAACGTCTTACAGACTATCAAAAATGTTTAAGAACCAATGATATTGATGAAGTTGGAGATAATAGACATTTAACCTATTTTGAAATGTTAGGAAATTGGTCTTTAGGAGATTATTTTAAAGAAGAAGCAATAACTATGAGTTATGAGCTATTAACCAAAGAATTTGGCATTGACCCTAACAAATTATCTGTAACCTGTTTTGCAGGTGATGAAGATGCACCAAGAGATGAGGTGGCAGCAAATGCTTGGAAAAAAGCAGGAATTCCAGAAGAAAGAATTTATTTTTATGGTAAAGATGATAACTGGTGGATAGCAGGAGAAGAAGGACCTTGTGGTCCAGATACAGAAATGTATTTAGATACAGGTAAGCCTGCTTGTGGACCAGATTGCCAGCCTTCTTGTAGCTGTGGAAAGTATGTAGAAATTTGGAATAATGTATTTATGGAATATTATAAATCCAAAGATGGGTCTATTTCTAAATTAAAACAACAAAATGTAGATACTGGTCTTGGACTAGAAAGAATGACAATGCTTTTGCAAGGAAAAGAAACTCCATTTGATACAGAAATATTTTTACCAATTATGGAAAAATTAAAAGAACTTGCAAAACAAGATTCTATAGAAAGTAGAAGAATTGTAGCAGAACACTTACGTGCAAGTATTATGGTTATTGCAGATGGCGGAAAACCAAGCAATATAGACCGTGGTTATGTATTAAGAAAACTAATTAGAAGAATGACAAGACATTTAAATAAATTACAAATAAATTTAGAGGAACTAGGAAACTTAATTGATTTATACATAGATACTTTGCAAGAGCTATATCCAGAATTACAATCTAAAAAAGACATGATTAAGCAAACTATTATAGAAGAAAAAAACAAATTTATGAAGACTTTATCTCATGGAGAAAAGGAATTTGAAAAAGTAGTAGCTAAAGCAAAACAAGAGAATAAAACCATGATAGATGGGTATACTATTTTCAAATTATATGAAACTTATGGTTTCCCTCCAGAAATTACAACAGATTTAGCAAAAGAGCAAGGATTTACTGTAGATTTATCTGAATTTGATAAACTATTTAAAGAACATCAAGAAAAATCTAGACAAGGTAGTGAATTAAAATTCAAAGGAGGACTTGCAGAACAAAATGAGCAAACAATAGCTTACCATACTGCAACCCACCTTTTACATAAAGCTTTACAAATTGTATTAGGAGATCATGCAAAACAATGTGGTTCTAATATTACTACAGAAAGATTAAGATTTGACTTTACTCATCCAGAAAAAATGACAAAAGAACAATTACAACAAGTAGAAAATTTGGTAAATGAACAAATTAAACGTGACTTGCCAGTAACTTGTGAAGAAATGACTTTAGAAGAAGCAAAAGCATCTGGTGCAACAGGTTTATTTGAAAATAAATATGGAGAAAAAGTAAAGGTATATACAATTGGAGATTTTAGTAAAGAAATTTGTGGTGGACCTCATGTTACCCATACAGGAGAGTTAGGACATTTTAAAATAAAAAAAGAAGAATCTAGTTCAGCAGGAGTAAGGAGAATTAAGGCTATTTTAGAAAAATAGATGTATTCTGAATCATTATTTATAAATGTTACTCTATAACTTAAAGAATATAAATGTAATACATTAATTAAATAAAAGATGAAAAATAATATAAAAAGAAAGGGATTTATAAAAATGGAAGATTGTGTTTTTTGTAAAATTATAAAGGGAGAAATTCCTTCAGAAAAAGTATATGAAGATGATGAAATTTTAGCATTTAAAGATATTAATCCAGCAGCACCTATCCATGTTTTAATTATTCCTAAAAAACATATAGCTACTCTATTAGATATTTCTGATGAAGATAGTGCTTTAATGGGAAAAATGATGAAAGTAGTTCAAAAACTTGCTAAACAATTAGGTATAGAAGAAAAAGGATTTCGCTTAATTGCAAATTGTGGACCAGATTCTGGACAAGAAGTAATGCATATTCATTTTCACCTATTGGCAGGAAGACCTATGGGACCTAAAATTATCTCATAAACCTATAGATTATCTTACAAAAATGTGCTATAATAATAATTGTAAGATAAATGTTGATAGGAGGAAATACAAATGCAAAATAGTAAATATAGTAAAGTTTTAACTGTTATTTTAGTAATTGCTATTATAGTAATAATTGGTTTATTAGTTTTTGTAGGATTAGATTGGTATAAAACATATATTACTGGTGCAGATTCAGAAGGCGGAATTCATGATTTTGATGGTTATATTAATAATGTTTTAAACAATAGTGAACAGAACAACCAAAATAATGAAAACAATACAGAGGTAATAGAACCAAATATAAATGTTGAAAATACAGTTCAAAATACAACTGGAGGTGAAGGAAGCTCTAACACAGGTCTTACTTATAAAGGCTATAATGTAGTAGGAAAAATAGAAATTCCTAAAACAGATGTAAGTTATGTAATATTAGACAAAGTAACACCTAAATCATTAGAAACTTCTATCGGACTTATGTATGGAGCTGGTATTAATCAAGTAGGAAATACGGTTTTAGCAGGACATAACTTTAGAAATGGAACTTTCTTTTCTAATAATAAAAGATTAGAAGAAGGGGACAAAATTTATTTAACAGATATGGACGGCAATAGGGTAACATACGAAATTTATAAAACATATACCACTACTCCTCAAGATTTTAGTTATGCAACTAGAGATACAAATGGAAAAAGAGAAATTTCTTTAACAACTTGTACAGATGATACTACAAATAGATTAATTATTTGGGCAGTAGAAGAATAGAAAGAAAAGTAATAAGAAGAAAATATATTAGTAGTAAAGAAAATTAAAATGCAAAATAAAAAAGAGAAAAATATATAATCTTAAAAAAATAAAAGATAATGGTTGACAAATAACAACATTTTGTTGTACAATTATATATGCGTGTGAGCGTAATATGTGATGGTGGATGTAGCGTAGTTGGTTAACGCGCCAGTTTGTGGCACTGGAGACCGTGGGTTCGAGTCCCATCTTCCACCCCATAATATAATTGTAAATACTGGGCTGTAGCCAAGCGGTAAGGCACTAGACTTTGACTCTAGCATGCGGTAGTTCGAATCTACCCAGCCCAACCAATGAGTAACGACTTTTCTATTAGAAAAGTCGTTATTGCTTTATTACTATGAATAAAAAATAATTTTAAAAAATTCCAAAATCTCTTGATTTTTGAAAAAACATCGAGTAAGATAAAGAAAAGAAATCAAGAATAAGGAGAAATAAAAATGATAGTAGATGGAAAAGGAAACTTATTTGAAAATAGAAGAAAAAGCAAAGAAGATAGGAGAAAAAATGAAATAGATGTATCTGGGGGAAGAAGAAAGGAAGACAGAAGAAAGCAAAGCCAAATCCCAGAAACAGAAAAAAAGAGAAAATAAAAACATACCGTGTCAATGGGGACGGAGATTTTTGACAAAATCTCCGTCTTTATTGATACTATTAATATAAAAATACCCCATTTAACTTATAATAAGTCAAATGAGGCAATAGATTATGGCAAAAAATAATTAACTAAAATTAGCAACATCCATTTCTACCATTACCACCGCAACAGCAGCAGATTAAAATAAGAACTATAATAATCCAAATGCAGTCATCACCAAATCCAAAACCGCATCCACATCCTCTATTTTCTGGCATACTAATTCCCCCCTTTCAAAAACATGTACTTAATTCTGTTGAACTAGCAACCACATCCGTTGTTACAGCTACAGCAATTGTTATTACCACAGCAGAAAAGTAACAAGAATAGGATGATAAACCATAAAATTTCTCCGTTATTACCACAACATCCCATTTTCTATACCTCCCTATCAAAAAAATATTTTAGTTCTTTCGTATGGTATATAGTATTCTTATTTTTTAAAAGTGTTACAAAGCTAAATTGTAAAAGTAAAATATAATTAGAAAAAGCAAAGGAATGTCCCAACTGGCTGAAAATCAACCAATAGGGACGTTCTTTTTTGGTCGAAAATCAGCCAAAAAGGACCGTCCCTCTTGGCTGAAATGAAAAAAATCTAAAAAAGTCTACAAAAAAACAAAAAAGAATGATATAATTTGTAACAGAAAAAACAATAGAAAAATATGGAGGAAAATACATGGGAAATATTGTACTATTAGATGATAATACGATTAATAAAATTGCGGCAGGAGAAGTTATAGAAAGACCAGCATCTGTAGTAAAAGAATTAATGGAAAATTCTATTGATGCGGGAGCAACCGTTATTAATGTAGAAATAAAAAATGGAGGAATTTCTTATATTCGAATTACAGATAACGGAAAGGGATTTGCTCCAGATGATATGGAAATTGCATTTGAGAGACATGCAACTTCTAAAATTAGAAAAGCAGAAGATTTAGAGACCGTTACTTCTATGGGGTTTAGAGGAGAAGCTTTAGCTAGTATTGCAGCTATTAGTAAAGTAGAACTTGTTTCTAAAACAGCAGAAAATGAAATTGGTTACAAAGTGGAAATAGAAGGTGGAAAGCTTTTAAATAAAGAAGAAGCAGGTTGCTCCAAAGGAAGTACCATTACGATTCAAAATTTATTTTACAATACTCCTGTTAGATATAAATTTTTAAAAAAGGATTTTACAGAAGCAGGATACATAGAAGATGTAGTAACTAGAATTGCTTTAGTACATCCAGAGGTTGCTATTAGGCTAATCAATACAGGAAAAACCATTATTCAAACACCAGGAAATGGAGATAGTAAAGCCGTTATTTATAGTATTTATGGAAAAGATATTGCAGAAAATATTTTAGATGTATCTTATGAATATGAAGATATTAAAATAACGGGGGTAATTGGAAAACCAGTTATAGCACGTTCTAATCGTTCTAACCAACTATTTTTTGTGAATAAAAGATATATTAAAGATAAAACATTAACAAGTGCAGCAGAGCAAGGCTACAAAGGGTTAATTACAATTGGCAAATATGGCTTTTTAGTGTTAAATATAGAAATGAGTCCTAATAAAGTAGATGTTAATGTACACCCTGCAAAATTAGAAGTTCGTTTTGAAGAAGAAAGCAAAGTATTTAAAGCAGTATATCATGCTATTAAAGATACTTTATTAAAAGGAGATTTAGTAGCAGATACAGAACAAGTACCAGAAGAAACGAAAATAAATACGATAGTGAATTCTACCGCAATTCCTACAAATACAATACCAGTAAGTACAACACCCCTAGATGCAGCAAATCTTAGGTATAATCCTAATATAGCAGATACCAATAAAAATCAGGATAAGCAAGAAGAGAACAAAGAAGAAAAAACATTGGGTGGCCTATTCAGAAGATTGGTAAAAGAACATGAAGAAAAAGAAAAGAAGGAAGAAAAACAAACAGATAATGAACCAGAAGATAAAGGTAATTTCATTGCCGAACTTTATACCAATAAATTTGGTGTTTCAGAAGAAAAATCACCTTATGAATTACCTACTAAAAAAATAGATATACAAGAAATTCAAGAACAAAATAAAGTTAAGAAACAAGAAAATACAACAAACCAAAAAGATAACAAGAATTTTGATGAAATGTATTTACGTACTTTTGGCGCAATGCCATCAGAATTAAGAAAGCTTGCCGAGGAAGAAAAGAAAAAAGAAGAAAAAATTACAGTAAAACCAGAAGAACTAGAAGCAGTAGAAAATATTTCTATTTTTCCAAAAGAAGATAAACAACAAATTCCTGATTACAAATTTATAGGTATTGCATTTTCTACCTATATTATTCTAGAATTAGGAAAAGAACTTTACATTTTAGATCAACATGCAGCACATGAAAGAATTTTATATGAAAAAGTAAAAAAGAACTATTATAGTGATGACCAAAAAGATTCTCAATTAATGCTATTACCAGATATTATTAATTTGTCTCATAAAGAAATGGATATTGCAAAAGAAAATATGGAAATGTTTGAAAAAGCAGGTTTCACCTTAGAAGAATTTGGAGAAAACACTATCAAACTAAGTGGAGTTCCTAATATTTGTTTGGACTTAGATACCAAAGAGCTATTTCTAGAAACATTAGATGAAATTAATACTGTAGCTAGAACTGCTAAACAAGAAAAAGAAGAAAAGTTTATTGCAACTGTTGCTTGTAAAGCAGCAGTAAAAGCTAATATGGCACTTACCAAAGAGGAAGTAGACAACTTAATGAGTCAATTATTAGTGCTTCCAAATCCATTTACCTGTCCACATGGAAGACCAACCGCAATTAAAATGACCAAAACAGATATTGAAAAGAAATTTTCAAGAAGATAAAAATAATACAAAGTTTTTTTACATAAAACAACATAAAATTAGATAATTAGCAGATTGGCAAAAAGTAATAAAAAATAGTACAAAGTAGTACAAAATTTAAGAAAAAGAGAAGAGGAAAAAACATGGTTTTATTTATCTATTTTTGTATATTAGTATTAAATATTGTAGCAATATTTTTAATGTATCGTTTTTTAGGTACAACCATAGAAAAAAAAGAAAAATGGATTTTTATTGTGGTAGGAATGGCTCTTATGTATATGCTAGTATCTTTTGTTTATTGGCTAAGTACAAAAGATATAGATTTAGGTACCAATAGTAATTTAGGTTCTAACTTTATTACTTTTACCTTTGTACCAGTCAATGGAATCTTAGTTTTGCCATTTTTGGCAAGTTCTTATCGTTATTGGAAAGAAGGAAGATTAAAACCTGAAAAATTTAGAAATAGAATTATTCTAGCTGTTATTATTTTAGTAATTGTTTTAGTAATTGAATTTTTTTATTTTCAAGATATTCAAAATGGAATTTTAAGTTTAGTACAAGCTAACCAATAAATGAAACAATATTTAAAAATATGCAAACTAAAAAATAAAAATTAAAATTAAAATAACAAAATAAGCAGTATAATAAGTAGCTTAAAAGAAAGGAGAATGTTGTATAATATCCTTTATATTATACAAAGAAAATTATGCAAAAAAACAAACCAAAAGTAATTGTGATTTGTGGTCCAACAGCTTCAGGCAAAACTAAATTATCCATAGAGCTTGCTAAACAAATACAAGGAGAAATTGTTTCTTGTGATTCTATGCAAATTTATCAGGAAATGAATATAGGAACTGCAAAACCAACCAAAGAAGAAATGCAAGGAATACCACATTATTTATTGGATTTTGTTTCACCAAGTAAAAGGTATAGTGTAGCAGATTTTAAAAAAGATGCTACCTTAGCAATAGAAAATATCTTACAGTATAATAAAGTGCCTATTTTGGTAGGAGGTACAGGACTTTATATAGAAAGCTTAGTTAAAAATATTGAGTACCCAGAAATAGAATTAGATAGTAATTATAGAAAACAACTAGAAGAGCAAATACAAGAAAAAGGTCTAGAAGTACTATATGAAAAAGCAAAAGAGATTGATCCAAAAGCAATGGAAACGATTAGTAAAAACGATAAGAAGCGTATTATGAGGGTATTAGAACTTTACCGTCAAACAGGTAAAACCAAAACAGAACTAGAAAAACTATCTAGGCAAAATCCACCACCTTATGACTATCATGTTTTTGCGATTACAATGGATCGAGAAAAATTATATAATAGAATTAACCAAAGAGTGGACAACATGATAGAGCAAGGGTTAATTCAAGAAGTAGAAAACTTGCTAAAAAAATATAATACTTTTCCTACTGCTATGCAAGGGTTAGGGTATAAAGAGGTAGTAAGTTATTTGCAAGGAAATATAACCAAAGAAGAAATGATTGAAAAATTAAAGATGGAAACCAGAAGATATGCAAAAAGGCAATTAACATGGTTTCGAAAAGATAAAAATATAAAATGGCTAAATGCTTTAGCACCAATACAAGAAAATATACAATGTATTGTGGAGGATTACAGTGGAGAATAAAAAAAATGTAACAGCATCTGAAAAAATGAAAAATAAGAAAATAGCACCTCGAAAAAAGAAATCAAAGAATATAAAGAATATGTGGAATGACATTATAGGGCATAAAAAAATTCTGATTGCTTTGATTGTGGTTCTTGCGGTTATTATTTTTTGCATCTATAAAGTTATAATATTTATTCAGAACCCAACAGATACCTTTATGGTAGAACAAGGAATGATTTATCAAGAAGAAAAAGGAACAGGCTATGTTATTAGAGATGAAACAATTGTAAAAGGTTCTAATTATAAAAATGGAATGGAACAAATAAAAACAGAAGGAGAACGAGTAGCAAAAGGAGAAGACATTTTTCGTTATTATTCTAGTGGGGAAGAAAATCTCATAAAAAAAATACAAGATTTAGATGCAAAAATAGATGAAGCTATGGCAAAAGAGGAACCTTTGTATCCCAGTGATGTGAAAGCTCTAGAAAAACAAATAGAAGATGATATTGCTTCTTTATATCAAGTCAATAATTTACAAACAATCCGTGAAACGAAAAAAAGTATTGCAGACAGTATTACAAAAAAAGCAAAAATAGCAGGTGAATATAGTCCAGCAGGATCTTACTTAAAAAAATTAATTGATGAAAGAAGTGAATATGAAAATCAATTAAATCAAGGAGCAGAACGACTAACAGCACCAATTAGTGGTGTAGTGTCATATAAAGTAGATGGATTAGAAGATGTTTTAACAACAGATGATTTTAGCAAAATTACAACAGAATTTTTAGAAGGACTTAATTTAAAAACAGGGCAAGTAGTAGCGGATAGTAAAGAAAGTGCTAAAATTATTAATAATTTTGAATGCTATATTGCTTGCAGTATGGATTCTGAACAAGTCAAAAATGCAGAAGTAGGGCAATCTGTTGACTTAAGATTACCAAGTGGAAGTGAAGTAACTAGCGAAATTGTTAATATTTTAGAAGAAGAAAACAAAGTAGTTATTACCTTTAAAATAGATAAACAAGTACAAGAACTTATTAGTTACCGCAAAATTTCTTTTACCATTATTTGGTGGAGTGATAGTGGCAAAAAGATTCCAAATACTGCTATTGGTACAGAAACAAAAGGAGAAAATGAACTTCATTATGTAGTTAGAACAAGAGCTGGATACCAAGATAAAATTTGGATTAAAATAAAAAGACAAAATGATAAATATGCCATAGTAGAAAATTATACAAGAACAGAACTAGAAGAATTAGGCTTTACAGATGAAGAAATTCAAAATGCTATCAGTTTGACTTTATATGATGAAATTCTAAAAAAACCGACATAAAATATTACAATTATATTACAAATATATTACAATAATATTAAATTATGATTACAAACACAAAAACTATTGACAAGAAGACTAAAAAGTTAGATACTATTTACAGTTAAACGAATGATAAATTCGAATTAGGAGGTTGTTTAAATGGCAGGAGCTATTATGGAAAAAGTATGGGGATTATTTGGAATGGACCCAGCTGAAGATAAAGAAGAAGAAGAGGTAGAAAACTACGATCAAGAAGAGGAAGAAGCTACCGAAGAAGAGGATCAAGAACAAGAAACAAGAAGACCTTGGGGAAGAAAAAATAGCAAAGTAGTTAGTATGCCACAAGTTCAACAAGTAAAAATGGTTATTTCTCAACCAACAAACTTTGAACAAGCTGCTAATATTTGCGATTTATTAAAACAAAAGAAATCCGTAATTGTTAATTTAGAATATGTAAATAAAGATGTTGCAAGAAGAATTATAGATGTAGTATCTGGAGCAGTACATGCTTTAGATGGTCATATGCAAAAAATTTCTAATTCTATTGTATTAATTGCACCATTTAATTATGATATTGAAAACGAAATGGCTAGAGATGAAATTAAAAATAAATTATCCGTTTCATGGCTAAGAAATAATAACTAAAGAAAAAGCAGGTAGCAAATAACAAGGCTATCTGTTTTACGAAGCAAAAAATGTAGGAGGAAAAAATATGCTAACCCCTTTAGATATTGAGAACAAAAAATTTTCAAAACAAATGATGAATGGATATAGTGTAGAAGAAGTAGACGACTTTCTAGATGAATTAACAGCAGACTACGAAAAAATATATAAAGAAGTTGCAGAAGCAAAAAATAAAATAGAAGATTTACAAGAAAGTATGGAAAAATATAAAAATATCGAAGGAACTTTACAAAATACTTTGGTAATGGCACAATCTGCAGCAGATGAGGTAAAAAGGCTTGCAAAACAACAAGCTGAGCAAATGATTAATGAAGCACAAGCAACTGCCAAACAAGCTGTTACAGAATTAGAACAAGAATTAACTTTAAAGAAAAAAGAAATGGAAGAAGTACAAAAACAATTTGATGTTTACAAAGCAAAAATGGAATCTCTTTTAATTTCACAATTAGAGTTATTAAAAGATGTGAATAAGGACTAAGAGAATGTAAAAAGTGGAGATAGCTTTTAAATGCTATCTCTATTTTTAGCTATTATAATATTCAAAGTAAATATATTACAACGTTTGACCTTGGTGTCGCAATTTCCTATATTGTGCAAGAAAATCTACGATTTTCTGCACATACTAGCATGAAAATTGCTCCAATTCGCACTTCGTGGCACAGCCACTCCGTTTGGTCGCTTACGCGGTCTACACTTTTGTAATATATTTACTTTGAATAAATTGCTTAGTACTAAAATTCATTGAAAAAATTACTTTACTTTTACAAATACTTGTTATATAATACAACTAGAAAAATATTACAATTATTTAACATTATTACAATTGCATTAAGAAAATATTACAATTGTGTTAAAAATATTGACATATTAGCTAAAAACTATAAAATAGAAGTATATCATAAGAGGTACTATGAGAGTAATTAGTGGAACAGCAAGAGGAACAAAATTAAATTCAATTCAAGAATTGTCTACAAGGCCAACATTAGATAGAGTAAAAGAATCTTTATTTAACATTTTACAACCTAATATCCAAGAAGATTCTGTTATTTTAGATTTGTTTTCAGGAAGTGGAGCTATTGCAATTGAATTTTTAAGTAGAGGTGCCGAAAAAGCCTATTTTTGTGAAAAAAATCAGTTGGCAGTAAAAATGATATACTCCAATTTAGAAAAAACAAAGCTAACAGAAAAAGCAGTTATTATTAAAAAAGACTATAAAAAAGCTTTAGAAATTTTACAGCAGGAAAAGGTAAAATTGGATTTTGTTTATATCGATCCACCTTATGAAGCGAATATTGCAGTTGATGCTGCAGAAAGAATTTTGTCACTAAATTTACTAAATGAAAAAGGAAACCTAATCATAGAAACCGATGATGAGAAACGAGAATTACTCGAATTGAAAGAATTAAATGTAGATGTTTATGATATAAGAAAATATGGAAGAGTGAGTCTTATATTCTTAAGAAAAAAGTAGAATTCCTACTTTTTAGGTTGAAAGGGGTTAAAGCAATGGAAATATTCACCTTATTAGAAACATTAGAAGATATGTTAGAAAAAAGCAGAAATGTACCTTTTTCTGGTAAATGTGTTGTAGATAAAGAAGAAATTTTAGATATTATTAAAGAAATTAGATTAAAACTACCAGAAGAGCTAAAACAAGCAAAATGGGTAAAAGAAGAAAGACAAAGAATTTTAGTGGAAGCTCAAAATGAGGCAGATGAAATTATTAAAGAAGCAGAAAATAGAATTATTTCTATGATTGATGAACACGAAATTACAAGAAAGGCCTATGAAAAGAAAGTAGAAATTATAGAAACAGCAAATGAAATGTCTCGCGAAATTTCAAAAGGAACCAAAGATTATGCAGATAGTGTTCTAGCTGGAATTGAAGTTGCACTTCAAGATGCATTAAAAGTAATTCAAGATAATAGAAAAGAACTTAAATAGAGTGTTTTTTCGGAAGTCAGATATCGGAAGTTTCCGATTTCTGACTTTTTTTAAAGAAGTTCTTGGACAAAGGAGGGGCTAGTTTGGCAAAAAGACGAGCAAAAAGAAGTAAAAACAAAGTAGATATTAATGTAGCGGTAGTAGTACTAGTATTACTTGCTATCTTATTAATGATATTAATTTATACAAAATCCGGAAGTATTGGCGCTACCTTAAGCCCAATGCTTGGTGGTATTATGGGATTTATTAAATATGTGATTCCTATCGGTTTATTATTAATTGCCATTTATATGACTCATAATGATAAAGAATATTTAATTCATAAATTAATTCAATATGGAATTTTTTTGGTCTGCATAGCAGCAATGCTTACGATTTTTCAAGTAGGCAATGGAAATCTTACTATAGAAGATAGAGATTTTACGCAAATTATAGAAGACAGTTATTATTTGGGAGAAAAAGATATTGGTGGAGGAATCGTTGGCGCTTGTGTTGCTGTTCCATTAATTAGTGCATTAGGAGAAGTAGGAGCTATTATTTTAACAATTGGAGTTTCCATTATTCTTCTTGTATTTATGTTCGGAATTCGCCCAGCAGAAATGATAAGCAATTTCTTAGATCATTTAGAAGAAAGAAAAGAAGAACGAAGAGAAGAAAAATTGCAAAGACAAAATGATAAAAAACGAAATAAAGAAGAATTACCGGCAAATGCAAAAGAAACAAGATGGCAAAGACGTTTAAGAGAAAAAGAAGAAGCAGAAAAATTAGCTTCACAAATTGAAAATCAATTAACCATTAATTTAGATGATGAAGAAGATAAAAAATCTGCTAAAAAATATGATCATAGTAAAGACGAACTAGACATACCATTTTTTGGTGGACTAGGAAAGAAAAAAGAAAAGGAAGAAGAAAAACAGCAACAACAAGAAACATCCCCAGATGTTATTGAAGCAAATTTATTTAAACAAGTAGAAGAACAAAAAGAAGATAAGGTAAAAGAAGTTTTACAATTAGAGCATACCATTACTGCTGAAGATGAAAATTATGAATTTCCTCCTGTTCAGCTTTTAAGTGAGCCAGAGAAAAAAGGAAATAAAGCAAGTAAAAAAATGGTAACAGATACAGCAACCAAATTACAAAAAACATTATATAGTTTTGGCGTTTCTGCCAAAGTAGAAAATGTATCTGTAGGCCCTGCTATTACTAGATATGAGCTAAAACCAGCAGAGGGGGTTCGTGTTAGCAAAATTGCAAATTTAGCAGATGATATTGCTTTAAATTTAGCAGCAGAAACCATTCGTATTGAGGCTCCAATTCCAGGTAAACAAGCAGTAGGAATTGAAATTCCAAACAAAGAAAATGAAGTTGTTCATTTTAGAGAAATGATAGAATCAGATGTTTTCCAAAATCATAAGTCTAAACTTGCTTTTGGGTTAGGAAAAGATGTAGCAGGGGATCCAGTAGTAACAGATATTGCAAAAATGCCCCATGTATTAATTGCAGGTGCAACAGGTTCTGGAAAAAGTGTATGTATCAATACTCTTATTGCTAGTATTATTTATAAAGCAAAGCCAAGTGAAGTAAAATTATTAATGATAGACCCAAAAGTTGTAGAACTTTCTGTATATAATGGTATACCACATTTATTAATTCCAGTAGTAACAGATCCAAAAAAAGCAGCAGGTGCATTGGCATGGGCTGTGCAAGAAATGGAAAATCGTTATCAATTATTTGCTACAAAAGGGGTAAGAGATATTAAAGGATATAATGAAGTGGCAAAACAAGAAGAATCAGGAAATTTACCACAAATCGTTATTATTATTGATGAGCTTGCAGATTTAATGATGGTAGCTTCCAAAGATGTAGAAGATTCTATTTGCCGTTTAGCACAAAAAGCAAGAGCTGCTGGAATGCATTTAGTAATTGCAACACAAAGACCTTCTGTTGATGTTATTACAGGAATTATTAAAGCCAATATTCCATCTAGAATTTCTTTTGCAGTTTCTTCACAAGTAGACTCTAGAACCATTTTGGATATGGTAGGAGCAGAAAAATTGCTTGGTAAAGGTGACATGTTATTCTATCCATCAGGCGCACCAAAGCCTACTAGGGTGCAAGGAGCATTTATTTCTGATAAAGAAGTAGAAAAAATAGTAGACTTTATTAAAGCAAATGGCGAAGTGGTATATAATGAAGATATTATAGAACAAATTGAAAATGCCAACAAAACAGATAAAGAACTAGAAACAGAAGGCGGACCAGATGATGATGGAACAGATCCATTATTAATGGAAGCAATTGATACTGTGGTAGAAACAAGGCAAGCCTCTACTTCTTTTATTCAAAGAAGATTTAAAGTAGGATATGCTAGAGCTGGAAGAATTATAGACCAAATGGAAGAAAGAGGAATTATCTCTGGTTACCAAGGTAGTAAACCTCGTGAAGTATTAATGCCAAAAGAAAGATGGCAAGAGCTTAAAATGGCACCTATGGACCAAACAGAAGAATAGAAAATTAAAAAATAAGAATTAAAATAAAAATAGAAATTAAAATAAAACTAAAAATCAATAATATTATAACTTAAATAATACCATAATAAGAATGGCATATAGAACATGAACTAATGAAAAAAGGTGGCATATGGATAAAAAGGAAAAAATACTTAAAAAGCTTCATATAACAGATTATACAAATCGCTTAGAGAAGGTTTTGGAAAAAAAGAAATTTTCTTTCGATACCAAAAATCTTCTTTTAAGCATGTTCTATAAAATAGAAAATGGATATCAAGATTATCAAAAAACAAAAGTACAAGTAGAAAATAAAGAAGATTTTTTTGAAAAAATACTCCAAATCATTGATAAAAAATGTGAAGAAATTATTACCACCAAAGATGTTTTAGTAGATGAAAAAAAGCAAAAAGTAGATTTTATGGTAGATAAAGAAAAAGGAAAAATCGTAGCTTTAGGAAATGAATTTGTTTTATTAAACGCTATTTTAGTACTAGGAGAAAAAGAAATTTGTTTTCCAGAAGAAGAAAAGCTTTTACAAACACCATTTACAGCCTTTTTTAATTTAGGACTAAGAATGCATGAAACAGAAGTAATTCGAGATTTTAATGGCTGGTCATGGGATATTGTTACAAAAGATATTACCAATATTCCTGTAAATCTTATCTTCCAAAGTTTTCTATATTTACTAGGGCAAGATTTTATGGCTCAATGGATAAATAATAAGAGTGAATTAGCAGATTATTTTATGTTAGCTGCTGAGAACATGAAACAAAACTTTGGAGAAGAAAGAAGTAAAAAAATAGTATCTCTATTTTGTAAATTAGTGATAGAGATTGTGGCAGAACAGGATGAAACACAAGCAACTTTATGGAAAAAGTTAAAAAAGGAAAATAAAATAGAATTAGAAAAATTAAGTAATAAGCCAAAATTTCTAGAAGAAATTACCAAAGAAAAAAAGGAAATCACCAAAAAAATTGAAAAAATTGATAAAATCATGAATAATAAGATTCTTTTACAACAGGAGTATGAAGAAAGAAATGAAAAATTACCTAATAAAGAGAAGATTTTTAGTATTAGGCATTTAACCAATCGTTTAGTAGAAGAAAGACAAGAACTAGTTGAGAAAATGAAACAAAGCAACAATTTAATTGATCCAAAAGAATATGTTGCTCGTAAGGAAAAAGTAGAAAAAAGGGTAGAGTTTTTAGATAGTTTAGATTTAGAAAATAAAACAGATAGAAGAGAAGCGTTATTACAACTATGTATACTATTCTTAGAATGTTTTGAAATCAAAACCATTAAAGCACAAAAAAAGGAAGAAGTCATTCATTATTTTTACGAATTAAGATATTATCGCTTTTTACCTTTTGAAGAAGAAGTGAAACTAAAAGAAATAGAAAAATTAAATCATATTTTTGAAAAAGAAATATCATTATTAATAGAAAAAGCACAAAAAATGGCAATTATTGATGAAGTTACGGCAGATAAAGAAATTAATCAAAAAATCATTGGAAACTTATTTAATAGTAAATTAATTGATTTAAATCATTTAATTATTGAAACAAAAGTAGAAGAAGGCAAATTATATGCAGAATATTATGATACTAATATTTTAGAAAATGTTGTAGAAGTACAAAGCAATAGAACGGTGAAACTAAAGAAAAAGACAAAATTGTTTCTTTAGGGACGGTTCTCAGTGGCCCCATTTGGGGTCACTTGGGACACTTCATTAAAAAGAGAAAGATTAAAAATTATTACTATTAACCAAAGACCAAAATATAAAATATAATACAAATTATAATTTTTTAGGAGAGGATTGAAATTAAATATGAAAATTACCTTTTTAGGAGCTACCAAAACTGTAACAGGTTCCAACTTTTTAGTAGAAGGGGCAGGAAAAAAGTTTTTAGTGGATTGTGGAATGTATCAAGGCAGTAGTAAAGACGAAATGAAAAATAGTGAGCCATTTCCATTTGATGTAAAAGATATTGATTTTATGTTATTAACACATGCCCATATTGATCATTCTGGAAGAATTCCAAAGTTATATGTAGAAGGATATCGTAATCCAGTTATTACTACGAAGGCTACCAGAGATCTTTGCTCTATTATGTTACCAGACAGTGGACATATTCAAGAACAAGAAATTGGATGGCGAAACAAAAAAAGAATGAGAGAAGGTAAAGAAGCCCTACCTCCTTTATATACAGCAGAAGATGCCATCCATACTATGGAAATTTTTAAACCAGTCAATTATGATGAAATTGTAGAAATTGACCCAAATATTCAAGTACGTTTTAATGATGCAGGACATATGCTAGGTTCTGCCATTATTGAAGTATGGGTAACAGAAAATGGAAAACAAACCAAAGCAGTATTTACGGGAGATTTAGGTAATAATGATATTCCACTATTATCTTCTCCTACGATGATAGAAACAGCCGATTACTTAGTAATGGAATCTACTTATGGTAGTAGACTTCATATGAGAAATGACGATAAAGCCAGCCTATTTTTAGATATTGTTTCCGAAACATTAGATAAAGGTGGAACTGTTGTTATCCCGTCTTTTGCAGTAGGAAGAACCCAAGAAATTTTATATGAAATTAACAATTTAAAAGATGAACACCAAGATGAAGAATTTAAAAAGAAATATCAAACTTTAATGAGGGTACCTGTTTATGTAGATAGCCCACTTGCTATTTCTGCTACAGAAATTTTTAAGGAAAATGCTAACTTATTTGATGAAGAAACCCAAGCAATTATTCAAAGAGGAGATAATCCTTTAGAGTTTCCAGGTTTACAGTTTACTAGAACTGCAGATGAGTCAAAAGCATTAAATGAAAAGAAAGAGTCTGCTATCATTATTTCTGCTAGTGGTATGTGTGAAGTAGGTAGAATTAAACATCATTTAAAACATCATTTGTGGGATCCGAACAGCACTATTCTATTTGTTGGTTACCAAGCACCTGGAACTTTAGGTAGAAAGCTAGTAGACGGCGAAAAAATGGTAAGAATTTTTGGAGAAGAAATTGCAGTAAATGCAAGAATAGAATATATAGAAGGCTATTCTGGTCATGCTGACCAAGAATGGTTATTAAACTTTATATATTCTTTTATTACAAAGCCAAAACATATCTTTTTAGTACATGGAGAAATAGAAAGTCAAGAAGTATTAAAAGAAAAAATATTAGAAAATGTGAGCATTCCTGTTACCATTCCAGATTATGGCCAAACTTATACATTAGATGAAAACTTAACAATGGAACAAACGGTAGAGCCGGTTTGTGAAGAAATAGTAGCAAGAAGAGATATTTTAGAAAAAATGAAGACACTTAAAGAAGAACTAGAAGATATGGAAACGATTATCAAAGAGGAATACTTTACAAAAAATCCAAGCGATTCTAGTATGAATCTTTTAAAACTAAGATTAAATGAAATAGAAGATCAAATTGTAAAAATAGTAGAAAAAAGCTAATAAGATTAGCAAGTAAAAAATTTTAAATTAATTTAAAAAATGTCGCTGTGATTGTAAAAAAGAATAACTACAAATGGAAAAAGAAAAAACAGGATAAGTTACTAGAAAAGGGGAAAACAATGAAAAATAAATATTATAATAATGCTATTATTGGGGGAAAAAACATTACAGCAAGTTATAGTAAAACAGGAGAATTGTTAAGGGTTATGTATCCAAATCCAGATTTTAGAAGTTGGATAGATGAATTTTTAACTGGTGTTAAAATTAATGATTCTGGAATGATTTATTTACATGAAGATTGCAATAATCAATATCATCAATATTATACTGAAAATACCAATATTTTAAAAACTGAAATTTTAAATACCTATTTTCAATTACAAATTAAGCAAACCGATTTTGCCTTACTAAAAAATAGCATATTGGTAAAAAAGTATGAATTTGAAAACAAAAATAATATTGATTTAAAAGTAAATTTTTTAGTACATAGTAAACTCTTATCAGATACCAATAATATGGTAGGAAGTGAAGTAAAATATAATACACTAATTCAATATTGCCACGACTATTGTCTTTACCTTTTTTCACCATCTTCTTTATTAAGTTATCAATTAAATGATACTAAAGAAAATATTGGAAGTGGAGAAATTTATGATAAAGACTATATAGGTATGTCTTGTGATTCTAGTATTAGTTATGATATTGGAATTCTAAAACCAGGAGAAAAGAAAGAATTAGTGCTTTATTTGTATTTTAAAAATAATACGACAGCAGATATAGGAACAGAAAAAATAAGTAGTAAACAATTAGAAGAACAGTTACTAAAAGAAATAGCCGAAATAAAAAAGATAGATGTACAAAAAGAAGAACAAGATGTAGAAAAATACTGGAAAAAATATGTAAAAGAACATTTAACCATTCCTTTAAAACCAGAAACAAATACTTTTCATAAAAAATGGAACCAAATTTATCAAAGAAGCATTTTATTATTTCCTTTATTAATCAACCAAGAAACAGGGGGAATTAGTGCAACTGTAGAAGTTGATGAAAATATGACACAATGTGGAAGATATGCCTATTGCTGGCCAAGAGATGCAGTATGGATTACCAAAGCATTAGATTTGCTAAAAATGACAAAGGAAACGGAAAAATTTTATAAAATCTTCTGCAAAGAAACCCAAAGTAAAAATGGAATGTGGGAACAAAGATTTTATACAGATGGAAAATTAGCACCTTGTTGGGGATATCAAATTGATGAAACAGCCAGTGTTATTTATGGAGTTTATGAACATTATAAGGTAGTAAAAGATGCTAAATTTTTAAAAGACACTTATAAAATGTGTGAAAATGCTGCAAAGTTTTTAGGAATTTATTTAGATAATGTGTTAGGCACAAAAGATGAATCAGATGTGGTAAAAAAAGAAATAGAAGAAACTTACCATACAGAGGGAAGAAATAAATTGCCAGTTAGTTATGATTTATGGGAAATGCATGAAGGAGTACATTTATATTCCTTATCTGCTATTTATGCAGCCTTTGAAGCAATGAAACAAATTCATATTGTTTTAAAACCAAGTTATGAACAAAATAATCGACTAAAAGTAGAAGCAATGAACAAACTAGAAGCCAAAATGATAAAATATCAGGAAGAAATTAAAAAGTATATACTTGCCAACTTATATGACGAAAACACTAAAACTTTTTCTAGAAACTTAAATGATAATCGTACAGATATTAGTGAACTTGGAATGATAGTACCATTTGCTTTGTTTTCTGCAAAAGAAAAAAAGGTACAAAATACTATTGAAAAAATCAATATGACATTAAGAACTTATACAGGAGGATACTTAAGATTCGAGCAAGATCATTACCGTGGTGGAACAAGTCCATGGCCAATAGCTACTTTATGGATGGCAATGTACTATCAGAAGGCTGGAGAAAGAAAAAAAGCAAAAGAATGTATCGAATTTGTTGTAAATTCTGCCAATGAACACGGCTTACTAGGTGAGCAAGTAGACAACCAAACTATGCAGCCGAATTGGGCAATTGGCTTACGGATGGGCCCATGCTATGTTTGTTTTGGGGACGGTTCTCACTGACCCCTAATGGGGCCACTTGGGACACATCATATCATCTGAATTAACTCAAATGAAAAAAGAATCATAAATAATTTTAACAAGTACTTGCAAAATTATAAAAAATATGAGAAGATGTAAAAGAGAGAGAATTATAAAAAAGAGGGGCACTATCGGAGAAAGGAGGCAATTATGCCTAGAAAACCAAGAGATAGGAGTCCCTCTAATTGTTACCATATCATTACCAGAGGAATTAATAAGCAAGATATTTTCTTTGATAACAATGATAAGGCCAAACTTCTTAAAGAAATAAGTAGAACAAAAGAAAAATATGAATATGAATTATATGCTTATGTTCTAATGCCAAATCATATTCATTTACTAATTAAAGAAAATACTCATTCGATTTCTGAAATTATGAGAAGTCTTTTGATAAGTTATGCTGAATATATTAACAAGAAATATGATAGGATTGGATATGTCTTTCAGAATCGATTTACTAGTAGACCAGTTGAAAACGATATTTATTTTAGAAATGTGGTACGTTATATTCATTTAAACCCACAAAAAGCCGGAATTTCTATATATAGTCAATATAAATGGAGTCAGTTACCAAGATTATTGCAAAGACAATAATAGTCTGGTTGATGTAGAAAAAGGAAAAAAATAGATTTGAGAATATAAACGGAAACTTTGAAGAATCTTTTGAAAAATTTCATAATGAACAACTAAATGATAGTATAGAAGAAGAAATTATGGAGTATGAAATAAAAAGTGTGTTGGAAGATGAGGATTTATATAGAATTTTGAAAGAAAAAATAGGAGAACAAGAAATACATAATCTTCACCGATATCAAAAAAAATATCGAAATAAAGTACTGATGCAGATATTGAAAATAAAAGGTACAAATTGTGCTCAAATTTCAAGAGTGACAGGAATTAGTAAAAAACTAATTAAGAAAGCTAGAGAACAATTTTTAAAGAATAAACCGAAAATTAAAATAGTATAATTTGAATAGATTGGAGGAAATGGAGAAGTGTCCCAACTGACCCCTTTTGGGGTCACTGAGAACCGTCCCCAGAAAACATGAAAGCAAAAACAATTTTTGTATGTAGTAATTGTGGATATGAATCACCAAAATGGCTAGGAAAATGCCCAGGTTGTAATGAGTGGAATAGTTTTTATGAAGAGAAATTAGCTATGCAAACAGGTTCAGGAAAACAGACAGAAAAGAAAGTAGTTACTCCTAAATCATTAAATGAAGTAGTAGGAAAAGATGCTATTCGTATCCACACTGGAATTGGAGAATTAGATAGAGTTCTAGGGGGAGGTTTAGTAAAAGGTTCTTTAGTATTAGTAGGAGGAGAACCTGGAATTGGTAAATCTTACTCTTATTTGGAACTTTGCGATAAAATGCAGGCAGAAGGAAAAGTTCTTTATGTTTCAGGAGAAGAGTCTGCTGAACAAATAAAATTAAGGCAGATCGACTTGGAATCCACAATGACGACATTTTATTTTTAGGAGAAACTGATATTTCACTTATAGAAAATACAATATTAGAATTAAAACCAAAATTAGTTATTATTGATTCTATTCAAACAATGTATTCTGAAGATATTTCTTCGGCGGCAGGAACAGTAAGCCAAGTTCGCGAGATTACAGCTCGTATTATGCGTATTTGCAAAGGAAATGAAATTACTACTATTATTATTGGTCATGTAACAAAAGAAGGAAATATTGCAGGACCTAGAGTTTTAGAACATATGGTAGATACTGTACTTTATCTAGAAGGCGAAAGGTATTTTTCTTATCGAGTTTTGCGTGGCGTTAAAAATCGTTTTGGGCTCTACCAACGAAGTAGGGATGTTTGAAATGCAAAATGAGGGAATGGTAGAAATAACAAATCCTTCTTCTGTATTAATTTCAGAAAGGGAGGATAATCCTTCAGGTTCTGTTATTATTGCAAGTATGGAGGGAACTAGACCTTTGTTAATAGAATTACAGGCATTAACGACACCGACTGTATTTGGTTTTCCGCGTAGAACAGCCAATGGAATTGATTATAACAGGCTTACTTTGTTAGTTGCAGTACTAGAAAAAAGGGCTGGACTTGCATTAAGTTCACAAGATGTGTATTTAAATGTAGTAAGTGGAATCAGAATTGTAGAACCTGCTGCAGACCTAGGCATGATTTTAGCTTGTTGTTCTAGTTTTAAAAATACTAGTATTCCTAAAAGTACAGTTGTTATTGGAGAAGTACGGATTAACAGGAGAGGTAAGAGCAGTAAATTTAATAGAAAAAAGATTAAAAGAAGCGGAAAAATTAGGATTTAAAACTTGTATTATACCAGAAAGTAATAAAAAACTATTGAAAGATAAGTACAAGTTAGATATAATAGGGGTTAGAAATGTAAATGAGGCGATGAAAAGTAGTGGGGCTAAAGTAAAAGTTAAGAAATTTAGTGAAGTGTCCCAAGTGGCCCCATTTGGGGCTACATAGAACCGTCCCTAGAAAGGAAAATGTGATGATTACTGATATTTTAAAAATGATTGCACCTGGTACTCCTATTCGTGATGGTTTAGAAAATATTCTAAAGGCAAAAACTGGTGCATTAATTGTCATAGGAGATAGTAAAGAAGTATTAGATTTAGTAGATGGTGGTTTCCAATTAAATATTGACTATACCTCCTCCAGGCTTTATGAACTTGCTAAAATGGATGGTGCAATTGTGTTAAGTAGCGATTTCAAAAAAATTCTTTATGCTAATGCACAATTAATACCACAGTCTAGTATTACTACTACAGAAACCGGTACTAGACATCGTACGGCAGAGCGTACTGCAAAACAAACAGGAGCCCTAGTAATTAGCATTTCACAAAGAAGAAGTATTATTACTATTTTTAAAGGTAACCTCCGCTATGTTTTAGAAGATACTGCAAAAGTAATTTCCAAAGCAAACCAGGCATTACAAACAGTAGAAAAATATAAAAAGGTGTTTGATAATAAACTAAGTTTATTAAATGAATATGAGTTTAATGATATTGTTACTTTAGAAAATGTAATTAATGCCATTCAACGTGCAGAAATGGTAATGAAAGTAGTAGAAGAGGTGCAAAGGTCTATTTACGAATTAGGAGAAGAGGGAAGACTTCTAGAAATGCAATTAGAAGAATTAGTTGGTGATTTAGAAAAAGAAGAACTTTTAATTATAAAAGATTATATTGCACCTGGTAAAAAACGTACTGCAGAAAAAGTATTAGCAGAAATTCAAAGTTTAGAACATGATGATTTGATGGTTCTAGAAAAAAATAGCTAATCTTCTAGGATATGAAGATTTCGACAATTATGACGAAGTAGGTGTTTATACAAGAGGCTATAGAGTGCTTAGTAAAATTCCTAGAATGCCAAGTAATATTGTGGAGAATTTAGTTAAGTCATTTAAATCTTTCCAACATATTTTGGCAGCAGATTTACAGCAATTAGATGATGTAGATGGCATTGGAGAGGTAAGAGCAAGAACCATTAAACAGTCTTTGAAACGTATGCAAGAACAATTTGTATTTGACAATTTAATGTTATAATTGTATAATCAAAACGCAAATTTTATAAAAAATTATTTTGGCATTGTAAGGAAAAAATTAAACACAAGGCACAAATTAAAATATAAATTTGGACAAGTAGTGTTAAAAAACAAGGAGGAATTATGGAAGTATTTAAAAAAATTTTATTAATCTTAGGAATTATTATATTATTAGCAGGTATTGCTTTTGTAAGTTATGGTTTTTATAAAAAGGCAACTACCAATATTCCTAATCCAGTTGCTACCATGGAAGTAGAAGGTTATGGAACTATTAAAATTGAACTTTATCCAGATAAAGCTCCAAATACAGTAGCAAATTTTATTCGTTTAGCAAATCGTGGTTTTTATAATGGGCTTACATTTCATAGAACCATTCCAGAATTTATGATTCAAGGTGGAGACAAAAATGGAGATGGAACAGGTTCTCCAAGTTTAAGTGATATTCAAGATGGCATTTCAGAAGAGGATAATAAAGAATATAATATTCCAGGAGAATTTATTGCTAATGGATATAATGAAAATAATTTGAAACATACCAAAGGTGTTATTTCTATGGCTAGAACTGACTATAGCCAAATGAGTACAGCTTTAACCCAATATGGCTACAATTCAGCAGGTTCTCAATTTTTTATTATGACAGAAGATAATACTTCATTAGATGGATTATATGCAGCTTTTGGAGAAATAATTGAAGGTATGGATGTTGTAGAAAAAATTGCAAATGTAGAAGTATATTATAGAGATACTGAACTTGAAGAAGGAGAGGAAGCACCAACAGATGAAGATGGGAATACCATTTCATCAGACACTCCAATAGAAGCACCTGTTATTACAAGCATTACTGTAGAAACCTATGGGGTAGATTATGGTATTCCAGAAACCAATGATGTATTTGACTATTATACATGGTTAATGCAACAATATGGAATGCAATAAAAAGATACAACCTTAGGAAAATGACAAAACAGAAAATAGAAAACAAGAGGTAGGAAAGAAAAATGGCAAAGAAAACAAACAATAAAGAAAAAATAGCAAAGAAAGTAGATAGCAAAGAAAAAAAGATACAAGAAAATAAAAAAGGAAAAGTAAAAAAAGATTTAGGAAAAATGGCAACCAAAATTATGGCTATTATTTTAGTAGCTATGATGATATTATCTGTTGCTATTACATTAATTTATTATATGGTTTATGCGACGCAATCTTAAAGCAAGATAAAAACTGTAAAGTAAAAAGTAATTTACAAAAAAGAATATAAAAACATAATTTGAAAAGAATATAGAAACAAAATTTGCAAAAAATAAGGTAGAAAATAAAAATAAACAAAAGAGGTAAGATATGTTTGAAAACTTCACTTTAGAATTTAATGGAATTTGGCAAGCTTTTATGAGCTATATGACAGATCTTTCACAAAATCCATTAAAACTATTAACTTTATTATTAGATTTAGTAATTGTAATTTATATTTTATATAAATTTATTGTGTCTGCTAGAAATTCAAGAGTATGGCAATTATTAAAAGGAATTTTACTTATTTTAATTATTACAGCACTTAGCGAAATTTTACAACTTAGAATTTTAAATTATATTTTAACATTCTTTATGCCATATGGTGTTATAGCTTTAATTGTTATTTTTCAACCAGAACTACGCAGAATGTTGGAACAATTAGGTACCAATAAAATAACCAAATATTTTGGACTAGATAAGGACTTAGCAACGAAAACAAAAGAAGATATATATAAAATAGTTATTGCAGCAACTGAACTTGCTAAAGCTAAAACAGGGGGACTTATTGTAATTGAAAGAGATATTCAAATAAAAGACATTATCGATACTGGTGTAAAAATAGATGCAGAAGTTTCCCCACAATTGATTGTGAACTTGTTTACTCCTAATACACCATTACATGACGGAGCAGTTATTATTGCTAAAAATAAAATTGCAGCAGCTGCTTGTATTTTGCCATTAGCAGATGATAAAGATATTGCAAAAGAAATAGGTACAAGGCACCGTGCAGGAATAGGAGTATCAAAAGAATCAGACGCTATTGCTATTATCATTTCGGAAGAAACCGGAAAAATTTCTGTTGCAAAAGATGGAACCTTAATAGCAGATGTAAAAGAAGAAGCGCTAAAAAATATTTTAATCAAACATATTGTTGCAAAACGTTTTGGCAATGAAAAAGAAGAGAAAAATGTAGAACATGAAAATGCCGACAATACCAATATAGAAGATAGTATAGAGGAAACTCAAAAAGTAAAAAATAAAAAAGATAATAACACAGCATCAAAAAATAGAAAATAAATAATACAAAATAATAAAGAAAAAATAAAACAAATATAAAAACAAACTCTAAAATAAAAATAAGGATTCGAAATAATAAAAATATGAGAAATATTAAACTAACAATAGAGTATGATGGTAGAGAATATCATGGATGGCAAAAACAGCCAAACAGGTTAAATATTCAAGGAGAAATTGAGCAAGCTATCCAAAAGGTAACGGGAAAAACGGTAGAACTCATAGGTTCTGGAAGAACAGATGCAGGAGTACATGCTTTTGGACAGGTGGCTAATTTTAAAATTGATACAGATTTCCCAATCGAAAAAATGGCTATTGCTATTAATTCTCAATTAAAAAGATCTATTCGCATTCAAAAAGCAGAAGAAGTAGAAGAGAGTTTTCATAGCCGTTATAGTTGCCATAAAAAAACATATGCTTATATTATTGATAATTCAGAACAAGGTTCAGCCATTTATCGCAACCTAACCTACCATATACCACAACCTTTAAATCTAGAAGCAATGCAAAAAGCAGCAGAATTTTTAAAAGGAGAGCATGATTTTACTAGTTTTAAATCGAGTGGTACTAGTAGTAAAAGTAGTGTAAGAACTATTTATGAAGCAAAAGTTTTAAAAGAGCAAGAAAGAATTGTTATTATGCTTACAGGAAATGGATTTTTATATAATATGGTTCGAATAATAGCAGGAACTTTAGTAGAAGTAGGACTAGGCAATAAAAAACCAGAAGAAATGCAAGATATCATTTTACAAAAGAATAGACAATTGGCAGGAAAAACATTACCAGCACATGGACTTTATTTAATGAATGTAGAATATTAATGTATGAATAAAAAAGGATACAATGTACTTGTAACCTTTTTGTTTTTTATGTCATAAAATATATAAAAAACAAAAAGGAGATAAGGAATATGAATACTTTATTAATATTTTTTGCCCTTCCTATAGCAACCATTATTTTAGCCATTGTATTACAAAAAATATTAAAATGTGCATTATTAGTAGCAGCAACATTTTTTGCAATTTATTTAATTGTAACTTTTGCCGCTTTTGATGCTAGTTTTTTAGTCTTTGCTATTGCATATACCATTTTGGCCTATATTACGGCGGTAATAACCAAAATTATTTGCCATTGTTTAGAAATTTGGAGACAGCAATGTAATTGTAATAATACTGGAAATGCAAGAACACAAAATACTCCAATTACCATTAATAATACAAGTCCTTGTACCAGTATTAATCTGGCAAGCGGAGCTAATTTGTTAACAGATACAAATCAAACAACTCAAACAAGAAGAAATCATAATTGTTGCTGGAATTGTTCACGTAGAGGGTAAACATAAGTTTTTATTTTTACATGCATAATATGATTCTAAAATTTATTTTATAAAAGGAATAGAATTGTCTTTTTCAATTTTTAAAACCTTTCCCCTTTTGGACATCTGTAACTCGGCGTAAACGCCTCGAACAGCTGTCACAATGGTCGCCCACGCAAGGCTTAAAAATTTCAAAAGACAATTCTATTCCTTTTATATTTAATACTTTATTACAATTATATTACAAATATATTAAATTTATATTACAAACAAAGAACTTATTGTTTTTAGACGAAAAATGTTGTACAATAAATTAAATGATGATATTTTGTAAATTTATAAGGAGGAACAAGCAATGGCAAAGAACCCAATGCAAAGAAAAGCTCAAAATTCATTTCTTTTAGGAATGTTAATCACATTATTAATAACAGGAATTATTATTGCTGTTTTAGTAATACAACTTACTAAAATAACAAGAGAACAAAATGAGGCAAAAGCAAATTTAAAACAGGTTTATGTATTAACACAAGATGTTAATTCAGGAGATACTGTTACTACCGATATATTAACATTACAAGCAATGGACGCAAGTACTATTCCATCCAATGCACTAAGTTTAGCAGAACTAACTGCTAAAAGCGATATTGTAGACGAAAATGGTAATCTTATTCAAAAAATGAATGTTGTTAGTAAAATAGATTTGAAACAAGGAACAATTATTACTTCTGATATGATTGCAGTACAAGATGAATTAGCAGCAGATTTAAGAAAAGTAGAATATAATATGATTGTTCTTCCAACACAGTTACAAGATGGCAAATATATTGATATTCGTTTAAAATTACCAACAGGAGAGGATTTTATTGTAATTTCCCATAAACAAGTAG
Organism: Bacillota bacterium; assembly: GCA_963929915.1. GTDB lineage: Bacteria > Bacillota > Clostridia > TANB77 > CAG-508 > CAG-273. The sequence goes on from CAWVJY010000008.1 coordinate 265,351, forward strand.
AAATTCCTACTGTTGAAGGAATAGATTCTTTAAATAGTATTTGGTTAAACTTAGATGAAACAGAAATTTTAACTTTAAGTTGTGCTATTGTAGAATCTTATCAAATTCAAGGTTCTCTACTATATATAACTGAATATGTGGAACCAGGCTTACAAGAAGCAGCTACTGCAACTTATTTACCAAACGATTCAACTATTAATTTAATTAACCGTGATCCTAACTGTGTAGCAGAAGCTAAAAATGCATTATTTGAAAGAAATAATAATCAGAGCACTAAAAATTCAGTTAGAAATCCTGTTAATAATAATTTAAATAATAATGCAGAAGATGCAATTGATAATGTTATTGACAATGTAGAAGAAGAAATTAGAAAAACGCAAGAAGAAAGACAAACTTATTTAGAGTCGTTAGGTGGATAATAGAAAAGTAAAAATATGATAATTTAGAAAATTAATCTTAAAAAATAGAAAAAAGTAATAGGAGGAAAGCATGAAAACGGTAGGATTTATAGGGGCATATGATAAAACAGATTTGATTGTTTATATAGCAAGAATTCTAGTGGTATTAGGAAAAAAAGTTTTGGTAATAGATGCTACTACTTTACAAAAAGCAAAATATATAGTACCTGCTATTTCTCCTGCTAAATCCTATATTACTGATTTTGAAGGTATTGATATTGCAGCAGGATTATATAATTTTACCTCAATTAAAGAATATTTAGGGATGCCTTTACATGCAGCTTTTGAATATGATTATATTTTTATTGATGCAGATTCATCAGAAGTGATTGAAAGTTTTAATTTACAAACTGCAAACCAAAATTATTTTGTAACGGCTTTTGATGCTTATTCTTTAAAAAGAGGATTAGAAATTTTATCTGGAATAGCAGAACCAATGAAACTAAAAAAAATACTATTTTCCAAAAATTGTACTGTAGAAGAAGATGAATATCTAAATTATTTATCATTAGGCTATAAAATTATATGGGATGAAGAAAAAATTTATTTTCCATTTGAATCAGGAGACCAAACAGTTATTATGGAAAATCAAAGAGTCGCCAAAATTAAATTGAAAAAGTTATCAGAACTCTATAAAACTAGCTTGATGTATGTTGCAGAAGAATTATTAGATAATGAAAAAGAAAGTGCAAATTTAAAAAAGGCATTTAAACAATTAGAAAAAGGGGTATAAAGTTCATGGCAATAATTACATTTTGTAGTAATGAAACTAAAGAAACAGGACAAACCTTATCTTTAGCGGCAATTGCTTCTTTTATGGCAATTGAGCATAATTATAAAATTCTAGTAGTATCCACAAATTTTAATGATTTGAGCTTAGAAAATTGCTTTTGGGAATATAACAAAATAAGGCCATCTGGAGCAATTAAAATAGATGGACAAAAAAATGTGGGGCTAGAATCTGGAATAGAAGGATTAATTAAAGTCTTAAATAGTAATAGAACTAGTACTGAAATTGTAAAAAACTATTCTAGAATTGTATTAAGAGATAGATTAGACGTTTTTTTATCACCTATTACAAAATCTTATCAAGAATATACACAAATTACACCATATTATACAAACATTCTTCAAATTGCTAATAGGTATTATGACTTGATATTTGTAGACTTAAGCAAAAAAATGCCTAAACAAGATGCAAATGACATTTTACAATTATCTGATATTGTTGTGGTAAACCTTACTCAAAGATTAAAAACAATAAATGATTTTATGCAATTAAGAGAATCTAACGAATTTTATCAAAGAAAAAATGTAATGCTTGCTATAGGAAGATTTGATAAATTTTCTAAATATAATAGCAAAAATATTACTAGATATTTAAAAGAAAAGAAATTAATTTCTGTAATTCCTTATAATACATTATTTTTTGAAGCTTGCTCAGAAGGAACCATTATTGACTTTTTACTAAAAGTAAAGAACATTACAGATGAAACAGACCGTAATAGTAGTTTTATAAAAGAAATTCAAGCAATAGATAATAGTATTATTTTTAAATTACAGGAACTACAAATGAAAATGTAATCCTATTAGAAAGGAGACTTTAAAAAGATGCTTAATATACTTTTAATTGTAATTGTGCTTTTATTAGCAGGTTTTCTTGTTTTTCGTTTTGTAAAGAAAAGACAAAATGAAAAAGTAGAAGAACAAATAGAAGTAGATGACAAAACTTATACACTAGAGATGATGAAAAACTTCGTAAAGAAAAGACTTGATGAAATTACCAAAATCAACCTTTATGATATTGGTCTTTCAGAAGAAGAATTAAAAAGAAGAAAGCAAAAAAAGTATGAGTTAAAAAAAGCATTAAAAGGTTGTACCTATGGAGATGTTAATGATAAAAAATATGTTAAAGAACTCATTTATGACTTACTTTATCGTGAATATGGTGTTAATGAAACTAATGTATCAAAAGCTATACCATTTGATATTCCATCCCTTTTAACAGCACAAGATAAATTTGACATTATTCTTTATATGTATAAAAATGAATTTGGATATGAAGCATTGCCAGAAATTATTAAAAAATATAACTTAGACGAATTAAAATATGTATCTGGTGAGGCGAAGCCTTGTTATGTAATTACCTCAGAAGAAATTGAAAAAATTTATGAAAAAGAAAACTTTGCTCTTACTTTTACTGATAAATTAAATGTAGTAGTACAAAGAATTTATCAACATTATAAAGGATATAGCAGTATTGATGAAATTAGAGATATGAACATAGATGGTATTTCAGGAGGTGTATCTGGACTTCCAGAATCTTTCTTAAGTCAAGTAGCACAAACCGATGGAGATTATTTAGACCAAATTGTAGAACATAAAGTTCCTCGTGCTTGTGATAGTATTTGGATTATGTTCCATGGTAAATCTATACGTTTAGCGTTTCTATCTTTTGGAACAGAAGCAGAACTAAAAAGAGTATGTCAAAATATTTATAAATATAATAACCCAGGTCAATTATCAGACACCAATGGTTATAAAATTAATGAAATGAAAGATGGTTCACGTGTTGTTGTAGTTAGACCTAGTATGTCAGAAACTTGGGCATTTTTCGTAAGAAAATTCGACGTTAAACGTGCAACTCTAGAACAAATTGTACTTTTTGATGGAAAAGAAGAAGCAATTGACCTATTAAAATATTTAGTAAAAGGTGCTAGAATTATTTCACTAACTGGTGAACAAGGATGCCGGAAAAACCACAATGCTTATGGCAATGATTGAAAACATATATGAAACTATGAACCTTCGTATTACAGAAACTGCATTCGAGCTTCACTTAAGAAAAATATATCCAACTAGAAACATCTTATCTATGAGAGAAACAGAAACTGTTTCTGGACAAGACTGTTTGGACGTTCAGAAAAAGACAGATGGTTCTGTTAATATTATTGGTGAGGTTGCAACAGACCCTGTAGCATCTTGGATGATTCAATCTGCACAGGTTGCTTCTAAATTTACTTTATTTACTCACCACGCAAAAACTTTTCCAGACTTAGTAACTGCACTTCGTAACTCTATGCTTCGTGCAGGTGTATTTAAAGATGAAAGAACAGCAGAAGAACAAGTAGTGCAAGTATTAAACTTTGACATTCACTTAGTAAAAGACTTTAGGGGTAGAAGATACATAGAAAGAATTACGGAATGTATTCCTGTAGAAGATAAAAATGAATATACTTTTGACCATAGAAAACAAAAAACTTTAGAAGGTAAAATGGATAAATTTATGGATAATGCTACCATATTCTTTACCAAATCTACCAATAGAGAATTATACAAATATAGAAATATATTAGAATATCAAGACGGAAAATATGTACTTACAAATCCAATTTCAGAAACCAATATTCGCGAAATGAGAAACAACATGGATGATAGTGACTTAGACGGTTTTAATGATTTCTTACAAAGAAACTGGGGAATTGCACCAAAAAGAATGGAAGACTATGAAACAAAAACAGCTACCGTTAGTGCAGAACCTAGCCTAGAAGGAGCTCCTAGAAAAAGAGGAAGAAAACCAAAAGCACAAGTTTAAAATTAAAAAATAATAAAAATTTAAAGATTTAAAAATAAAAATTAAAGAATTAAAACAAAGAATAGCAGAAGGAAATAAAATAGAACAGAACAGAACAGGATAAAATAAGACAGAATAGAATAGAACAGAAGAAACAGAGATAAAAAATACAAGTTAGAATACAAAAGAAAAAATTAGCAAAACAGAAAACGAGGTGAAATTTTAAGATATGAGCAATGACATTTTACTATACTTATTAATGGGAGCTGGTGCCTTATTTGCTATTATTGTAGTTGCCTTCCTAATTATTAGTAAAAAAAGTAAAAATTCAGAAGTAAAACAAATTCAAAGGCTAAGAGAAGGTACCAAAGAAAAGTCTTTTTCAACAGAAGTAATGTATCAAAAATTATATGTTTTTTATCTTAAAACACCTTTTTTAAAAAGATATTTATTAAAATTAAGAAGAAGACTTTCTATTATTAACGTAGAAGACGAATACCTAACTAGAAAACAAGCTGCTAAAATTTTAACCAATACCATTTGTATTATTGTTCCACTTGCAATTGCTATTATTGTTATTACTCATAATAATTTATTATTAATGTCTATGTTATTAATTTTTGAATTATTTATGGTAGATACTTTTATAGATGGAATGGTAGATAAATTAGATAACAAATTATTAAGAGAACAAATAGACTTTTTCTCAGAAATTAGACATGCCTACCATGAATTTAACATGGTAGAAGAAGCAATTTACCAAGTTGCACAAGATGACGATAAGCCAGAAATGTCAAGACAAGCAGAAAAAATTTATGAAGTACTAATTTCAGATGACCCAGAATCAGAACTAGAAAAATATTATGATATAGCACCAAACAGTTACTTAAAAGAGTTTGCAGGAATTTCTTATTTAACCAAAGAGTTTGGTGACCGTAAAATAGATAATTCATCTTTGTACTTAAAAAACCTAAACAATATTACACAAGAAATGCAACTAGAAATTTTAAAAAGAGACAAATTAGACTATACTTTCCAAAGCTTAGCAGTTATTGCTATTTTACCAATGCTTGCTATTGAACCAATTAAAAATTGGGCAGTATCACAATTTAGTTTTACTCAAAGTTTTTACAATGGTAAAACAGGTATGATTGTCCAAATCTTACTTTTAATTACTACTTTTGTATGTTACATTTTAACAAGAAAATTAAAAGATAATGGTTCAACAGCCATGAATACCAAAAATACAGAAAATCCATGGCAAGCGAAACTTTACAAAAATCGTTTTGTAAAAATGTTTGTAGACTTATTTATGCCAAAGCCTGGTACAAAAGAATACAATCAATTAAACAAAAAAATGAAAGATGCAGCTTCAAAAGATAAAATTGAATGGCTGTATATTAATAGAATTCTTTTATGTATTGTCATTTTTGTGGTATCTGTATTCCTATTTCGCCAATTACACCAAATAACCATTAATAATGTATATACAGACCCTACACAAGATTATGATATTATAGGGCAAATGGCAGAAAAAGATCAGCAAAATGCTATGGAATTGACAGAGTCGGATAATCAATACATTAACTATTTTAGAGGAAACACACAAGTAACAGTAGAAGATATTGTAGATGTAATGAAACGAGGAAGGGTAAATGATGATTACTTAGCAAGTAATGATGGTGATATTCAAACAGCAGCAGAAAGAGTTTTAGGAAAAATACAAATAGTAAATACAGAAACCATGCAATGGTTTGAAATTTTACTTGCTATGGTATTTGCTATTATTGCTTACATGGCTCCTATTTGGATGCTCAAATTCCAAACCAGAATGAGACAGCTAGAGATGGAAGACGAAGTTATGCAATTTAATACCATTATTCTAATGCTTATGAAAATCGAAAGGGTAAATGTAGAAATCATCCTAGAATGGTTAGAAAGATATGCCAATATCTTTAAAGAACCAATTAGCAAATGTGTAAATAATTATGAAAGTGGTGCTTGGGAATCTTTAGAGCAATTAAAAGAAGAAGTAACCTATCAACCTTTCATTCGTATTGTAGAAAGTTTGCAAGCAGCAGTAGAAAAAATTCCAATTGCAGATGCTTTTGATGAACTAGATACAGAAAGAGATTATTACCAAGAAAAGAGAAAAGAATCTAACGAAAGATTAATCGCAAGAAAAGGAAAAATAGGAAAAGCAATAGGCTTTGCTCCAATGGTTATTCTATTTGTAGGATATTTAATTATTCCACTTGTATTTATTGGACTAACCAGTATGACAGAATCATTTAATAGTATGACATCTATGCAACCTTAAAAAGAAAAACATGTAAGAATAAAGGAGAAAGAGCAAAATGGAAAATGCTTCAAAAGCGTTAATTATAGCAGGTTCTGTTCTACTAGCAATGTTAATTATTGGGTCTTTAGTGTTTATGTTTAACACACTTTCTGAATTAAGGCAAACAGAAGCAAATGCAGAAGATGTAGAACAACTTGCTAAATATAATAGACAAATAGAAACTTTTAATAGAAATGGTCTTTATGGAAGTGAAATAATGTCACTTGCCAATTTAATAGAAGACTACAATATCAGGCAATCAGATTTAAAAGGCTATACTGCCATAACGTTAGAGGTGTATACCACAGGTATTGCAGGCGAGGATAACCCAACAATGAAAGCACAGTATACAGGAGAAAATGGCTACATGCAGTTAATTCAAGATTTTAATAGCTTACAAAATAGTGTTGATACAAAAAAAACAGAAACATTATATGGACAAACAATAGAAAGATTATCAGGAATGAGAACTGAACAAATAATAGAAGCTCTAAGAAATTATGGCGTAAGAGAAACACAAATACAAACTATTATACGTGATGAAATTAATCCAACAGTTTTAGAATATACCATTCAAAAATCAGAACTAACAGAATTTAAAAACAAACAATTTGGTACACCAGAAATAGAATATGATCAATATACTGGAAGAATTATTAAAATGGTATTTAGACAAACAGGTTTATAGGTTAACCTTATTCATAAAAACCTAAATTTAAAAATAAGGAGTCATCTATGGAAAATGCATCAAAAGCTTTAATAATGGCAGCATCTGTACTACTGGGAGTTATGATTCTTTCTGTTGGTGTATACTTATTTTATGTGTATAGTGATTATAGTGCAAATGCTTATGCACAAATGGAACAAGCGCAAATTGACCAATTTAATACACAATTTTTAAAATACTATGGCACAACAGGTGTAGAAAATGATGGTGAAGAACCGCAACCAATTTTGTGTACAGCACATACTATTATTAGTTTAGCAAATTTAGCTTACCAAAATAATTTACAATATGAAGTAGATTATTTAGATGGCTATAATATAAACACTTATTATATTCAAATTGATGTAGGCAATACAAAGGCAACCAGAAATTTAGAAAAATGGAACGAAGAAACAAAATTAATCCTTTATTCAACAAAATTCTGTACAGCAAGTAGAAACAACAAATGAAGAAGCGAGAACTTGTTACTGTTACAGAGCCAAAATACTATTATTGTGAATTAGAACCAATTGTAAGCTCTGTTACAAAAAGGGTATGCTACATGAAATTTAAGGAATATGTTCCATAAATTGGAGCGGAAAAAAACAATAAAAAAATACAAAAAATATTTACAGAACCAAAAATTTAATGCTATAATAAAGGAAGAAAATTGCAAACATGAAAAAACAATTTTTTATTATTTTAATTATTTTATGTATTATAGTTGCAATTATAGCTTTTAATATATATAATGGTATTCGACTAAAAAATTTAGCAGAAGATTATAATAAAACTTATGAAAGTTATTATGAACAAGAAATACTAGGAACCACTTTAATTAGTATTATTAATAAAACAATAGACCAAAACGAAAAAAATGAAATAGAAAAAGAAGAAAATGGCATTTATTATATTGATAATGGCGAAAATTCTATTCAAATACAAATCAAATTTTTAGAAAGTGATAATGTAATTAAAATGGAAGACATTGAAGAGCAAGGAACAGAAAATTTCATCCAATTTTTTGCAACATCAACTTTTAAATGTACAAAATTAGAATACCACCAAAAAACTAATATGGTAAAAAGCTTATACTTTGAACAAATAGCATTATAAATAATATATTTTATACTATATATACTAAAAGTTTTTAATATTAATTTATATACTGATTTTAATATTAGAGAAATCTAATTTAAGATAAAAATTAAAAAATACAAAAGTTAAAAGGAGGAATTTTTTATGGAAAACGCATCAAAAGCGCTAATTATAGCAGGTGCAATTTTACTTTCAATTTTAATTATAGGGTTAGGAATGTTTATTTACAACATGGCAATGGACGCAATGGGTAACATTAGTATTAGTTCACAAGAGGTACAAGCATATAATGCCCCTTTCCTACAATATGAAGGAACTGCTAGTGGATCTAATGCAAGAACATTATGTAATAATATTGTACAACATAATAACACTGCACAAGATTCATCACAATTTATTACTGTAACTGGTGAAGATGCATCACAAATTACAAGCAATGGTGCATCAGATGATGCAACAGCAGCTGAATTTAATACAGCAATTAACACTTTTAGAAATACATTAAGAGCAGGAAAAATGTATACGATTACTTTGGGATATGATGCAAATACAGGATATGTTATAGCTGTTGGAATTACTGCACAACAATAATTTTAATGAATTTGAGAGAGGTAGATTATGGAAAACGCAATAGATGCTTTAAAAATAGCTTTTGCAGCAATTGTATTTGTAATAGCTTTAACTGTTGCTATTACAATGTTTTCCCAATTAAACCATGTATCTCAAATTGTTCTTGCAAGTTCAGATATTACTAACTTTTATACTTATAATGAAGTAGACTATGGAAAGCGTTATAGAATTGTAGGGTTGGAAACGATTATTCCTACCCTTTACAAGTATTATAGGGAAAATTATACGGTTTTATTTTTAGACCAAAATGGAGACCCATTACCCTTATATGAAAGTCAAACAGATCGAGACTTATGGGGAAGTGGCATAGACCCTACTACTGGTACAAACCCAAATGTAGGAAATATCGGAAAATATTATACTACTAATGAAAATAGTTATGCTATTTATGATAATTATTCTGTATGTGCATTTGACGTGGAAGAAGAAACAATTCGCCATGAACCATGGACAGGTAATGCAAATGACTTTAAAGAAAATTTAGATGCTTTTTTAAATGGTGGCTATTTTGCTTATCCAAGTGGTGGTGTAGACCATGATGGTAACTCTGGATATAATTATAGTGATTATATATCTAATGGGTTTATTAACCGTTATTCTAATAATAAATTTAAAGAAACTTTGGGTGAATATATTTATAATATATCTGAACAATTTGAAGATGATGAATATGACTATGATAGTAATGAACTATTAAAACAAAGAAAGAAAAGAGTAATTGTATACCAATTACAATAATAAATGCTAATATAGTTATATACTTGAAAATATAGTCAAAAAATGTTATAATAATAGGTAGGAATAAACAAAAAACTAAGAAAGGAGATATGTTAAGAAATTACAAAACTTAACATAGAATAAAAAAATGGGAGATAGTTTAATTACAATTATAGCAATATTTTTAGCAGCAATTCTAATGTTTGTTTTCCCACTTATGTCATTATCAGAAAGAACAGATGATATTTCTCAATTAGCAGTGCAAACAGCAACTACAGAATTTGTAGACGATATTAGAACAACTGGAGAAATTACATTAGATGAATATGAACAATATTTACAAACAATTTCTGCTACTGGTAACTCTTTTGAAGTAGAAATGCTAGTACAACAATTAGATGAAAACCCAGGTGTAAAAGTAACACAAGCAGAAATGACAAAGATTGGTGAAAACGTATATTATAATAAATATACTAGCCAAGTAGAAGAAGAACTAAATAAAAGTGGCAGAATGAAATTAAAAGAAGGTGACATGGTTTCTGTAACAGTTAGAAACACAAACCAAACGATTGCAGAAATGTTAAGAAACTTCTTTTACCAACTTACAGGAGATGAATCATCTCAAATTACAGCAAGACATGGTGGAGTTGTTACCGTAAATGGTAGCAATTAACATAAAAAGAATTTATAAGAAACACTTTGGGATTTAAAAGTCCCTATAAAAAAGAAGATAGGGGGTGGAATAATCCACTCCTTATTATTTGATTTTAGTCATTAATACCAAAGCATAAAAAGAAATTTATTTTAAGTATAGATACGCTAAATTAAGATAGGAGAGAAAAAAACATATGAAAATACAGTATATTGCAGTTATTTTTATAGTAATTATATTACCAATTTCTATGGTAATGTTCTCTTATATAGGATCACAAATGGATACCATTACTTTACAAACAGAATATAATACAAAACTAACTAGTTCTACTTATGATGCCATTAAAGCACTGCAAATTAATACCGTAAATAACCGTTATTCCAGTATAAGTGATTCTAAAATAAGGGATATTGAAGCTGCAATAAGTACATTTTATAATTCTTTATCTAATAATGAACAACTTTCACAAGAGGAGTTAAGAGATTTTGTACCTGCATTAGTTTTTACACTTTATGATGGCTATTATATTTATAGCAAATATGATAATGTTTATCCAACCAATAATGGACAACCTATTCTAGATGAAGAGACTTTAAAACAAAGCGATGGAAATTATGGCTTAAAACCTTATATTTATTATTCATGTAGATATCAAGATGGTACCAGAAACTTTGTAGTAAACTATACTTTAGATAATGCTATTACCATTTATGGTACTTTTGGTACAGAATATAAAACATTGTCAGGATATTTTATTAATCCAGATGCGGTAGAAGTAGACAGAAATTATAACTCTTCTAATCCAAAAACTTGGATTTTAACATATAATGGTGTTGAAATAGGTCCAGAAATTTTAACAGAGCATTTACTTTTTAATAATGAAGAACAAAAAGATTATGACTACCTAGTATATGACGGACAAAAAATTTATTATGATCCAGAGCAAGAAAACAATACACAACAGGGAAATGCACAAACCGCTTACTTTTTATACCAAGATTATTCTAGAGTATATTTAACAGATTCCTATGCCAATAGAGAAATAATGGCATATTTAAGAGCAAGAACTGGAAATAGTGATGATAAATTTAATAATGATGGAAGACTACATAGTACTAGCAGTTTTGAATACTATTATGAAGCAAGGCAATTTAGTCAAGAAGTCGATGACTTATTAGGAGGAATTACTCAGGCACATGCTGTAGATGAATCAGGAAATCCAATGACTACTGTAGACGAAGAAGGTAATGTAATTACCACTTTTTCTGTTAATACAGAGGACCAACCAATTTTTGAAGCTTCCAATGATAATGACCCATTAATTTCTGGTTCTACCTTTGATGAAAATAGAATGGCAGTTATTCGTAAATCCATAGAAACCAATTTAGTTTCTGCTATTGCTAATTATAATTTATATACAGGAACCAATTATGAATTTAGCCTTCCTGCTTTAAGTGACGTAGAATGGGAAAAAATCACTAATAATGTTACTATGGTTTCCTTTTTACAAGGAATTCCAATTGGCCATAAATATTATAACAATTATTGTGTAATTACCAGTGACAATAACGAAGAAGTAATTAAAAAAGAAAATATTTATATTGTAACAGAAAACGCAAGTGGACAAAGAGAATATCATATGCCAGGTTGTACCTATTTAATGCAACCAGAGACAACTACAGGACTTAAAATTGTAGACGCTTATTCAAATTTAAGTTTTATAAGGCAAACAGTACGTATTGCAGAAGGAGATTATTGGTATTTTTATCCACAAACTAGATATACTACTAATAATGAACTTGTTACTATTACATCTTGTTACCATTGTATTGTAAATGCCGCAAATGTTTATGATGTAAACCAAATTATGGAAGGAAAAGTATATACTAAAAATGCACAATGGGAAGACGAACTAACATATGATATCGATAAAGCAGGAACAGAACATGACAGATTAAGAGAAATTAGGAATATTTATCTTAGAGCTTTAGGACGCGAAAGATATGACTTATATCAAGTAAATATAGATGCGTTTAATACATGATTTCTATTATAAATAAATGCGTTCTCCTCTAACTTCTATTTTTCCGTTCCATCCCTACTTCCTAACAGACTTTAAATAAAATTTTATTTTATAAAATTTTATAAAAGTCTGTAAGTCGCTGGTCCCCACAGCCTCACTACAAAATAGAAGTTAGAGGAGAACGCAAAATTAAAAAAGTTTAAATTTTAAAAAAATGGTTATCCTAATAAAAAAGGAGAGCCATATGAAAAATTTAAAAAAAATTGCTATTATTATTTTCCTATTTCTATTTTACATTTATGTTTGCAATATTACTTTACTTCCCAGTAGTTATATTATGATGCAAGGAGAAACTTTTCAAATTCCCATGGTTTTAGGTCTTTCCTTGCAAGAAAATAATTCTTATGCTACCTTGCAAACAGCTAGTTCTTTAAATAAAACAAAGGTAAATGAAGTAGGAAAAATTGATTTAAATTTAAGTTTATTTCAATTATTGACAGTAAAAAATATTCAAGTGAATGTTATTCCTAAAACAACAGTAGTTCCTGTAGGAGCTGCTATTGGAATGAAATTATATACAGATGGTGTTTTGGTAGTAGGTATGTCAGAGATTGAAGGCAAAAAGCCATATGAAAATTCTGGCATTCAAGAAGGTGATAGAATTATTCAAATTAACCAAAATGATATTGATAATACAGAAGATTTAATGCAAGTAGTAAATGAATGTAATGGACAAGAAATTACAGTAAAATATGTTAGAGAAGAAGAAACAATTACTACTAGTATGACACCTGTAAAGAATGGAGACAATCAATATAAATTAGGATTATGGGTAAGAGATGCTGCAGCAGGTGTTGGAACTATGACTTTTTATGAACCATCTACCAAAATGTTTGCAACTTTAGGGCATGGAATTTTTGATATAGATACCTCTGAATTAATTAAAATTGAAAATGGAGAGTTAGTAACTACCAATATTCTTTCTATTAGTAAAGGTGAAAAAGGAAAACCAGGAGAAATTAGAGGAACCATAGAATCTGGTTACACCATAGGAGAAATTTCTAAAAATACAAATTTTGGCGTTTTTGGAATGTTAACAAAACCTTCTTATCTTTCTATAACAGAAGAAAATGCCATGGAAGTATGCTTAAGGGAAGAAATACAAACAGGAAAAGCTCAAATTATTTGTGAACTGGAAAATGGCAAAAGAGAGTACTATGATATAGAAATACAAAAAATATTTTTAAATAATAATCAGGACAATAAAAGTATGTTAATAAAAGTAACAGATGAAAGACTGTTAGAAAAAACAGGAGGAATTATTCAAGGAATGAGTGGAGCACCTATTATTCAAAACGGAAAGTTTGTAGGAGCTGTTACTCATGTACTAGTAAATGATCCTACTATGGGATACGGCGTATTTGCAGATATTATGTTAAAACAAATGAAAGAAGTAGATTATTAAAAATATAATGAATGGAAAAATATAAGGAAAATATAAATTGAACTTCTTATTGTAAAATAAACTAGTAACAAAATACGATTAAGATTAAAAGAAAATATAAAATTTAAAGTAATAAAAGAATGAATGAGAAATGAGGGAAGAACAAATGAAAAGAAATAAAAACATAAAAATTTTAATTATTTTGCTGTGTATTATAATGGCTGTTATCTTAGGCTGTTTAATTTATATTTCCATTGGGATTAATCATTCTCCTAGTACAAATGAGCTAGAAAATATACAGCAAAATGAACCAACTACATCAACAGAACCACAAAATAATGTAATAGAAAATGTAGAACAACAAAATATAGTAGAACCAATTTTAAATGAAATTACAAATCCTCAAAACAATCAAACTAGTCAAGAAGTAATTTCTTCTACTTATTATTATGGACAGTTAGATGATAATGCCAAAATTATTTATGATGCTTTAAAAGAAAATAAGGAAAATATGAAAACAGGAACCTATGAGCTAGATTTTGAAACTCAGTTTAATACACTTTTACATACAGAAACAGGAGAACAAGAATTACAAACGGCTTTTCAATCAGCCTGGAATGCTTATTCTTATGATCAAGCAGATTTATTTTACATAGATTCACAAAAACTAACCTTAATGAATGAATATGTTAATGTAGGAGGAATAGTAACTTATCATATTTCTATAGGACCAGGAGAAAATGAAAACTATTTATTAGATACTTTTCAAGAAGCAGGAAGTATAGAACAAGCAGAAAGTTATATTCAAAATATTGTAGACCAAATTGTGGAACAAACGCAAAATGACTCTGTAGTGGAAAAGGCAAGAAGAATTCACAATTGGTTAGTAAGCTCAGTAAGCTATGAAGAATCTGAAGAAAATAAAAATCGTTTTGAAATTTATGGAGCACTTCATGACCAAAGGGCAGTTTGTGAAGGATATGCCAGAAGTTTTAAATATTTAATGGAAAAAGTAGGAGTCCCTTGTGTTTTAGTGTCTGGAACGGGAACTAATTCAGAAGGAAAATCAGAAAGCCATGCATGGAATTACATGCAAGTGAATAATGAGTGGTATGCAGTAGATGTTACATGGGATGACCCTGTAGTAGTGGGAGGAGAAACTCCAGGTACAAATACTTTATATCGTTACTTTTTAAAAGGATCAGAAGAATTTTACAAAGACCATAAAGAAGAAAATATTATTTCAGAAAATAGTATGAGTTTTAGATTTCCTACATTATCTACAACAGACTATGAGTTAGATTTTTAAAATAAGAAACTGTTCTAAAATAGAATAAATTTATTTTAAAAAAGTATTAGGATTGTCTTTTTCAATTTTTAAAGCCTTTCCCCTTTTGGACATCTGTACCTCGGCATAAATGCCTCGAACAGCTGTCACAATGGTCGCCCACGCAAGGCATAAAAATCTCAAAAGACAATCCTAATACTTTTATTATACATTATATATTTTTAGGACAGTTTCTTATTTAAGGATCTGTTACAAGCATAGGTCCAATATTGGTAACTGTTCCTGCACCTAAAGTTAAAACAATATCATCTTTTATCGTATGTTCTTTTAAATAAGTAACAATTTCATCAAAATTAGAAATATATAATGCTTTTTTATTGTAAGAACTTAATTTGTCCACTAAATCTTTTGCAGAAACACCATAAATATTATCTTCTCTAGCAGCATAAATATCAGTAATAATTATATGGTCAAAATCTAAAAGAGCTTTAGCAAAATCATCTAATAAATTTTTAGTTCTGCTATAAGTATGTGGTTGAAAAACTACCCAAGATTGTCTATATTGTTTTTGCTTTAAAGCTTTGCTAGTAGCTAAAATTTCGGTAGGATGATGACCATAATCATCATATACCCTAACCCCTTGATTAAAAGAACCAACATATTCAAATCTTCTGTGTGCACCAGTATATTTTGCTAAACCGTTTTTAATATCTTCTTTTTGAATACCATATTCATGGCAAAGGCTAATACAAGCTAAGGCATTCATAACATTATGCATTCCAGGGATAGATAAACGAATAGTTTTATAAAAATTGTTATTATAATATACATCAAAACAAGCAAAGCCATCTTTATTAAAAGTAATATTTCGAGCAATAAAATTGGCATTTTCGTTCTCTATACCAAAGGTAACAACTTTGCATTTAGCATCCTTTACAATTTTTCTACAATTAGGATCATCTGCATTAATAATTAATAAACCATCTTCTGGCAATAAATGTATGTAATTATCAAAAGAAGTAACAATATTTTCTAAGTTACCAAAGTAATCTAAATGGTCATTATCAATATTTAAAATAACTTCTGCTTTAGGGAAAAGTTTTAAATAACTTTCTACATATTCACAAGCTTCTATAATAAAATATTCACTACTACCAACACGGTAATTACCATGAATTGGTTTTAAATAGGCGCCAACTTGAATAGAAGGATCTTTGTGTGCTTCTAAAAAGCATACAGAAATCATAGAAGTGGTGGTAGTTTTTCCATGGGTACCTGAAACACAAATACTATTATGGAAAGCTTTTGAAATTTTTCCTAAAAAAGTACCTCTATCAACTAATGGAATATTTAATTCTTTTGCCCTTACAAGTTCTACATCATTTTGCTTTACTGCAGCACTGTATACAACAAGATCTGCTTTTTCCAAATTTGGTAAATCATGCCCAATGGTAACAGAAATTCCGCTATCTATTAATCTTTGTGTAGTTTCAGAAGCAGAAGTATCAGAACCAGTTACATGAAATCCCCAAAACTTTAGAATTTCGGCAATTCCGCTCATACTAATTCCGCCAATTCCCACCATATGAATATTTTTATATTGTCTTAACTCTTCTACATTTGCCAACAAAATGCACCCCTTTTACTTTTTTCTATTTTATTTATAATCAATTTTATTTTTATTAAAATGTTTGACAATCTAATTTTGCTAATTCATATTATTTTTTCTTACTTAGATAAAAAATAATATGAATATCTAATATATCTTCCACATTATATACTTTCTATTAAGAATTTTCAACACTTTTGCTGATTTTTATACAATAACTCTTTAAATTTCCGTTTTAATTCTAACAAATAGATAATAGGAAAAAGTTGTTTGTGGAAGATAAAAGTAAAAAAATATATATATAATAAAATAATTTAAGATATAGTAAAAAACTGGTATATTATATGTAAAAAATAAAAAAATGTGAAAACAAGAAGGTAAAGGCAAAAATCAAAAATATGAAATTAAAAAGTAAAGGGAAAAATAAAATAAAAAATAAAATCTTTTCAAGAAAAATTGTAAAATAAAGAAGGAAAAAAGAAAATTGTGGCGAATAATATAAATGTACATAAGAAATGTACAAAAAAATAAACTCGGAAGGATGGTACTTAAAAATGCAAATTACAGATGTACGTTTAAGAAAAGTAAATTCAGAAAACAGAATGAAAGCTGTTGCTTCTGTGACATTTGATAACGAATTTGTTATTCATGACATTAAAGTTATTGAAAGTCAAAATGGATTATTTATTGCTATGCCAAGCAGAAAAACTCCTAATGGAGAATTTAAGGATATAGCTCATCCAATCAATGCTGAAACAAGAGAGAAAATTCAAAAAGCTATATTAGAAGCTTATGAAGCTCCAGAAGCTGAAGGAACTTCAGATACAGAATCAGCAGAATAATAAAATAAAAGAGAAGCTTAAAAACTATTACCAAAAGTAATTAGGGAGAAAAAGTTTCTCTTTTTTGTTGCTGAAAATATATTGATTAAAGTAAGAAATAAATTCATTATAGAGAGGAAAAATATAATAGGAATCAAACAATTTTCTTATTTAAGATAATAAAAAATAGAAAGAGTAGATTTTCTACTCTTTCTGTATAAAGGATTAAGCTAACACCAAAGCATAGGAGCCAGGAGCAAGTTGAATTTCTCTTAAAACTCTTCCTCCTAGTTGCTTTTTTTCTGCGGATAGATAATCTCCATTTACGAAGATTACCTTGGGATTGAGAAACAGATTACGCATCATTTCGTTCTTTTTCTGGGACTCCAAATACTCAGCTTCATTCTGAGTTAGTGCAGGAAACGGCATTAAACTCTCTCCTTTTTATATAAAATTCCTGCTTTTACAGGATACTATTATTATATCACAAAATAAAAGAAAAAGCAAAAAAATTAGAAATTTTTACCAAAATAAATTAGCAATATTTGTAAATTTAAAAATCCCCTCCTCAAAAAAGGGGAGGGGAAAAGAGAGATCTTACAGCTGACAGAAGCTATCAAAGAATTCTTGCAATTTCTTGTAAGTTTTTTCGCTGGGAGGTACCAAAGTAATCTCCAAACTACAATCATTTCCTAAACCAAAGGCTACTGCACAACCTTGTGCTATTGCCATATTGTATTTCGTGGCAATCAAGCTCATTTCCCGCACAGAGTCAACTAACACGTGGATGTTAACTCTCACATCGGGCAATAGGGAAATTTGGACTAAAATGTTTTGCTTATCGCTATTGGGTACAGGGGTTACTTCTGCTGTCATCATAACAGACTTGATTCCCGTAGGTTCGGAAAACATGAGTAAAATCTTCTGCAAGGGCATGTTCAGCTGTGCCAGTTTTAACCGAATGTTGAAATTCTCCATTAAAAACACCTCTCTATATATTATGGCAGTTGCCATTACTAGTATTATACCACAAAAAGTAAAATCTGTAAAACAGCACAAATTAATTCTAAAATAAAAATTTAAAATTTGAAAAAAGTATTGAAAAGAAAAATGAATAATGGTAAGATAAAGATAAAGTTAAATCAAAAGAGGAGGAATTAAGAAAATGAACAAAAGTAGTAAAAACGTTGAAGTTTTAGAGAGAGAGAGAGAGTTACACTTTAAGCAAATAAAGGAGAAAAGAGGTATCACCCTTATTGCATTGGTTGTAACCATAGTGGTTTTGTTAATTTTAGCAGGAATCACAATCAATATGTTATTTGGAAGTGATGGAATATTTAAAGTAGCAGAAGATGCAGGAGATGCATGGAATGAAGCAACAGTAAATGAGCAAGAAAGTTTAGACAACATAGCAGACCAAATAGCAAATTTAGTAAATGGACAAGCAGGAGGAGATGCAGGAACAGAAGAACCAGAAGAACCATGGATACCACCAACAACAATAGAAGAAGCAATAGAACAAGATAAAATATTTGAAGAAACAAAACAAATAAAAGATAATTATAATAATACCGTAACTGTACCAAAAGGATTTAAGGTAACAGAAGATGCTACAACAGTACCAGAAGGAATCGTAATAGAAGACGGAACAGGAACAGAAACAACTACAGGAAACCAATTTGTATGGATACCAGTAGGAACCGTACATAAAGATAGTAATCCAGAAAATGATGTAACAATAAAACTAGGAAGATATACATTTGATACAACAGATGGAACACCAACAATGCAACAGGCAGCATTTGAAGGAGATAATGAAAATGATCCTAGTCAAACTTATGCATCAGATCCACCAGTTACTATAAATTCATATTATAGAGAATTAACAACATATAGAGAAGGAATAGCATCAGATGGAAGAAAAGGCTTAAATGCAACAGCTAAAAACTTAGCAGGCTTCGTTCAAAGTATAGCAAATAATGGAGGTTATTACATAGCAAGATATGAGGCAAGCTATGGAAGTGGAAGTAGTACATCAGATTGGAAGCCATTATCAAAAGTATCCACAGGAACACCAAGAGGAGAAGACCAAGATAGTACACCATTAACACAAGGAATGCTATGGAACCATGTAACACAATTAGAAGCCTCAAAAATATGCCAGAATATGTATCAGGAAGGAGATACAACAGTAGGAGTAGAAAGTGATTTAGTAAATAGTTATGCATGGGATACAGCAATCGTGTTTATCCAAAGCATGGATGAAGCAAATAGTAATTATGCAAATGCAAATAGAAATACAACAGGAAATAGAGTTTTAAAGAATACAGGAGAAACAGGAGATGAAGTATGTAACATATTTGATATGGCAGCAAATATAAAAGAATGGACCACAGAATATTCCACGTACAAGCCTAACAGTGGTGCGGGCCCTTGCGTTGGCAGAGGAGGCATTTACAACGAATACGGCAGCGACTACACTGCTAACAGGAGCACGTATTATGCGATCACCAGCCGCCTCGATATCAGCTTTCGAGAGGTGCTTTATGTAAAGTAACACTGACCACTGGTAGTGGTAACTAGTTTTAAGAAGAAAAATACAAAAAAGTCAGCAAAACTGTTGACTTTTTTGCATTCTCATTATATAATAATAAAGCATGTATTTGGCGATGAAGTAAGATGTGGCTACAAATGTAGTAATTAAGCTCATTTGGAGGGAACTCTTATGGAGTATGTCGTGGCTTAGACCAGGCGGTAAGTTAAAAACAAAAAGCACTTATCCCAAGAATTATCATGCGAGCTTGGGTTTTTATATTGGTAAACAACGAAACACCAGGGTGCGTTATAACTTCCGACCAAAATAAAGGCAAAAAAGCCTAGAAAATTTAGAAGGAGGGAATTTTAAAATGGCAACAAAGAAAGAAAACGCAGTAACAAGTGAAAAAATCAGAATAAGACTAAAAGCTTATGATCATGTTGTTTAGAACAGTCTGCTGAAAAAATAGTAGATACTGCTAAAAAAACAGGAGCTAAAGTATCAGGTCATATTCCATTACCAACAGAAAAGGAGATTATTACTATTTTACGTTCTCCACACAAACACAAAGATTCTAGAGAACAATTTGAAATGAGAACACATAAAAGAGTAATCGACATTCTTTATCCAACACAAAAAACAGTAGACAATTTAATGAAAATTGATTTGCCGGCTGTGTAGATATTGAAATCAAATTATAATGTCAAAAGAATAATTTGTATTAGATAAAAAAGGAAGATGTATCCTTAAATACATCAAAACCATGCTAATTAATATTTAATATACAAATCAATTAATTAGCCAATAGTTAGGAGGAAATAAAATGAATAAAGGATTAATAGGAAAAAAAGTAGGAATGACTCAATTCTTGATGAACAAGGAAAAGTAATTCCAGTAAACCGTTATTGAAGCAGGTCCATGTACTGTTGTACAAGTAAAAACAGTAGAAAATGATGGATACCAAGCAATTCAATTAGGATTTGGAGAAGTAAAAGAACATAAAGTTAGCAAACCAGTAAAAGGTCATTATACAAAAGTAAACTTAACTCCAAAAAAACATTAAGAGAATTTAGAGTAGATTCTTTAGAAAATGTAAAAGTAGGAGACGAATTAAAAGCAGATATTTTTAGTTGCAGGAGAAAAGTTAGATATTCAAGGAACTTCAAAAGGAAAAGGATTCCAAGGTGTTATTAAACGTCATGGACAATCTAGAGGACCAATGGACATGGTTCTATGTATCATAGAAGACCAGGTTTCAATGGGACCAACTTCTACTCCAGGTAGAGTTTTCAAAGGTAAAAAACTACCAGGACATATGGGTAACCAAACCATTACTATCCAAAACTTAGAAGTTATAAAAGTAGATTTAGATAAAAATGTTATTTTAGTAAAAGGTAGTGTACCAGGAGCAAAAGGTGCTATCTTAAAATTAAAAACAGTGTAAAAGTAAATAAGGAGGAAAGACAAATGCCTAAAGTAGACGTATATGATGTAGAAGGTAAAAAAGTAAAAACTTTAGATCTTAAAGAAGAAGTATTTGGTTTAACACCAAATGAAGCAGTGGTACATAGCGTGTTAGTAAATTACCTTGCTAATCAAAGACAGGTACACAAAGTACCAAAACAAGAGCAGAAGTTTCTGGTGGTGGTAGAAAACCATGGAGACAAAAAGGTACAGGTAGAGCAAGACACGGAAGTATTCGTGCACGCATTGGGTAGGTGGAGGAATCGCATTAGGACCAAAACCACGTTCTTACAATTATACTGTAAATAAAAAAGAAAAAAGACTTGCTATTAAATCATTATTAAGTTCAAAGTATTAGAAAATGCTTAACTGTTGTTGATCATTTAGAATTAAAAGAAATCAAAACAAAAGAAATGGCTAAAATTTTAAATAATTTAAAATAGAAGGAAAAACAGTAATTCTATTACCAGAAGGTAATGAAAATGTACAAAAATCAGCAAGAAACATAGAAGGTGTAAAAACACTTAGAGTAGATACTATTAATGGTATATGATTTATTAAAACATAAAAACCTAGTAGTAACAGAAGACACTGTTAAAAAATTAGAGGAGGTGTACGCTTAATGAAACCAGAAGATATTATTATAGCTCCAGTTATTACAGAAAAAAGTAATGATGAATTGCAAGCTGGAAAGTATACCTTAGAGTAAACAAAAAAGCTACTAAAATTGATATTAGAAACGCAGTAGAAAAACTTTTTGAAGTAAAAGTTTTAGATGTTAACACAATGAGTGTTAAAGGAAAGAATAAGAGAATGGGAAGAACATCTGGAAAAACTCCAGATTGGAAAAAAGCAATTGTTACAATTGACACTAACCCAGGAGATTTAAAATACATTGGAAAAGGCGGAAAGAAGTAAAAGTTTCTAAGAAGTATAAAGATAGTATTGAACACTTCATGGGGGCTTAATATGGAATTAAAATGAAAGTATATTTAGAAATAGTATAAAAGTAGACTTGCCTGAAACAGATCCAATATTTAAAAATGGAAAAGATAATGATATTGGAACTAGAATCTTAATAGGTATGCCAGAAGAAGAGCCTATTTTAAAAACAGGAAAAGATATTGAGAGATAACTCAGAAAATAAACTTTATCTGCCATACGGAGCAGGAAAAAATCCGTAAAAATATATAAAGAAAGCGAGGGAGAAATTTTCAAAAACGAGTATTACTAGGCAAACGAAAAAATATTGATGAGACTATACATAATGTATGTCGAAGAAATATTTTTGAGTTTAACGACGTAAGACGAAGTTTTTCAAAATTTCGTAACAAAAATGGGAATGAAAAACACTTTAAACCATATACTCCATCAAGAAGAAATATGACTGTATCTACATTTGAAGAAATTACTAAAAAAGAACCAGAAAAGTCATTATTAGCTACTAAGAAGAAAAATGCTGGTAGAAACTCATATGGTAGAATTACAGTAAGACACCAAGGTGGAGGAACAGACAAAAATATAGAATTATTGATTTTAAAAGAAACAAAGAAAACATGGAAGCAACTGTAATTGGAATCGAATATGATCCAACAGAAGTGCAATATTGCTTTAAATTCAATATGAGATGGAGAAAAAGCTTATATTTAGCTCCAGTAGGATTAAAAGATGGAGACAAAGTAATTTCTGGTGACAAAGCAGATATCAAACCAGGAAACTGCATGAAAATTGAAATATTCCAGTAGGTACCATGATTCATAATATTGAATTAAATCCAGGTCAAGGTGGAAAATTAGTTAGAGCTGCAGGTCAAGAGCTCAATTAATGGCTAAAGAAGGAAAATATGCTCATGTTAGATTACCATCTGGAGAAATGAGACTAATAATGGCAGTATGTAAAAGCTACCAATAGGAACTGTAGGAAATACCGACCATGAAAATGTTAAAATTGGTAAAGCTGGTAGAACAAGACATATGGGAATTAGACCAACTGTTAGGAGGATCTGTTATGAACCCAGAGATCACCCACATGGTGGTGGTGAAGGTAAAGCACCTGTAGGACACGCAGGACCAATGACTCCTTGGGGCAAACAGCTATTGGATATAAGACAAGAAAGAAAAATAAAATGAGTAATAAGTTTATTACAAAGAGAAGAAAATAAGGAGGAAAAAGTAAATGTCAAGATCAAGTAAAAAAGTTCCATTTATTGCTCCTGAATTATTAAAAAGAGTAGAAGCAATGAATGCAAGTGGAAACAAAGAAGTTATAAGACATGGTCAAAGAGCTTCTACAATTTATCCACAAATGGTTGGACATACAATAGCTGTACATGACGGTAGAAAACATGTACCTGTATATATTACAGAAGAAATGATTGGACATAAATTAGGTGAATTTGCACCCAACTAGAACATTCAAAGGTCATTCTGAGATAAAACAACCACAACAAATAGAATTTTGTTTTATAGAAGTTTTTAAAATAGATACGAAAACATTTCACAAAAATTTCTAATAAATTAAGAGAATAGGAGGAAAAGAAAGTGGAAGAAAAAACAAGAAGTTATGGTTCAAACAGCTGAAGCAACTCTAAAATATGCTAGAATTTCTGCAAGAAAAGTAAAAATTGTAGCAGATTTAATGAGAGGAAAAGATATTGACGAAGCTTTAGCAATTGCAAATTTGCAACCAAAAGCATCTAGTGAAATTTTAGAAAATTATTAAAATCAGCTATCGCAAATGCTGAAAATAACCATCACATGTCACATGAAAAATTATATGTTGCAGAAATTTATGCAAATCAAGGTCCAACTCTAAAAAGAATTAGACCAGCTGCAAAAGGTAGTGCAGTAAGAATTAGAAAAAGAACAAGTCATATTACAATCGTATTAAAGGAAAGAGATTAAGAAAGGAGGACTTAACACAATGGGACAAAAAATGGATCCTAACGGATTAAGAATTGGTATTATAAAAGACTGGAATTCTAAATGGTATGCAGATAAAAAGAATTTTAGTGATTACCTTGTAGAAGATCATAAAATCCGTTGAATATGTAAAGAAAAAATTATATGTTGCAAGGTATTTCAAAAATTGAAATTGAAAGAACTGCCAAATTTGTAAGAGTAAATGTTTATACCGCAAAACCAGGTTTAGTAATTGGAAAAGGTGGAAATCTTGCCGAAGTACTAAAAGCAGAACTTGAAAAATGATTGGTTAAAACAGTAAATTTAAATATGTTGAAGTAAAAAACATTGATTTAGATGCACAATTAGTTGCAGAAAATATTTGCAGGACAACTAGAAAGAAGAATTTCTTTCAGAAGAGCAATGAAACAATGTATGCAAAAAACAATGAAAGCAGGTGCTTTAGGTATTAAAACTTCTGTATCTGGAAGACTTGGTGGAGCAGATATGGCTAGAACAGAATTTTATAAAGAAGGAACTATTCCACTTCAAACTTTAAGAGCAGATATTGATTATGGATATGCAGAAGCAGATACCACATATGGAAAAATCGGTGTTAAAGTTTGGATTTATAAAGGAGAAATTCTTCCAGCTAAAAAGAAGCAAAAGGAAGGAGGAGAAGCATAAATGCCATTAATGCCAAAAGAACAAAATATAGAAAACAACAAAAAGGTAGAGTAAGAGGAAAAGCAACAAGAGGTAACAAAGTAACAGACGGAGAATTTGGATTACAAGCTATGGAAATTGGACTAATTACTTCTAACCAAATTGAAGCAGCCCGTGTTGCAATGACTCGTTATATTAAAAGAGGTGGAAAGGTTTGGATTAAAATCTTCCCAGACAAACCAATGACATCTAAGCCAATTGGTACTCGTATGGGTAAAGGTAAAGGTGCAGTAGAATATTGGGTAGCTGCTGTAAAACCAGGTAGAGTAATGTTTGAAATTGCTGGTGTACCAGAAGAACTAGCAAAAGAAGCATTAAGACTAGCAGGAAATAAGCTATCTGTTAAATGTAAGTTTGTCAAAAAGAGAACTGAAAACGTAGGTGGTGATAATGATGAAGATTAATAAATAAATGAAATGTCTTCACCAGAACTAGAAAAAGAATTAGGAGAACTAAAAAATGAGTTGTTTAAACTAAGATTTAGCTAGCAACAAATGGATTAGATAATCCTATGAAAAATAGAGAAGTGAGAAAAGACATTGCAAGAATTAAAACTGTTTTAAGACAAAGAGAATTAAAGGAGGGTAAAAACTAATGGGAGAAAGAAACCTTCGTAAAGTAATGGTTGGTACAGTTGTTTCTGATAAAATGGATAAAACAGTAGTTGTAGCTGTGAAGATAAAGTTATGAACAAAATGTATGGAAAAATTCAAAAAAGAACTTATAAACTAAAGCTCATGATGAAAACAACGAATGCCAAACAGGTGATAAAGTTAAAGTAATGGAAACAAGACCACTTTCTAAAGATAAAAGATTTAGAGTTGTGGAAATTGTAGAAAAAGCAGTTATTAAATAGTAGAAAACTTAAATAAAGTAGGAAAAAGGAGGAAAATAAACCATGGTACAACAACAAGTATTTTAAAAGTTGCTGATAATACAGGTGCAAAGAAATTATGTGTATCAGATGTTTAGGTGGTTCCTATAGAAAATATGCGGGAATTGGTGACATTATTGTTGCTTCTGTTAAAACAGCTACACCTGGTGGCGTTGTTAAAAAAGGTGATGTTGTAAAAGCAGTTGTAGTAAGAACAAAAAAGCCTGTTAGAAGAGCAGATGGTTCTTATTTAAGATTTGACGAAAATGCAGCTGTTATTATAAGAGATGATAAAACACCAAGAGGAACTCGTATCTTTGGACAGTAGCTAGAGAATTAAGAGATGGAGATTATATGAAGATTTTGTCTTTAGCTCCAGAAGTTTTATAAAAAATAAATAAAAAACTTCGTCTTGCGTTGTCAAGCGTCAGAAAAAATCCTTCGATATACAAAATGTATAATCTCATGATTTTTTCTTAGCTTTCCTAGCAATACTCGTTTTAATTTATTTTTAAACAATTACTAAATTTGAAATCCTAGAAGAAGAGGTGAAAATAGAAAATGAAAAATCAAAAAAGGTGATACTGTTCAAGTTTTATCTGGAAATGATAAAGGAAAAAAAGGTGAAGTTTAGAAGTAATTCCTAAAACTCAAAAAATCATTGTAAAAGGTGTAAATGTTCGTAAAAACATGTTAAACCTAGAAAACAAGGAGAAGAAGGCGGAATTATTCCAGTAGAATGTAGCATACATAGCAGTAAAGTAATGTAGTATGCCCTAAATGTGGGAAAACCAGCTAGAGTTGGTTATGTTATGGAAGGCGATACTAAAGTACGTGTTTGCAAAAAATGTGGAAATAAATTAAAGTAGAAAGGAGGCCATATAAGACTTATGGAAATATTAAAAGAACAATATCAAAAAGAAGTTGTACCAGCATTAATGAAAAAATTTAAACTATAGTTCTATTATGGAAGTTCCAAAATTAGAAAAAATAGTAATCAATGTTGGTTTAGGAGATATGAAAGAAAATCCAAAAGCACTAGATAATACAATGAATGATTTAACAATTATTACAGGTCAAAGACCAATTGTAACAAAGGCAAAGAAGGCAATTGCAGCTTTCAAAATAAGAGAAGGTGTTAATATTGGATGCAAAGTTACATTAAGAAGTGGAAAAAATGTATGATTTCGCATACAAACTATTTAATGTAGCATTACCAAGAGTAAAGAGATTTCAGAGGAGTTTCTAACCATTCTTTTGATGGAAGAGGAAATTACTCTATGGGAATTAAAGAACAATTAATTTTCCCTGAAATTGATATGATAAAATTGATAAAATTAGAGGTATGGATATTATATTCGTTACTACTGCTAAAACAGATGAAGAAGCAAAAGAATTACTTTCTTTATTAGGAATGCCATTCCAAAACTAAAAAGTAGTAGGGTAAGATAGAAAGGAGAAATTCATGGCTAAAAAGTCTTTAAAAGTAAAACAACAAAAAGAGCAAAAATATAAAACTAGAGAATATAACCGTTGTAAATTTGTGGAAGACCACATGCTTATATTAGAAAGTTTGGAATTTGCACGTGTTTGTTTTAGAGAATTAGCACATAAGGGAGAAATTCCGGGAGTTAAGAAAGCAAGCTGGTAAAATTTGCTCCAAAATCAGCAGTCTACGTCGCCAGAACTACATAAAAATTTCTTCAATATACAAAAGTATAATTTCAGAAATTTTTATTGTTCGCCTAGTATCCTACTAATTTTGAAGCAAATTAGAAAGAAAAATCTAAAATAACGATAAAACTTAATTCTAATAATAAAAATAAACTAAGAAGGAGGGAATTAATTTGAATACAATCGATCCAATTGCAGATATGTTAACAAGAATTAGAAATGCAAATAGTCAAAAACATAAAACAGTAGATATTCCAAGCATCTAACATGAAAAAGGCTATTGCTAGTATCTTATTTCAAGAAGGATATATTGCAGCTTATGAAGAGATTAATGAAAACAGTCAAGGTGTCATTCGTATTACCTTAAAATATGATGAAAAAGGAAATAGAGTAATTGATGGTTTAAAAAGAATTAGTTAAACCAGGATTAAGAGTATATGCTCAAAATGATGAATTACCACAAGTTCTAAATGGTTTAGGAATTGCTTTAATTTCTACATCAAAGGAATTAAAACAGATAGAGAAGCAAGAAAAGAAGGACTAGGTGGAGAAGTATTAGCTTATGTTGGTAATTTTGAAAATAGAGAGAACAAATAGCAAAAAGAAGGAGGGAAAATGAAACCATGTCAAGAATAGGAAATAAACCTATTACAGTACCAGATGGTGTAGAAGTTACATTAAACGAAAATCATATTACTGTAAAAGGACCAAAAGGAACTTTACAAAAAGAACTTCATAAAAATATGAAAGTGACATTAGATGGAAATACTATTACAGTAGTAAGACCAAATGATGAACCTGAAATAGAAGCTTACATGGATTAACAAGAACTTTAATTAATAACATGATTGAAGGAGTTGTTCATGAATTTAAAAGAGAATTAGAAATTAATGGTGTTGGATATAGAGCACAGAAAAAAAGGGAAATCAATTAGTAATGAGCTTAGGATATTCTCATCCTGTAGAAATTGATCCACCAGAAGGAATCAGTTTTGATTAACAGATGCAAACCATATTACTGTAAGAGGAATTGATAAAGAATTAGTAGGTCAAACTACTGCTGTTATCAGAACCAAAAGACCACCAGAAGTATATAGAGGAAAAGGTATTAAATATGCTGAAGAGCATATTAGACGTAAGGAAGGTAAGTCTGGTAAAAAATAAAAATTTAAGTGAAAAACTTCGTCTTGCGTTCTTGAACTTCATAAAAATTTTTTCGATATACTATATGTATAATCTCAAAAATTTTTATTCGTTCGCCTAGCAATACTCGTTTTTGACTTAAATTTCAGAAATAGATTCTAAAAAACTATAAAATAGTAGAATTCCTAATTAAATAAAAGCTGAAACGATAAAGCATAAAATAATAAACAGTAGAAGTGAAAATTGCTAGAATTAAAAACTAGTAGAAAGGAGAAAAGGATGATTAAGAAAATCAATAGAAAAGAAGAAAGACAAAGAAGACATACAAGAGTACGTAATAAATTTCTGGAACCCCAGAACGTCCAAGATTATGTATCTTTAGAAGTAATAACAATCTTTATGTTCAAGTAATTGATGATGTTGCAGCAAATTACTTTAGTATCAGCTTCTACTTTAGATAAAGAAGTAAAAGAAAAACATGCTAACAAACAAGCTGCAAAAGAAGTGGGAGCCTTAATTGCAAAAAGAGCTTTAGAAAAAAATATTAAAGAAGTTGTTTTTGATAGAGGTGGATACATTTATCATGGTGTTGTAAAAGAATTAGCTGAAGCTGCAAGAGAAGCAGGTCTTGTATTCTAAAAAGTAGATAAGGAGGGAAAATAAAGTGCAATCAGAAAATACATCAGAAATAAAAGAAAAAGTAGTTGCAATTAATAGAGTTGCTAAAGTTGTAAAAGGTGTAGAACCTTTAGATTTAGTGCTGTTGTAGTTGTAGGTGGACGAAAATGGTCATATTGGTGTAGGAAATGGAAAAGCTGCTGAAGTTCCAGACGCTATTAAAAAAGCAATTGAAGAAGCAAAGAAAAATTTAGTAGAAGTTCCAGTAGTAGGAACAACCATTCCACATGAATATGTAGGAAAATTTGGAAGTGCTAGTGTTATTTTAAAAACCAGCATCAGAAGGTACTGGAGTTATTGCTGGAGGTAGCGTAAGACCAGTATTAGAGCTTGCTGGTTATAAAGATATTAGAACAAAAGTAATAGGAACCAATAATCCTAGAAACGTTGTTTATGCAACTCTACAAGGACTAAAAAAGTATGAAAACTGCAGAACAAGTTGCTAAAAAAAGAGGTAAAACAGTAGCAGAAATTTTATAGAAAAAGAAAAATTAAAATAGGAGGTGTGGATTACAAAATGAAATTAGACGAATTAAAACCAGCACAAAAAACAAAAACAAGAACAAGAGTTGGTCGCGGTGTAGGTTCAGGTCTTGGAAAAACCTCTGGAAGAGGACATAAAGGACAAAAAGCAAGAAGTGGTGGAGGAGTAAGACGTGGATTTGAAGGTGGTCAAACTCCACTATATAGAAGATTACCAAAAAGAGGATTTACTAATATTCATGCAAAAAATTATACAGAAGTAACACTTACCATGCTTAATAAATCCAAGCAAAGAAGATATTACTGCTGAAAGTTTAATCGAAGATGGAATTATACGTAAAGCAAATGATGGTATTGTAATTCTTGCTACAGGTAATTTAGACAAAAAAGTAATGTAAAAGCCGTAAAATTTACTAAAGCCGCAAAAGAAAAAATTGAAGCTTTAGGAGGAAAGGCTGAGGTGATTTAATTGTTTAAAACAATAGTAAATGCATTTAAAACACCAGATGTTAGAAAAAGAATTTTATATACCTTACTATTAATTGTTATTTTAGATTTGGTTGTTTTATTACCATCCCGGGTGTAGATACCGTTGCTTTAAATGAAGCAATGTCCAGTTCTACTAATGGAATGGTAGGATTAATTGACTTAATTTCAGGTGGAGCTTTTTCAAGATTTTCCATTTTTGCAATGTCAATTACACCATATATTACAGCATCTATTGTAATTCAATTGTTAGGAATGGTAATACCTTCTTTAGAAAGACTTATGAAAGAAGGTGGAGAAGAAGGTAGAAATAAAATGAATAGATATACCAAAACTATTAACAATAGTTCTTGCCTTAATAGAAGGAATTGGATTATATCTATCTTACAAATCTTCTGGAATTTTCGTTGGAGATGGTTTCTTAACTGGTTTCACAGTAGTACTTTCTCTAATGACAGGTACAGCACTTTTAATGTGGCTAGGAGAACAAATTACTAATAAAGGAATTGGAAATGGTATTTCCATGATTATCTTTGTAGGTATTATTTCAGGTCTACCAAGTGCTGTTACAATGATTTGGAATTTAATCTTGGAACAGGAGCATTTAGTACAACAGGTTTATTAACTGCTTTAGGAATTATTGTTGGTGCAATTGTCCTAATTGCAGGAGTTGTATTTGTTCAACAAGCAGAGAGAAGAATTCCAGTACAATATGCTATAAAAAGTAGTAGGAGAAAAAATGGTAGGTGCACAAAATACACATATCCATTAAAACTAGCAATGGCAGGAGTTATGCCAATCATTTTTGCATCTTCTTTTATGACATTTCCTGCTATGATTATCCAAATGTTTATACCAGATATAGCAAGTCAAAGTGGGATTCTGGGCAGTAATTTATAATTTTTCAATTGCAACATCATCCTCAGCTGTGCCAGTAGGATACACTATTGCAACACGCGATCTAGTG
>CAWVJY010000009.1:0-57999 GCA_963929915.1 Bacillota bacterium
ACACTAGATCGCGTGTTTTTTACCTGTACCTGGTCCACCAGTAATAATACATACATTATGTTCTTGTACTGCTATCACTGCTTCTCTTTGTTTTTCAGATAACTCTAATTCTGAATTTTTTTCTACTTTTTTTAGTTTTCGTTCAAAGTGGTCAATTGCTTTTATATTTTTATAGTGATCTAAGGCAATCAAGTTTTCTGCTACATTTTTTTCTGCTAAATAAAAATTTGCTAAATAAACCCATTCTTGTTTTCCCATATCTACTAAATAAATTTCTTTTTTGGTTTGAAGGAAAATAAGGTTATTTTCTATCATATCTTCTGGAACACCAAGCAAGTCTTTTACAAATTGCATTAAGTTTTCATATAATACAGTACAATGTCCATTATTGGTAGCTAATTTTAATGCATATTTTATGCCACTTCTAATACGTTTGTCATTTTCTGCTTCCATTCCCATTTGTAAAGCAATATGGTCAATCTTCATAAAATCTGTTTTTGGTGCTAAATCTACTAAAATATATGGATTTTCTTCTATTTGATGAATAGTATCTTCCCCTAGCTTTTTATAAATGCTTTCTGCACTCTGTGGGCCAATTCCGTATTGTTCTAAATAGCTTACAATTCTCCAAATTTCCCAGTTTTCATTAAAACTTTGAGAAATTTCAAAAGCCTTCTCCTTGGTAATACCTTTTATACACACTAATTTTTCTGGTTCAAATTTTAAAATAGAAACAATTTCTTTTCCAAAAGTTTGTACCATTTTTTTTGCAGTAGCAGGTCCAATGCCTTTTAGTTTGCCACTAGCTAAATATTTTTCTAATCCTTCTTCTGACTCTGGCATAAGTTTTTCAAATGTTTCTACCTTAAATTGTCTACCATATTCTGGGTGTTCTACAAAGTTTCCAACTATTTTAAGGCTATCTCCCTTTTCCATAAAGGGAAGATAGCCTGTAATAGTGGTTTCTTCGTCTTCTGTTTCGAAGTTTGCTATCATATAGCTATTTACTTCATTACGATAAATAACGTCTTTAATTTCGCCTTTTAGTTCCAATTTCATTACCTCTTGTTTTTTGCTGTTTCTATTGTATCCTTATTTTTTAGTTTTGGCAAGAGGATGTGAAACGAAATATTTAGTTTTGCATTACTGAATATGAAATATAACATGTCATTCTGTATCGTTTTAAACTATTTTGCATTTTTTATTTCTTCTTCTGTTAATCCTGTAATTTCTATTATAGTTTGTATATCTATTCCTTTTTTTAACATTTTTAACGCTGTTTCTTTGATGCCATCTAACCTACCTTCTGCTTTGCCATCTCTTTTTGCTTCATATAATTCTTGTTTATGATCCATTCTTTCTAATTTTGCTTTTAATGCCATTCTTCTTAATCTATCATCTTGGCTTATTTTGTCTAGCTCCTCTTTTGCTTCTTTGATATCTTGGTTCTCTTCCATTATTTTTCTTACCTCCATATCCTCTGGATTATCCAGAAATTTCATCCATTGCAATACTGCATTGCTTTTGTCTTTTTCATATTCTTTTATTGCCTTTGGTACCTCTATTATAACCATCTGGAAGTAAGAAGTCAATATTTCATTTTTATATTCTTCTTCTCGTATTTGCCATTTCGTACATGCCTTTTTTGCAAGTAAAATTGTATGACAAAATTTGACAAAAAGTAGCAAATGATGTCATCTTTATTTGACATAAACCGTTACTTCTAGTATAATTAAGTTATGCATCTTTCGATGACATTTATTTTTACTTTACAAAACTAGCATTTAAAAGAAAGGATGATAAAATGAGTACTAAAAAGAAAGCTCATCGGCATTTTTCTAGAAAACAACTTTTTAATATTGCTTATGCCTATGCGTATTTTGGTTATACCCATCAGGATTTTTCTCGGCAGTACCATTGCAATCAACATGTGTTTTATAAAATATTACACCTAGCAGTCGATACTCTTGTAGTATCTGACACAGTAGCATACAAAATGCAACAAGTCGCTGTTTCTAAATCTAGACAGAAAACTAAGGAAAACTCTGGTTCCAACGAAACTGCTGAGAATGCAGCTATTAGAGTACAAAAAAGTTGGGAAAAACGAATCCATAATAGAACTAATTTTAATTTTGATAAGCAAGAAGCCATTCAAATAACTACTCGTTATGCCAATAGCCCTATGAACAAATCTCAATTCTGCCGTTTTTCTTATCTTCCTCCTGAATTGTTTGACCGCACTTTAAAACGTGCAATTATCAATGACTGGGTGGATGATATAATTTTGGAAAAACTGCAAAAAAAATCTGAGCAGTTCTATGGGAAAGAAATTGCTAGTGCTTTCTTTGGAAATCTGATTTTAAAAAGAGAAGAAAATAAATGTCAAAAAGATAAGCAATAATTTGCTAAATTATGCTATTGCATAAAATAAGTTCCTTAACATTATCTGTTTAGGAACTTATTTTTATTTTTTATTACCATTTCAATATTCTTTAAGTATTTTTCTTCTAATGTATATTAAGTAGTTGTTTTTACCGTTACAGAAGTAGTTCCACAACCATTAAACATTTCTTCTATACTTGTTTCTTCATTAATTACCCATTTTGGCCCTACATAAATAACTGTTAGTTTATTAGAAGATCTAAACATTCCTTTCATATTCGTTACTTTACTAGTATCGAAACTGCTTAAATCTAAACTAGTTATTTCAAAGCAAATTCCAAACATCTGCTCCATATTAGTAACTTTACTAGTGTCCCAATTACTTACATCTATATTAGTTAATTTTTGACAATCATAAAACATAGAATACATATCTTCTACATTACTTGTATTAAATTGACTGACATCTAGATTTTCTAAATTTCTACAATAGGTAAACATACAATACATATCAGTTACTTTACTTGTGATAAAACTACTTAAATCCAAACTTGTAAGAGCATAGCAACCTGAAAACATTTCTCTCATAGTTGTCACATTTTGTGTATCAAAATTATTGCTTAGTTTTAACGTTTCTAGCCTTTCACAATATGAAAACATATAACTCATATTTGTTACTTGACTTGTTTCAAAACTACTTAAATCTAAATTTACTAAAGAACGACAAGTTAAAAACATATTTGCCATATCCATTACTTGACTAGTGTCAAAATTACTCAAATTTAAACTGGTAAGTGCAACGCACCCTGAAAACATTTGCACCATATTGGTTACTTTACTCGTATCAAACTTACTTAAATCAATATTAGTTAATTTTCTACAAGCATAAAACATAGAATACATATCTGTTACTTGGCTTGTATTAAAGTTACTAACATCTAAATTAGTTAAATTATAACAATTTCCAAACATGAGACTCATAGTAGTTACTTTATTTGTATTAAACTTACTTACATCTAGACTTATAAGGTTGGTACAATTCATAAATATTTCTGCCATATTTGTTACATTTCGTGTATTCAAATTACTTACATCTAAATTTTGCAAATTCTCGCAATAGGCAAACATTCTATACATATTAGTTACATATCTAGTATTTAAATTATCCATTCCATCCATCTGTGTTATTTGTTTACAGCTTGTAAACCATCCAGCCGTTGATGTTGGTTTTATTTCATCTAAGAAACTTACCTTTAAAATGTTATTTTTATCTTCAAACCATGGTGTAGTACTTATTAGTTCCCCATTTTTCCAACCAGTTTTATATTCTTGTCCTGCTATATTTCCATATTCTTTTACTAGTGTTTTTCCTTCTATTTTTTCATTTTTATTACTAAATGCTAATGTTCCATCATCATATAAAAATACATATATATCTTTACTCGGATCTCTTACTTCTTCATTTAATTCATTTAGCAAAGTATTTAAACTTTCTTGTTCGTTTGTTATTGCATTTTCCCACGTATTTTTCGCCTCTTGTGCTGTTTTTATTATTCCGCCTTCTCCTATTAACATATTAATTGTTATTCCTGATAAAATAAGCAAAATAATAATGGTTACTACTAATGCTATTAAAGTTATTCCTTTTTCTGTACGATAACTTAATCTATTTTTTATCTTTTTGTTTTCAATATTGTTTTCTAGTATTTTGTTTTTTCTTTCTTTACTTTTTTCTTGTGTTTCTTGCATTTTTATTCCTCCAACTTATTTTTATTTCTTTAAATTATAAAATTGTATTTAAATGTATTTAAAATTGGTTTATCTAATTCTTATTTTTCCATACATTTTGCTTTTTATTCTATTTATATTCATCTTATTAATTTTATTCTGTTCTAATTTATTTTGCTTTATTTCATTATACTATTCTTTTATTTCTATGTAAAGAAAAATTTAAGATGAATTATGCATTTTTCTACATAATTCATCTTTCCTTTTTTATACTTAATATATAATTTTAGCACAACAAATAAAACCAAATTTTCTTTAGTTTGTGGTTTAAATATTAACTCTCTCTCTCTCTCTCTCTCTTACTGTTTCAGGCTTTTGCTGGTTCACTACTTTTTCTCCCTGTTTTTTTCATTATCTTTAAATGTAATTTTATTTTATACTAACTCCTTTTAAAATGCAAGAATTTTCAAGAATTTTTTTACAAACAAAGTCAAACTTTTTGTTATCCCTCTATACTTAATTTTCATTAAGTGCTTCTTATATAACATAAATAATTTTTACTTTATTTTGTCTACATTGTCTATTAATTCTTTACAATCTCTCCAATTTGTCATTTTTAATACATCATAATCTAAAGAAAGCTTTTCTAATATTTCTTTGGTTTCATCTGTAGAATTTAAGTCTACTACAATTACATCTTTTATATTTTCTTCTTTGCCGTATAAAAGCCTAAATAGAAAAGATCGTAAAAATCCTTCTATTTTCTTTTCTTGGTTTTTCGCAGCAATAATTACATAAATGCCATCTGCTTTTAAATTTGTATATGTATAAGTGTACACTATGGTTTTAATAATTTCAAATAAGCCATATAGGGCTAAAA
Source organism: Bacillota bacterium (assembly GCA_963929915.1). GTDB lineage: Bacteria > Bacillota > Clostridia > TANB77 > CAG-508 > CAG-273. The sequence goes on from CAWVJY010000009.1 coordinate 4,991, forward strand.
CCCACAAAATTCCATTTATAATAAATTCTCCCATCACATTTTTCTCCTTCTTGTTTAAATTTTATTTTTCCTAGCTGTTATCTACTTTTTATTTGTGTTATCTTACTTATTACTTTTATATTTTCTTCTTTATTTTATGCATTTTATTTTTTTTAGTTACTTTTTAAATTGCTACATATTTTTCTTTTTTAACTGTTGAATTTGCTTAAGCTAAATTAATTAATTATAATTATCTTTTTTAAGTTATCCTGTAACAAATTTTATTTTGCTATAATTTTCTAATTTTTGACACTTTTTTAAATTTATTGTATACTGGGTATATGAGAGAATTAGAAGTACCTATAAAATATGAAGGAAAAAAATTGAATACTTTTTTATTAGATAGTTTTGATGGTCTTTCTTTGAATTTGTTGTATAAGACTCTTCGCAAAAAAGATATTCGTGTAAATGACCAAAAAGTAAGCGAAAATGTTTTATTACATGCAGGAGACCATGTAAAAATTTATCTAACAGATGAGCAATTGTATAAAGAGTCAAATTGCTCTATTGCTATTGTGTATGAGGATGAAAATATTGTAGTTGTGAATAAGCATTCTGGTATTGAAGTTACTGGTGAACATTCTTTAACTAGTTCTTTAATTTCTTATTATTTAAATTTAAATATAAATAATAATTCACAAGAATTAAAATTAAAGAACATAAATTCTAAAGAAGTAAATTTAGAAGAAATAAATTCTCAAAAAATAAGTAATAGAAACAAATCTATTTTTATTGCCCCTTGCCACCGTTTAGATAGAAACACAACCGGTTTAGTGTTGTTTGCAAAAAATGAAGAAGCTCTTTCTATTTTATTAGATAAGTTTAAAAATCATGAGATTGAAAAACATTATAGAGCAATGGTAATAGGTGTTCCATTACCTAAAAAAGCTACTCTAACTGCTTATTTATTTAAAGACCGCAAAAAATCTTTGGTATATATTTCAGACTTTCCTAAAAAAGGTTATGAAAAAATTGTCACTTCTTATGAAGTACTTTCTACCAATAACAACCAAAATACCAGTATGTTAGATGTTACTCTACATACTGGCAAAACACATCAAATTCGTGCACATTTAGCCCATATTGGTCACCCTATTGTTGGTGACGGCAAATATGGCAATAATGAGATGAATAAAAAATTAGGTTTTAAATTACAACAACTTTGTAGCTATTCCTTACAATTTTGTTTTAAAACTGACAGCGGAATTTTGAATTATCTAAGCGGGAAAAAAATAATTGTAAAATAGTAAATTTGTAATTAATTTAGAACTAAGGTAACTGGTATATATTCTTTTTATTGGAGTCTTAAGGTGGGGACCAACAAGTTAGAGCCTGCCAAAGATTTTTACATAATCTTTTGTGCAGGCTCTTCGCAGTTGGGGGACGTAAATAAAAAGATATATATACCAGTTACCTTAATTATTTTAATTTTATATATTATTTTATTAACTCCTCAAACTCCTCTGCAGAAATTACCTCTTTCTCCATTAAAGCTTTTGCTACTCTATCTAATTGATCCATATTATTTTTTAAGATGTTCTGTGCTTTTACATATGCTCCATCTAGCATGATTTTTATTTCTGCACCAATGGCATCTCCAAATTTTTCTCCTAACATTTGTAGTTCATAAGGGTCTTTTTCTGTATCTATGGAAATTGGTCCTAAACTATCACTCATTCCATATTTAGTAATCATATCTTTTGCAATTTGTGTTGCAACTTCTATATCATTACTTGCTCCTGTGGAAATATCATTTAAAGCTACTTTTTCGGCAGCACGTCCACCAAGAAGTGCTATTAATTTTTCTTCCATTTCTGTTTTAGAAATATAGTATTTATCTTCGTTGGTTTTATACATCGTATAGCCACCTGCCATACCACGTGGAATAATAGAAACTTCTTTAATATCTTTTTGTGTTTCTAGTTTACTGCTTACTATAGCATGTCCTGCTTCATGGTAGGCTGTTAATTTTTTATCTTTATCTGAAATAACTCTACTTTGTCTTTCTAGTCCAACAGTTACCTTTTTTACTGCTTCTTCTATATCATCATGGGTAATTGCTTCATGTTTTTTAATAGTTGCAATAATTGCGGCTTCATTTAAGATATTGGCAAGTTCTGCCCCCGTAAATCCTGCAGTATCTCCTGCTATTTCTTTTAAGTTTACATCTTGTGCAAACTTTTTGTCTTTTGCATGAATTTTTAGAATTTCTTCTCTTCCACGCATGTCTGGAAGCGCAATGGTAATTTGCCTGTCAAATCTTCCAGGCCTTAATAATGCTTTATCTAGCATTTCTGGTCTATTGGTTGCAGCAAGTACAATAATGGTTTCTTCTGTATCAAATCCATCCATTTCTACTAGCAATTGATTTAAGGTTTGGTTGTTTTCTGTTTCTGCTCCACTACCACTTGATCTTCTAGAGCCAATGGCATCAATTTCGTCAATAAATACAATACATGGAGCTATTTTTTTTGCTTTTTCAAATAATTTTCTTACTCTAGATGCACCTAAACCTGCAAACATTTCTATAAATTCTGAACCACTCATAGAGATAAATGGTACTTTTGCTTCTCCTGCAATTGCTTTTGCAATTAAAGTTTTACCTGTTCCTGGTTTTCCACAAAGTAGTACACCTCTTGGAATTTTTGCTCCCATTTCATAGAATTTTTTAGGTTCTTTTAAGAAATCTACAATTTCTAACATTTCGCTTTTTTCTTCTTCTAGTCCTGCTACATCATCAAATTTAATTTTGGATTTTGTAGTTTCTGCATCATAAACTTTTCCTTTATCTCCAAAGCCTTGCATTTTAAATATTACAACAAATAATACTACAATTAGAATGGTTGGCAATAGAGTAAATAAATAGTCAAACAAAACTAAAAAGATGTTTTGGCTATTTTGAATTAAGTCTATATTATTTCCCTCTAATGTTTTTTCTTGAATTAATTCTACAAATGCTTGTGTATTTGGCACAATTGCCTTTTTTTCTTCTTCTTGTCCTTGCAATTTTACTTTTACAGAAGTGCTTCCTACTGTCATTTCTACTTTTTCTACATTGCCTTCATCAATTTGTTTAATTAATTCTGTATAACTTATAGTGTTATCTTCTTTGCTTTTGTCGTTATTAATAAGATAAATAGATAATACTACCGTAACAATACATAGTAAAATGATGGCAATAGCTGTATATAGTTTTATTTTATTTTTTTCATTTTGGTTTTGATGATTAGAAGCATTATTTTGTTCTTTTTCCATATTTTCAGAAGTATTGTTTTTGTTTTCTTCTTCCATTTTCCTTTCTCCTTGTTATAATATGTTTATAAGGTTTATTTAATATGAATTTTATAAACATATTTTATATTTTTTATAACTTTGCTTATGAATTACTTGGCTTAATATTAGCCTGTGGTTCTGGTCCTTGACTATTTGGCTTTCTTTTTCCTTCTTTTTTTGGTTTTTCTTCTTTTTCAGAAGGATTTTCTTTCTTCTTTCCTTTACTATTTTTTTTCTCTTTTTCTTCTTTATTTTTCTTTTCTTCTTGCCTTTTCTTTTCGTCTTCTTTACGTATTCTTTCTCTTTCTTCTTCTTCCTTTTTTTCTTGCTCTCTTCTTGCAATTTCTTGTCTTACTTTTTCTTGCTCTTCAATAATTTTAGAAAGCTCTATTTGTTTTTTTATCACATCAGATCGAATCATTAAAATAGCTGTAATAACATAAATGCAAGTAATTGCCATATACATAATTGAGAAATATTGTATTGTATAACCTGTTAAAATATTAGCTACCATGTAAATTAAATTTAATATAATAGGCAATGTTAAACTATATACTGCAATGTTGTAAATAGCTGTAAATTTTAATCTTAAGCCAGAAAGCAATGCAGTAACATGTCCTAAAAGAGAGTATAAAATAGCATCTATTAATACTGTTCCCAAATAGATGATAAACATGTATATAAATATTGCTACAAAGAATGCAATATAAACCATATAGACCTGGTTATTGGTTAAAAAGCTCATAATAGCTTGCTTATCTAAATTTACAATATGGTATTGATTGGCAATATCTACTAATGAAATAGTTGTTGGAATATTAGACATAGCTGTTTTAAAAATAATGTTATCATTACTAATTACGATTCCATTTTGATAGGTTCTAATTTCTTCTGTATATTCATCAATTTGCTCTTGCGTTGCACTAGTATCTATAATAATTTTGCCATAAAACAATTCTGAATCTTCTATGATAATTGGATTTTCTTTTCCTTGAATAGCTAAATTTCCATTTTCAAACTCAATACTTTCTATATATTCATCTATATAGCTTGTAACACTTTGTAGGGTTTGGTGAAAGCGGTAAGTAATACTTAGTGTTACAAAGAAAGCAAAAATTAACATAAGAATTACCATATATCCAATTGTTTTACTTATTTTTTGTGCTGCCAATTTTTGATATTCTTCTAACCCTAATATACTTATTTTTACTTTTTTCCAAAATGGTATTTTGCTTTCTTGTTCCACTTAAATTCTAACCGCCTTTCTATTTGCTTTGGTTGTACATTTTTCTTTTTTAGATTTCTTATATATTATTTGCTTTTTTATTGCTATATTTACAACTTTTCAATTGTCATACTACCATCTTTTGCATCTTTTACTGTATATCCTTTTTCTTTTAAAGAATCTCTAATTTCATCTGATAAAGCCCAATTTTTTTCTTGTCTTGCTTGTTTTCTTTTTTCTAGCAATGCTTGTATTTCTTTTGGAATTTCTATTTTTTTGCTTTCTTCTAAATATTTTTTGCTATTTTCTAAATCAAGACCTAATACTTTATCAAACTCTAGTAATAAGTCTGCATATTGTTTTGATTTTTGTGGATTACGAATAATCTCCCATACAATTCCCATTGCTGCTGGCATATTTAAATCATCATTTATTGTTTCCAAAAATTTATTTTCGTATTCTTTTATTTTTTCATTTTCAATTTTTTCAGTTCCTTCTAGATGTTTTACAAATCCTTCTCTTAAACGTGTTAGAGCTGTTTGTGTTGAAAGTGCTGTTTCAAAAGTAAAGTTTAGTTTGGTACGATAATGTGCTGTAAAACAAAATAGTTTATATGCCAAAGGTTCAATTCCTTTTTCTTGTAATTGATCTAAAGTATAAGTATTTCCTAAGGATTTTGACATTTTTCCGCCATCTACTTGCAAAAATTCAACATGCATCCAAAATCTTGCAGGAATTTTTCCTGTTAAGCCTTTACTTTGTGCAATTTCGTTTTCATGATGAGTAGGAATATGATCAACTCCACCTGTGTGGATATCAAATTGGTCTCCTAAATATTTTCTACCCATTGCAGAACATTCAATATGCCAACCAGGGTAAGATAATCCCCAAGGACTTTCCCATTTCATAATATGGTTTTCTGGTGCTTTAATCCATAAAGCAAAATCATAAGGACTTCTTTTTTCTTCATCTACATCTACTCTAGCACCTGCAATTTGCTCATCCAATTTTCTATTTGATAGCACTGGATATTTATCAAGTTTTGAAATATCAAAATAAATTCCTTTACTTGTTTCATAAGCATATCCATTTTTCATTAACCCTTCTACAAATTCTAACATTTCTGGAATATGATCTGTTGCTTTGGCAATAATTTCTGGAGTTTGTATATTGAGTCTTCCCATATCTCTAAAGAAGACATCAGAATAATATTTAGCAATCTCATAAGGATCCTTATTTTCCTTTCTAGCTGCTTTTTCCATTTTGTCTTCGCCCTCGTCAGCATCAGACTCTAAATGTCCTACATCTGTGATATTCATAACATGTTTTAGTTTGTATCCATTATATTGTAAAACTCTTCTTAAGGTATCCATAAATACATAAGTTCTAAAATTGCCTATGTGTGCATAGCTATACACAGTTGGTCCGCATGAATACATGCGAACCGTATTATCTTCTAGTGGCTTAAATTCTTCCTTTTTTCTTGTTAAAGTATTATATAGTTGAAGTTCCATAAAAATTTTCCTCTCATTATCATCTCTATATTTTTTATCTTTTCATGATTTTTGTATTTTTCATTTTATGACTAAGTTGTTGTTTGCTAATATATATTGTTAATAACTTACCTTAGTTTTTAAGTGGCTGGTGTTTGTGTATTTTGTGTGTTTTCTGTATTACTTGGAGGAGTTACTGGCTCTTCTGGGGTAGTTGGCTCCTCTGGTTCTGTTGGTGTAGTTGGTTCTTCTGGATCTGTTGGAGTAGTAGGTTCTTCTGTATTACCTCCTGAAGGTGGAGTAGTTATTTGATTTACTGTAATTACAATAGTAACTCCTTTATCTACTTTTGTTCCTTCTGATAAGCTTTGTCTAATAACCACACCATTTGTTTGGTCTGAATGATGTTCATAAATTACTTGTATATTAAGTCCTGCTAATGCTGTTTTAGCCTCTGCTTCCGTTTTTCCAACCACATTAGTAATTGTAACCTTATTGGTCTCTTCATTATGAATGGTACATTCTTCTGTTGGAACTTCATAACTACTTGCTCCTCGTGTTTCCCAATTTCCATAAGCTTCTTTTTCTGGTTCTGCTGTATAATATTTTGTTTCTGTTTCAGGACAATATTGGTTTGCTACTTTTTTGCTTTCTGTACAAATTTCTACTGTTACATGTCCATCACATTCTTCTGGTATATTACCTTCTGCAAAATATTCTGTATATGTACTTTTACAAGCACTTGTTGCTAATTTTCCAGATTGTCTACATACTTTTTTACTTACTACACTATCTGGCTTTTCAAATCTTTTTCCATCTAAATCTTCATGTATTGCATCCATAACATTTGCCCAAATATTTCTTGCTGAATTAGGATAATATAATGTCCATTCATTTGATTTTCCAAAACCGTACCATGTTGCTGCCGCATAATATGGAGTATATCCACAAAGCCATTTATGCCTTGCTGCATCTGTTGTACCAGTTTTAGCTGCTACATCCATGCCAGAAATAGCACATGCACTAGCTGTTCCTTGGGAACCTGTAACAACATCTGTTAAAATATCTGATATAATAAAGGCATTTGCTTCTGATATTACTCTTCTAGTTTCTTGTGTTGACTCCACTACTGTGTTTCCTTCTGAATCTACTAATTTTTCATAAAAAGTTGGTTCAATATATTCTCCACCATTAGCTAAGCAAGCATAAGCTGCTGCCATTTGTAATGGGCTAGACCCATGTGTTTGACCACCAATTGCTAATGTAAGTCCATTATCTTCCTCTTTGGTATACGTGGTTAAACCAAATTCATGTAAATAATCAATTCCAGTACTAATTCCTACATTAGATAGAATTTTCATATTGACAATATTAGAGGAAACTTCAATTGCTTTTCTTACTGTACATAATCCCATATAATATTGCCCTGCATTTTGAGGTCTATAGCCTAAGCCTGGAAAATCTGTCACATTATCATTATAAATAGTAGAAGCCGTAATTACTTTTTCTTCTAGACCTGGTGCAATATTGACAAGTGGTTTAATGGCAGAACCTGTTTGTGGATAATTATCTACTGCATAATTCCAATTACGTCCCCCATCTTGCTGTAAATCTCCACCCAATGCTACTACCTTTCCATTAGTATGGTCAATTACTACCATACCTGCATTAGTTCTATAAGTTACTTTTTTAGACTTTCCATTTTCATCTTTTTCTGTAACAGTACGCTCTTGCACATAAGCATCTTTTGCCATTTCTTTAATTACAATATCTTGAATCTCAGAATCTTGAGTGGTATAAAGTTTATATCCTCCAGATTTAATCATAGATACTGCTGCATCATAATCTAAATCTTTTGCTTCTGCCAAGTCTTGTGCTACTTCCCTAATTGCGGTTTCAACAAAATAAGATGTTGATCCTATTTCTATTTTTCCTTTTTTAAATTCAAGTCCGTTTTCTACTTTTTCTACTGCTTCATTATATAGTTTTTCTGCCTCTTCTGGATCATCACTAATTCTATTTTGTTCTTTCATAAAGTCTAATACTAGTTTAGTTCTTGATTTTATTAATTCGGAATGGTCATTTTCTTCATCATATGGGTCATACATATTTGGAGCGTTATTAATTCCTGCTAAGAATGCAGATTCTGCTAGGTCTAAGTCTTTGGCAGATTTGTCGAAATAATAGGTTGCACCATATTCTACACCATGAAGGTCATTGCCACCAACAAATATAACATTTAAATAGGTTTCTAATATTTGTTCTTTGGTAAGCATTTGTTCTATTTGGTATGCTCTAGACATCTCACGAATCTTTCTTTCTACACCTGCCATACCAGTATCTGCTTTATCTTTCATAAGGTTTTTTACTAATTGTTGGGTAATAGTACTACCACCACCAACATCTGAAGTTCCACTATTAAAAATATAACTAATAGTTGCCTTTGCTGTTCTTAGAATATCTACACCAGAATGTTCATAAAACCTTTTATCTTCTATGGCAATATAGGCATTTGCTGTATATTTTCCCATTTGGTCTAATGTAACATTTTTTCTATTGCCATCACCTTCTTCTGCTGAAAGTTTTGTCATTAAACCTTCACTAGAGTCATATACTTCAGTATTTTCTTTTGCTATTAAATCTTCTGCATTAATAGCCCATGTATCGCTAAAGAAAATACCTGCAAATACACCAACTCCAGCTAAACCACAAAGCACAATTAATAAAAAGAAAATTAAAATTACCTTTTTTAATTTGGAATGTTTTTTCTTTTTCTTATTTCCCTTTGTATTTACTTTTTGAGTTTCTTCTTTATCATTTCTTGTCTTCTTTTTTGTTTTGCTTGGTTCTATTTTATATTGTTTTGTATTACTACTTGTTTTAGTATTTTTTTTATTTCCCATTGGATATCCTCCTTGGCTAAATTTTGACATATATATTATATAATATATTCTGAAAAAAGCAAAGTATTTTAAGAAATTTTTAAGTTTTTCTAGTTTTTATAATAAATTAATACTTTCTATATCTTTTTTATTTACATCTTAATGTAGGACATACATAAAAAGGTATAGAAAGTATTTAATTTACAATAAAATAATTAAAAGTATTAGAATTGTCTTTTGAGATTTTTAAAGCCTTGCGTAGGCGACCATTGTGACAGCTGTACGAGGCATTTATGCCGAAGTTACAGATGTCCAAAAGGGGAAAGGTTTTAAAAATTGAAAAAGACAATTCTAATACTTTAGTTATACCTTATCCAAAAATCCCTTTTTTCTTTACTGGTGGTTGCTCATTCATTGTTTTTGCAAGTTCTACTAAGAGTTTTCTTTGTTCTTGGCTTAATCTTTTTGGAACTTGAACAATTACTTGAAAAACAAAATCTCCTTGTCCACTGCCATTTAAATTTTTAAATCCTTTGTTGCGAATTACAAATTTTGTTCCCGTTTGTGTTCCTTCTGGAATTTTATAACTTTCTTCTGTTCCATCTACCATTGGAATTTTAAGTTCTGCGCCTAGAGTTGCTTGGGTAAAGGTAATTGGAATATCACAAAGTACATTATTTCCTTTTCTAGAATAAATACTATGTCTTTTTACATGTACGGTAATATATAAATCTCCTTTTCCTCCTCCATTTTCACCAGGTTCTCCTTCTCCTCGTAATACAATGGTTTGGTTATCATCTACACCTGCAGGTATTTTTACCGTTAGCCTTACTTGATTACGTACTGTTCCTTTTCCCTTACAGGTTTCGCAAGGTTCTTTTATTACTTTTCCTGTTCCATGGCAATTGGTACAAGTTCTCATAGTTTGCATTTGACCTAAAATAGTAGTTTGCACTTGTTTAATTTGTCCTGTTCCATGGCATACACTACAAGTTTCTGGATGTGTCCCAGGTTTTGTTCCCTCTCCATGGCAAGTGTTGCAGGTTTCACGGCGGTTAAGTGTTACATATCTTTCTGTTCCTAAAAAGGATTCTTCAAAACTAATTTCTATATCATAACGTAAATCGGCTCCTTTTCTTGGTCCGTTTGCTCTGCTAGACCTTGAACTGCCTCCAAATCCACCTCCAAAAAAGGAGGAAAAAATATCTCCTAGGTCTCCAAAATCACTAAATCCATCAAATCCTGTTGAATAGGTATAAGTACCACTTCCAAAAGGGCCTCCTGCTCCTCCACCAAAACCTTGTGGACCGTCTGGTCCAAATTGATCATACATACGTCTTTTTTGGCTATCAGATAAAGTTTCATAAGCTTCATTTATTTCTTTAAACTTAGCTTCTGCTTCTTCTTTATTATCAGGATTAGCATCTGGATGATATTTTTTGGCTAATTTTCGATATGCTTTTTTTATTTCCTCGTCACTTGCATTTTTATTTACACCAAGCACTTCGTAATAATCTCTCTTATTTGCCATTTTCTAATTCCTCACAATTTTATTTTAGAAACAAGTGCACTTAAAATTTTAGTGCACTTATTTATTTTCTTATTTCATATTTCTTATTTTTTATTTCTTATTATTCTATTTTTTATTATTTTATGAATTATTTTTTATTTGGTAAATTATCATTTGGATGAAGTGTCCCAAGTGGCCCCATTAGGGGCCAGTGAGAACCGTCCCCACTAATCCACCTTGTAGTCTGCATCATGAATGTTTCCATTTTCGTCTGCATGAGGACCTTGGTTAGTACTGTCATTTGCTTCACTACTATTATTGTTACCTGCTGCGTTTGCCGCATTTTGTGCTTGTTGTTGTGCTTCAGCTGTTTGTTTATATAATTTTTCTGTAATTGAATAAAATACGGTTGTTAATTTTTCTGTTGCAGATTTAATTGCTTCTACGTCTGAGCCTTCTAGTGCTTTTTTAACATTTGCAATTTCTGTTTCTGCTTTTGCTTTTTCTTCTCCGCTAATTTTGTCTCCTAATTCTTCTATTGTTTTTTGGCAGTTATATACTAAGCTTTCTGCATTATTTCTAGCTTCAATTTCTTCTTTTCTCTTTTTGTCTTCAGCTGCATGTGCTTCTGCTTCTTTTACTGCTTTTTCAATATCTTCATCAGAAAGGTTAGTGCTTGCAGTAATAGCCACTTGTTGACTATTTCCTGTTGCCATATCTTTTGCAGATACGTGTACAATTCCGTTTGCATCAATATCAAAAGTTACTTCAATTTGTGGTACGCCACGTGGTGCTGCTGGAATTCCTGTTAATTGGAATCTTCCTAATGTTTTGTTATCTGCTGCCATTTCACGTTCACCTTGTAATACGTGAATTTCTACACTTGTTTGACCATCTGCTGCTGTTGAGAATACTTGTGATTTTTTGGTTGGAATAGTTGTATTTCTTTCAATTAATTTTGTAAATACTCCACCTAATGTTTCAATACCAAGTGATAATGGTGTTACATCTAGTAATACTAAGTCTTTTACATCTCCAGAAAGTACACCACCTTGAATAGCTGCACCAATTGCAACACATTCATCTGGGTTAATTCCTTTATCTGGTTCTTTTCCTGTAATTTTCTTTACAGCTTCTTGTACAGCAGGAACCCTTGTAGAACCACCAACTAATAATACTTTATGCAAATCATTTGCAGTAATTCCTGCATCTTTCATAGCTTTTTCTACTGGAATTTTTGTTGCTTCTATTAAGTCATGAATTAATTCTTCAAATTTTGCTCTAGTAAGAGTAATATCCATATGTTTTGGTCCTGTTGCATCTGCCGTAATAAATGGTAAATTAATTTGTGTTTGTTGCATTCCAGAAAGCTCAATTTTAGCTTTTTCTGCAGCTTCTTTTAGACGTTGCATAGCCATTTTATCTGTAGATAAATCAATACCATTTGATTTTTTAAATTCTGCTACTAAATAGTCTATAATTCTTTGGTCAAAGTCATCTCCACCAAGTCTTGTATTTCCATTTGTTGCTAATACTTCAAATACACCATCACCAATATCTAGAATAGAAACATCAAATGTTCCTCCACCTAAGTCATATACCATAATTTTTTGATCTTGGTCTTCTTTATCCATACCAAAAGCTAAAGCTGCTGCTGTTGGTTCATTAATAATTCTTAGAACTTCTAGACCAGCAATTTTACCAGCATCTTTTGTTGCTTGTCTTTGACTATCACTAAAATATGCAGGTACTGTAATAACAGCTTGTGTAACTGGCTGTCCTAAATAATTTTCTGCATCTGTTTTTAATTTTTGTAGAATCATAGCAGAAATTTCTTGTGGAGAGAATTCATCTCCTTCAATTTTTACTTTTCTATTAGTTCCCATATCTCTTTTAATAGAAATAACGGTATTTTCTGGATTAGTAACTGCTTGACGTTTTGCAATTTGTCCTACTAATCTTTCTCCATTTTTTGAAAATGCTACAACAGATGGAGTAGTTCTATTTCCTTCTGCATTTGGAATAACAACTGGTTCTCCTCCTTCCATTACTGCAACACATGAATTTGTTGTACCTAAGTCAATACCTATAATTTTTCCCATAATAAATCTTCCTTTCTTTGTTGGGGACGGTTCTCACTGGCCCCAAAAGGGGTCACTTGGGACACATCTCCCTTAATTTGATTTTTTTATAATTATCATATTTTATCGTAGCAGTGCCGTGCAGTGACCAAACGAAGCCATTAGGCTGAGTGCAATTGGAACAGCCAACCTACTAGTTTTTCTAAATCAGGAGGCTGGAACCCGCAAGGCACGAGAAGATAAAATAGAATAACAATTTTTAATAAAAGTATATATTAAAAAAATTAAAATCTTAGTTTGCTACAATAACCATAGAATGTCTAATAACCTTGTTTCCTATTTTATAGCCTTTTCTATATTCTTGTACAATTTCTTTTTCTCCTTTTGTATCATCTTGCACACTACTTACTGCCTCATGAAACTCTGGGTCAAATGTTTGTCCTACTGCTTCAATTGCTTGCACTCCATTGTTTGAAAGGACATCTTGAAATTGTTTTAATACAAGTTCTATTCCTTTTTTGTATTCTTCATCTTTTGTTTCTACTTCTGCTGCTTTTTCTAAATTATCAATTACTGGTAAGAAGCCTGAAACTACATCTGCCATAATAGAATTGTATAATTCTGTTTTTTCTTTGGCACTTCTTTTTTTGTAATTATCAAATTCTGCTGCCACTCTTTTTAGTCTATCTTCTGTTTCTTCTAACTGGATTTTGAGTGTTTCTACTTTTTTATTTGCTTCTATTTTTTCATCTGCGTTTTGACTTTGCTTGTTTGAATTTTTTTCCATATTGCTCTTGGTGTCATTTTCTTCTTGATTTTTCTTTTCTTTTTCCACTTAAAACCTTCCTCACTTTCCATTTAATTTTTTGCTAATATATTTCATTACTGAAATTACCTTAGAATAGTCCATTCTTTTCGGTCCAATAATTCCAATAGTGCCTAAATCCTTATTCTGATATCGATGCTTAAAAGTAATAATACTAAAGTCTTTTAATTGTTCATTATCATTTTCATCACCAATATATACATTAATATCTTTGGCAAACCCAGTATTTAATAAGTCTAGCATAATTTCTTTTGTATCAATTAAATTGATAAAGTTTTTAGCGACTTCTAAGCTCTTAAATTCTGGTAATTCAAAAGATTTGTTAGCTCCTTCTAAGTAAAAATTACTATCTTCATTAATTACTCTATCTAATTGTTCCATGATTGGTTTAATTACTTTTAAACTATAATTCATTTCAGAAAAGATGTATTCTTCTAAAGGTTTATCAATTGCTTCTAGCGGCTTGCCTTTTAATTTGTTGTTAAAAATAAAATTTAAAGTACTTACTTGTTCTTCTGTAATATCTTCGTCAAATTTAATAATGGTTTCTTTAATAATACCGGTATCAGTTAAAATAACTGCCATAAGCATTCTTTGCCCTAGTAAAACAAATTTTACCTCTTCAATGTTTTGTAAATTTGTTTTTGGTCCTACAGAAACAGAAGTATAATGTGTTACCTCTGACAAAGTGTTTGTAGCAATTTTGGTTAGTTCTTCTATTTCGTTTACTCTAGTTTCTAATTTAGATTGAATATATTTAATTTCTTCTAAACTAATATCATCTTCTTTTAGTAATTCATTTACATACAATCTATAGCCTTGTGCAGATGGAACTCTTCCACTAGAAGTATGGGGTTTATCTAAATATCCGCTCTTTTCTAGTTCTGCCATTTCGTTTCTAATAGTTGCACTACTACAATCTAAACCATATTTTTGTACTAAAGCTCCTGAACTTACAGGCTCTGCTGTACTAATGTACTCATCAATAATAGCTTGTAAAATTCTTTTTTTTCTTTCATCTAACATTTAGAATTTCACCTCTTTTTTAGATGAGATAGATTTTTTTGCTTCTTTTTTAGCACTCTTTGTTTTAGTTTGCTAAACTTTTTATATATTATATCCATTTTTAGCAATTGTCAATAGTTATTGCTAAAAAGTTGTGTGAATTTTTTGTGAAAACCAAATAAACTGTAGAATGAATTTAATTCACTCTACAGTTACTATTTTTTAGATTTTAAATTTAAATTCTAATTTATTGCATTTAAGCAGCTAATTGCATAACTTGTAGTATTACATTTAGTGAAACAGCAACAATATCAAATACACCTATTACAATACCAGCAATAGCAAAACCTTTTAATTTTTCTGTTTCTTTGTTGAATTTAACAAGTCCTATAATACCAGTAATAAGAGCCACTATTCCACATGGTAGTCCTGCAACAAGTAATCCTACTAATGAAAAAATAAAACTGATTAATCCAAAAGCATTTACTTTTTTTGCTCCATTATTATTTTGATTTACGCCATTTTGTTGAATTGGGTTATTGTTTTCTTCCATACTTTTCTCCTCCATTATTTTCTATATTTCTATGTTTATGTTTAGATAAAAAAATTATACATGACTTTTTTAAGAATTACAAGTATTTTTCTATTTTTTCTTAAATTAAAATTTGTATTTAGCTTTTCACTTGACGAAATATTAAATTTGCTATTTGTATTACACAAACTCTTCCCAAACTAAATTTGCTAAATCTAAACCTTTATTAGTCAATCTAATCCAGTCCCCATCTATTTCTAATAAATCTTCTTTTACTAACTTTTCTAATTCTTGATGATATAAATAGATTGGATTTTCTATAAATTTATTCTTGAATTCTTGTATACTAACTCCTTGAATTTTTCTTAAACCTAAGAGCATATATTCTTTTTGCTTTGTAGTAGAAGTTTGCTTTTCATGGAAGACAAGGTTATCTTCTGGTTTTCCTATTTTAAAATTTTGAATATATTCTTCTATAGTTTCTATATTAGAATATCTCACACCATTGGTATAAGAATGTGCAGCTACTCCAAAACCAATATATTCTTTTTGATTCCAACAATCCATGTTATGTTTCGATTCATATCCTTCTTTAGCAAAGTTAGAAATCTCATAATGCACATACCCATTTTGTTCTAACTTTTCTTTTACTTTCCAATACATTTTTCTTTCTAATTCTTCTGCTGGAAGTTTTAAAGTACCATTCTCTATTTGTTTCTGTAGTTTTGTATTTTCTTCTACAATAAGAGAATAAACTGAAATATGTTCTGGTTCTAAAGAAATAATTTCTTCTAAACTATCTTCTACTTCTAAAAGAGTTTGGTCTGGCAAGCCAATCATAAGGTCCACATTAATATTTTGAAAACCTACTTGCCTTGCGAAACGATAAGTGTCTAAAAAATCGTAGTAGGTATGTATTCTTCCTATTGTTTGTAATAAATGTTCATTGGTAGATTGTAGACCTATACTTAAGCGATTGATTCCTGCTTTTTTATAGTCTTCCAATTTTTCCATAGTAACTGTTCCTGGGTTTACTTCTATGGTAATTTCTGCTTGAGGCTCTATTTTGTAACATTGTTTTATGTTTTCTAAAATTTGCACAATATATCCGCTATCTATAAAAGAAGGAGTTCCTCCTCCAATATAAATGGTTTTAATCAAAAATAAATCATCTAAGTTAGATTCTGCATCTTTTTGATTTGCTTTCCCCACTTCTTGTATTTCTTGTAATAAATATTGGATATATTCTGAAATAAAATTTTCTTTATTTTCATATGAACAAAAATCACAATAATTACATTTTCTTTTGCAAAATGGAATATGTACATAAATTCCTATTTCTTTTTGTTTCAAATTTCTCATCCTTCCTTTATTAGTTTTTCTCTTTTAACTCTTCTACTATTCTTTCTATTGCTTGGAATCTATGGTTTACTCCGGACTTTCCAATTGGCTTTGCTAGCATATTTCCTAATTCTGCTAAAGAAGCTTCTGGGTTTTCTAGCCTTACTTTTGCAATTTCTTGTAAAGGTTCTGATAATGTTTCTAGCTTTCCAATTGATTGTAAATATTGAATATTTTCTATTTGTTGCAAAGCTGCATTTACGGTTTTATTTAAATTAGCGGTTTCGCAATTTACTTTTCTATTTACTTGATTTCTAATATCACGGTAAACTCTAATTTCTTCAAAATGAAGTACAGAACGGCTAGTCCCAATTAGTGCTAAAAATTTAGAAATTTCATCTCCATCTTTCATATATAAAGAATAATTTTTACTTTTCTTCATTTCTCCAAAAGTAATTTCATAATAGGTTAAAATATCTTCTATGATAGCTATATTTTTAGCTTCAGAAAATGAATTTCTAAATGATAAGTGTTTTTAGGATTTGCAATAGAGCCTCCTCCTAAAAAGCATCCCCTTACAAATGCTTTAGCTAGCATTTCATCTTTCTTTATCGTGTCTTCTAGCATCTCTTTATTTAATACAATTTCATTATTTTGATAAGAAACCTCTGGTAATTCTAATTTTTCATTTAAGGTAATGCAAAATTTTTTTCCTATCATTTCAATTTCATAATTTTGATATTGTAAATTGCTAATTAATTTACTAAAACGATTAATATTATATTCATTTTCGGTTGCAAATTTTAGCTTATTTTTTTCTAATACTGCAGAACCTGTGGAAAGATAGCCTAAAATTTCGTATTTTACAATTTGTTTATTAGCTAAATTAGTAAGTTTACTAAGTTCTTCTTTTACTTTGCTAGAAAAAGACATCTATTTTCACCTGCCTATCCTATATTTTCATTTTCTTTCTGAAAGACTAAAACTCTATCATTACCACCTAAATCTTGAATAGCCTGTAATGTAACTGTTTTCCATTTTTTTGTTTGCTCGGCTATTGTTAAAACAGAATTTGCTTGATTATATCCAATTTCTAAAACTAAATAACCATTTGTTTTTAAATAGAAATGTGCTTCTTCTAAGATTTTACGATAAAACAAAAGCCCATCTTCTCCGCCATCTAGAGCAATTTTGGGTTCTTGTTGTACTTCTTTAGATAGCCTTGCTATTTGATTTGTTTCAATATATGGTGGATTAGATACAATGATAGCAAATTCATTTTTAGGTAAAGTTTCAAATAAATCGGATTGTATGATTTTAACTTTATCTTGTACTTTATTTTGAATTGCATTTTTTTGTGCTATTTTTAAAGCTTTTTCTTGTATATCACTTAAAACTATGTTGGCGTTATCTATGTTGTTCGCATCTAAATTTTTAGCAATAGAAATCCCTATACAACCACTGCCTGTACATAGGTCCAAAATACACAATTCATTATTTTGCATCATTTCTCTTCCTTTTAATTTTTGTTTCGTATTAGAAAATTTTTCTGCTATGTGTATGCTTGTTTTGTATAAAAAATTTAATTTGTTATTTATTAATCGTATGGCAGTTTCTACTACTATTTCTGTGTCTGGTTGTGGAATTAACACATTTTCATCTACATAGAATTCTAATCCCATGAATTCTTGCCTATGTGTAATATATTGTATTGGCATTCCTTTTTTTATTTTTTCAATTTGCATTGCATACTCTTTTTGTTTTTCTAAGCTTACTTCTTCTAATTCATTGCTAATCATTTGGCTTCTTGTCTGTTTTAGCACAAATTCCATTAGCCTTCTTGCTTTTATAGAAGGTTCTTGTACCTGTTCTTTTTCCAATTCCTTTTTTGCCCATAAATATAGTTCTTTTTGGTTCATTTTTTCTCTCTTTTTTAATTTTTTAGTTTCTTTTCATTTTTTTACTTTCTTATTATTTCATCTATTTTTTATTATTTAACATTTACTTTTTAATTTACTCTTTTTATTTTTACCCAAATATATAATAATTTTTTAAATTATATCATTATTTTAGTTAAAACACAATGTTTCAATACAACAAAATACCCCGCTTTAGCCGTAAGGTGAATGAAATTTTAAGGACCTGCTTTCACAGGTGGGTGTCTTGTTGAATGCTCCTGGGTTTCTTATTCAATATAGATAAGCATACACGCCACATTCAAAGGCGGACTCCCTTTTTAAATTTGTTGGTTCTAAAATTCCAGTCTACACGCACTATGCAGGGAAAAATAAATTCTATTTAATTGTTAATAATATCTTAGCATATTTTTTTATAAGTTGCAAATGTTTTTTCTTCCAATTTTATTCAAGAAGAATGGTTATCTCTTATTTTCTTTTGTTTTCTTATTTATTAATCCCATTTATTTATATTTTTATACTTGCATTTTTTATTTTGTTATGATATTGTGAAATTATTATAAGTGTATGGTGATAAGATGAAATCAAAAGAAAAAATAGAAAAAGAAAATAGAAAAGACAAGAAAAATTCAAGTTCCAATTTATTCATTTTTTTGAAAAAACATTGGCTATTATTACTACTTTTGTTACTTTGCCTCATTATTATTTTCTCGTTAACTTTTTATTTAATTACTAATTGGATAGGAAAAAGAAAGTTTGAGAAAGAAATAGAAGAAATAGCAAGCATTAATGAAAATCCTCTTATTTCTTTGGAAAAAATTTATTGTTATAGTAGTGCAACTGCTACTAACAATGCAGAAAATAAAGCTATGTGGGATTTAGATGTTAGCCAATATACAGATATTGCCCTTTTCCTTAGTATTTATGTAGAAAATAAGGTTACGGATGGAAATAATATTATAGTAGAACGTACTCCTAAAAACACAATATCCCAAATTTATATTGATCAAATACAATTTGCTAATAATAGTAACTCTTACACGGATGCTAGCAATAACATTACTTTAAGCTATCTTCCTTTATCACAATTTGGAGAAGTAGAAACAGAAGAGCAATCCATTCCTGAACAACAAGAAGAAACAATTTTTTTTGAAGTTGTAGATGATTCCAGCCAAATTGTAAATAATAATTTTATATTAGATAAACCTATTGTTGATAAATACCTTACTTTACCTCTTACTCTTCGTTATCTGAACTATCATTGTAAAACAAATGCTTCTATTAGTGATATTGATACCCCTTTAAGTTTTAATGGTAGTTTATTAAAAAGAGCAGGAATTCCTCTTGCTGATATTAAAAATGAAATTACTTTTACCATACATGTTGTTAACCAATTGCAAGAAGAATATGTTTACCATGTTAATTTAGAAATACCTTTACAAAATGATGATAACTCCCAAAATATTTATGATGGTAGTTATACTTTTGAAAAAGAGTTAAAAAATAGTTATTTCTATTTAAAATTTCAATAATTTTTTTATGCTTTGGTCTATTTTTTGCATAATTTATGAAAGTGAACTTAGTTGAATTAAAATAAATTGATTTTTTTACTATAAAAAACTGAAGAATTTTAATTTCTTCAGTTTTTCTTGTTTTTGAAAATTTAACCTTATATTTTAAGTTTCAAAATTTATATTGGAAAATTTGAATTTACTTTACTTATTGTTGTGCTTCTATTGTATAATCTTTTGCATTTACAATATCAGCAGTAGCTTGTGCATTAAGTTGGTCTGTTTCTCCTGGTTCTAAATCTGGAAGTACTGCGTTTAATTCTGTAATTACTTCTCCATTTTCTCCCAATAATGTTAATTTTACAACTTCTGGCTGAGTGGCTGTAGTTCCTACATTTTTAACATCTGCTAAGAAGACACTGTTACCATTTGAATTACTAGTAAATTGAACATTACTGATTTCTAATGTTTTATAAGTTTTTACACTTTGTAAATCTTCACTATTATTTAGTTTTGTTCCACCATTTAATTCTGTAACATATTGTTCTTCATTTTGTGTAGCAGTATTTGTTGTTGGAGTATTTAGAGTATTGGTATTATCATTTCCTCCATTTCCAAAACTTTTTACACAAATTACAATAATTAAAATAAGTAGCATAATTCCTACAATTGTAAAAATTATTTTTCTCTCCTTTGGTGTCATTAGTTTTCCTCCTTTCCCTTTTTCTTTTTGTAAAATTACATCTATATTATAACTATGTTTTTTATAAATGTAAAGAGTAGAAATCAATTTTCAACAAATTTTCAGATTTGTAGTATGAAGATTTTATATTTCTTTTACAACAAGCTCTCTTTTTAAAAGTTGCTCTTTTACTACTCCTAAACCTATCCACTCTCCTGTACTTGTTTTTATGTTATAATATCCATTTTCTTGTTTTTTTGATAATTTTACTCCATTTAAGAAAAGTACATATTCTTTTTGTGTTAAAATTAGTTCTGGTAAAGTTTGAAAAAAACTTTGTATGGAAATTACATGGCTTTGCCAAAACAATGGTTTTTCTTTATTTTCTTCTATTTGTTCTATAGTTACACTTTTTTCTAACTTAAAGTTACCTACTTGCAAGCGAGTAAGTTCTTTCATATATCCTACTGTTTTTAATTTTTCTGCTATATTTTCACATAAAGTTCTAATGTAGGTACCTTTAGAACAATGCACACGAAAAGAAATGGTTGCTTCTTGTTTTTTTATTTCTAATAATTGTATTTCATAAATTTCAATTTCTCTTTTAGGAATCTCTACTTCTTTATTTTCTCTTGCATATTCGTAAAGCTTCTTACCTTTTACTTTAATAGCAGAATAAATAGGAGGTAGTTGTATTTGTTTTCCTTGCATAGATTGTAACACTTTTTGTACATTTTCTACTTCTAAATTTTGAAGATTTACTTGCTTTTTTTCTATTACCTTTCCTTCTCCATCTGCTGTATCTGTTTTTTCTCCTAGTTGAATAGTAGCTTCATAGACTTTATCATGGTCTATTAAATATTTAGAAAGCTTAGTTCCTTGCCCTAATAACAAAGGAAGGACACCTGTTGCCATTGGATCCAATGTTCCAGTATGTCCTACTTTTTGATGAGTTATTTTTTTTACTTTTGCTACTATATCATGGGAGGTATATTGTTTTGGTTTATTGACAATTAAAATACCGTCCATTTTTATCCTTTCAAAAAATAAAATCAGTTAATTTGTATAATTTTCCTAAATAATATAATGTTTTTTCCGTTCCATCCCTACTTCCTAACAGACTTTAAATAAAATTTTATTCCATAAAATTTTATAAAAGTCTGTAAGTCGCTGGTCCCCACAGCCTCACTACAAAAACATTATATTATTTAGGAAAGATAAAATTTCTAAAAAATGATTTTATTTTTTTACAATAATCTAACAACTTCTTTTAAAATTTTCTCTTTTGCTTGTTCTAGAGTCCCCTGAATAGTGCAGCCTGCTGCTCTTGGATGTCCTCCTCCTCCAAATACCACACAAGCATCTGATACATTTACATAATCATTGGAACGTAAAGAAATTTTACAACCTTTGTCTGTTTGACGTATAAAAATAGATACCTCTACTCCTTCTACATCTCTTCCTATTTCTACAATTCCTTCATGGTCTCCATTTTCTGCATGTACTTTTTCTTCATCTTCTTTTGTTATATAGGTATAAGCAATTTTGCCATCTTCTAAAAATTCTATTCTATCATTGGCAATACGGTGTAATTCAAAGTTTGGTTTTGTTTTTATTTGTAAAACCTCTCTATATACTTTAGATACATTTACTCCTTTATTTAAAAGCCATGCAACAAATTCAAAAGTTTCTGCGGTTACTCCCTGATATTTAAATCCACCTGTATCTGTAATAATTCCTGTTAAAATACAAGTTCCTATATCTTTGGTAATTTCAATACCAAAGTATTCTAAAATAACTAGCAATATTTGTGCACAGGCTGGTGCGTCTGGATTAACATAGTTATAATCTCCAAACATGGTATTAGTACTATGGTGGTCAATACAAACTTTGGTTTTTGCATTTTCAAAATAACTTGCAAAACCATTTAACATTTTTACAGTAGCACAGTCTAAAGCTATGGCTAAATCATAGTGCTCAATATCACTTTGCACTTTCAAATTTTCTATTCCTGGCAAGCAGTTAAATACTTTAGAATGTTCTGGAATAATAATATCAGGATTTTTTCCATATGCTTTTAAAGCATGGTACATTGCTAAGCTACTTCCCATGGCATCTCCGTCTGGATTTTCATGTGTTAAAATTGCAATGGTTTCTGCTTGATTAATTTTTTCTATAATATCATCTAAAGTCATAATATACCTCTTAATTTTTTCTATTATTTTACTAAACTTCTTTATTGTTTTCAAGTATTTCAAACTAATTTCATATCATAATAAAAAACTTTTCCTATTAAGTTATGTTTGTAATTTTAATATTTCTTTACTTTATCATTTTGAAATATTTATTACAAATCTTCTTTCTTTTTCAAATCCTTTAAAATACTATCTATTCTAGCTCCATATTCTAAAGAATCATCTATTTCAAAAATAAGTTCTGGTGTAATTCTTAAATTAACATTTTTAGCAATTTGACTACGAATAAATCCAGAAGATTCTTTTAGGCCCTCCATGGTTTTACCTATACTTTTCGAATTTAAAATACTAACATAAACTTTGGCATATTTAAAATCAGGTGTAGTTTTAACCTTGGTTACACTAATTAACCCCGTCACTTTTGAATTTTTAAGCTCAAAAGTAAACACACGGCTAATCTCTTTCTTCAATTCTTCGTTTACACGATTTAATCTTGCCTCATTCTTTGGCATCTTCTAATCTTTCCTTTCTTTTTTACTATGAAGACCAAAGGGGGGCCAGGCATAAATTGTCCTAGCTCTTGTTGGATCATATTTCTAATTTATTTAAAACAAAAGTTGGTATTATATTATTTCGTAGCGAGTTAAGGTGGGGACCAACAAGTTAGAAACCGTTTTCTATTATCATAACCTATTAAATTACTTAACTACGGTTTCTACGCAGTTGGGGCGAGCAAGAAATAATATAATACCAACTTTTATCAAAATATTAAGTGAACAATTTATGCCCGGCCCCTTTGGTCCTACCTCTTAACCTCTTCCATAATATAAAACTCTAAGTTGTCATCTTCTTTTACATCATTGTAGCCTTCAATTTGAAGTCCACATTCAAAGCCTTTAGATACTTCTTTTACGTCATCTTTAAAACGTTTTAAAGAAATTAGTTTTCCATCATGGATAACCACATTTTCACGAATAACACGAACCCCTGCATTTCTTTCAATTTTGCCATCTGTTACAAATGCACCTGCAATTGTTCCAACACCAGATACTTTGAAAGTTTGTCTTACGATAGCATTACCAATTACTTTTTCTTCATAAACTGGGTCAAGCATACCTTTCATAGCAGCTTCTACATCTTCTATTGCTTGGTAAATAACAGAATATTGTTTAATTTCTACATTTTCTTTTTCTGCCATATCTTTTGCTGTATTTACTGGTCTTACGTTAAATGCAATAATAATACATTTACCAGCTTTTGCAAGTTGTACATCAGACTCTGTAACAGCTCCTGCTACTGCATGAATAACTTTAACTTTTACTTCATCATTAGATAATTTTTCTAATGATTGTTTTAATGCTTGTGCAGTTCCTTGTACATCTGCTTTTACAATAATATTTAATTGTTTTAAATTTTCACTTTCCATTTTTTCAAATAGATTACTTAAAGTTACTTTGTTAGTTTCTGCTAAAGCTTGTTCTCTTTCTTGACGTTTTCTTCTTTCTATTAAATGTTTTGCCATTTTTTCATCTTTTACTTCATAGAAAGTATCCCCTGCTTCTGGAACTTCTGTTAATCCCATAATTTCTACAGGTGTAGATGGTCCGGCTTTTTTTACTCTTTGACCTTTGTCATTTTTCATAGCACGAATTCTACCAATAGATTTACCAACTACAATGGTATCTCCTTCGTCCAAAGTTCCTCTTTGTACAAGCATGGAGGCAATAGGTCCTTTTGCTTTATCTAGTCTTGCTTCAATAACAGTACCCTTTGCTTGTTTATGAGGGTTTGCTTTTAGTTCTTTCATATCTGCTACTAATAATACCATTTCTAGTAAATTGTCTATATTAATTTTTTTCTTGGCAGAGATTGGAACATAAATAGTGTCTCCACCCCATTCTTCTGGTACTAGTTCATATTCCATTAATTCTTGTTTTATTTTTTCTACATTAGCACCTGGCAAATCAATTTTATTTACTGCTACAATAATTGGAATATCAGCTGCTTTTGCATGATTAATAGCTTCTACTGTTTGTGGCATTACGCCATCATCTGCAGCAACCACTAATATAGCAATATCTGTAATTTGAGCTCCTCTAGCACGCATTGCAGTAAATGCTTCGTGTCCTGGTGTATCTAAGAAGGTAATTTCTCTGCCATTAATATTTACTTTATATGCACCAATATGTTGAGTAATTCCTCCTGCTTCTCCTTCTATTACATGGGTACTACGAATAGCATCTAATAGTGATGTTTTTCCATGGTCTACGTGTCCCATAACAACTACTACTGGTGGTCTTGGCTCTAATTCTTCTGCGGTATCTTCTGTTTCATCAAATAGAATGTCTTCTTCTTTTACTTCTTCTTTTTTGTTTGCAGTAATGCCAAATTCTTGTGCTACTAAAAAGGCGGTATCAAAGTCAATGGTATTGTTAATAGTAGCCATTACTCCAAAGTTAAATAATTTTTTAATAACTTCTCCACTTGTTTTTTTCATTTCAGCTGCTAAATCTTTTACCGTAATAGTAGATGGAATTGTAATTTCTTTTAACTCAAAAATCTTTTGTTTGTTTCTTTCTTCTTCTTTTTGAGGTTTACGTTTATTTTTCTTTCCTCTTTCTGTTGTTAAATCATAATAATCTAACATTCCCCCATCTTGTTCATTAAACATGTGAGAAAGTTTATCTACTTGTTTTAAGTCTTTTAATTTTCCCTCATTAAACTCTTCATGGAAACGATCACTTCTTTTAGCCTTCGTTCCTTTTTTAGCTTTATTATCTTCATAACGATTTGCTTTTTCTTTATCAATTGCTCTTGTACTAATATCTCTTTTATCTTCTTTTTCTACAATTTCTGTAGCCATAATATCTTTAATATTACGGTCAATTCCACGGCTATCTAATGGTCTTCCATTATTATTTCTTCCAAATGGTCTTTGATTATTATTAAAACGATTATCTCCTGTACGATTTCCGTATCGATTTTGATTATATTCACCTTGTTGTCTATTGCCATAGCGATTTTGGTTATTATCATTTTGTCTGTTTCCATAACGATTTTGATTATTTTTTCCATTGCGATTACCAAAACGATTATCTCCTGCATGGTTACCGTAACGATTTTGGTATGGCCTATTTTCTGAATGGGAAGTTGGTGTACCAACATTTTCTTTTGGAACACTAGCCACTTTTTGTGTTTGTGATTCAGAAGAAGAAACTGGTTTTACTTCTTCTTTCTTTTCTACTACTGGTTCTTCTTGTTTGGTAGTTTCTTTTATTGGCTCTACTATCTTAGTTTCTTCTTTTTGTGCTACTGCTTCTTTTTCGTCTTTTTGAGCAGGTGTACTAGGTTTAATACCAAACAATTCATTTACTGTCATTGGTTTTACTGGTTGCTTTCTGTACACAATATTAAAATCTTGATTTTTCTTTCTTTCTACAAAACCAACATCTTTTCTAGTTTCTTTTTCTTCTTTTTTTGTTTCCTTTTCTTCATCTGCTACAATAACCTCACGTCTAATAATGACTGGGGTATTTTCTTTTTTAGAAGCTTTTTCCATTTTTTCTGCTTTTTCTGTTTTTTCTTTTTTGTTTTCTTGGTTATTAGCTTGCTTTTTTGCATTGCTCTCTTTTTTTGGAGTTTCTTCTTTTTGTAAAGTTTCTTCTTTTGGGGAGCTTTCTTTTTTGATTGCTTGTTTTGCAAAACCATTTTTTATTTTATTAGCAGTTTCTTCTTCTACTGCGCTTAAATGGCTTGTTACTTGAATTCCCAGTTCATTTGCTTTTGCTATTACTTCTTTACTATTTACTCCTAATTCTTTTGCAATTTCATGTATTTTAATCTTACCCAATCATTTCACCCCCATTAATTATTTTTTCAATTGCTTGTGCAAATCCTTTTTCTTTTACACCAATTACTACTTTGTTTTGTTTTCCAATTGCTTTACTTAATTCTTCCATTGATAAAATATCTACCACCATAATAGAAAATTTTTTTCCCTTTTCATAAAATAAATTTTTGGTTCTTTTAGAAGCATCTTTGGCAAGTAGAATAAGAAAAATACTCTTCTTGTCTATTGCTTCTAAACAAGCATCTGTACCTGCTACAATTTTTCCTGCTTTTGTGGCAAGCCCCAATAAACCATATACTTTTTGATAATTAACCAATCTTACACCTCTTGCTTTTCTATTGTATTTCTTAATTGTTCATAAACAACATCTTCTATTTTCATTTCAAAAGATTTTTCTAGTCTTTTAGAACGAACTGCTTTTTCTAAACATTCTGAATTGTTACAAATATATGCTCCTCTACCTGGTAATTTCCCCGTTTTGTCAATTTTGATTTCTCCTTGTGTACTTTTTACAATACGAATTAACTCTTTTTTTGGTTTTTGTGTATTGCATCCTATACAGGTACGATTTGGTATTTTTTTCAAAACGTCCACATCCTTTATTTTAAATGTATTTTCAAATTTTATACATTATTCCATTTGTTGTACAACTATTCTTCTTATTTTGTGTTGTCTGCTTTCATTGTAAACTCTTATTCTTTTCTTAATTTTCTTCTTCTGTTTTGTTTATATTATTAGTATCTGCATTTTCTTCATTTTCTTGTGCATTTTCTGTCTCTTGTTCTCCATTTTGTTCTTGTGCTTCTTGCATTAGTTTTCTAAATTGAGATTCAGTTTTAATATCTATTTTCCAACCGTTTCCAGTCAATTTAGCAGATAATCTAGCATTTTGACCTGATTTTCCAATAGCAAGTGATAATTGATCATCTGGTACAATAACTTGAGCAAATTTTTCGTCTTCATGAATATCTACCGCCATAACTTGCGCTGGAAGTAATGCTGCTGAAATAAAGATAGCTGGGTCTTCATTCCATTCAATAACATCTATTTTTTCTCCATGCAATTCATTAATAATATTTTGAATACGAATTCCTTTTTGTCCTACGCAAGAACCAACAGGATCTATATTTTCATTTGGCGAATAAACTGCAACTTTGCTTCTGCTTCCTGGGTCTCTTGCAACACCTTTAATTTCAATAACACCTTCATAGATTTCTGGAATTTCAAGTTCAAAAAGTTTTCTTACAAAGTCTGCACATGCTCTAGAAACTGTAACTTGTGGTGCACCTTTTAAACCTCTATCTACTTTTAAAATATATGCTCTTATTTTGTCATTTACATGATATGTTTCGGTAGGTACTTGTTCTTTTAAAGGCATAACACCTTCTAGTTTTCCTAAATCTAAAACTACCATATTTCCATCTGCTTTTTGTACAATACCAGAAACAATTTCACCTTTTCTGTTATTAAATTCTTCAAAAAGATAATTTCTAGACTCTTCTCTGATTTTTTGAACAATTACTTGTTTAGCTGTTTGAGCAGCAATTCTACCAAAATTCTTTGGAGCTAATTCTATTTCTGCTTTGTCTCCTACTGCTAATTTTCTATCGATGTTTTGTGCATCTGCAAGTAGAATTTGGGTATCTGGATGTTCCACTGTTTCTACTACATCTTTGATAGCATAAACATGTACTTCTCCTGTTTTAGAATCTACTGTTACTTTTACATTTTCTTCTGAAGAGTCAAAGTTTCTTTTATAGGCAGTGATTAAAGCATTTTCAATTGCTTCTAACAAACTTTCCTTTTTAATTCCTTTTTCTTTTTCTAGTTCATTTAAAGCTAAAATTAATTCTTCATTATTAATAGCAGGTGAGTTTACTTTTTTCTTCATTTTTTTATAATTCCTCCTTTATTCCCACTCATATTTTAATTTAATGTTGGCAATATTTTTTCTTGGTATTTCTAGAGTTTTTTCTTGCTCTTCTATTGTTAGCACAATTTTTTCACTATCAAAACTTTTTAAAATTCCTTCTATTTGTTTATTTGTGCTTACTTTTTGTTTTTTGTTTTTCTTTTTAGTATTATTGTTTTCTGTTTCTACTAGCAATTTTTCTTGTTTAGTACTATTGGCTGATAATTGGTTATTTATGAGTTCTAACTTTGCTTTTTCTATTGAAATTGGACTAAACAAATTAATTTCTACTTTTTTATTTAAATTATCTTGAAAATGTTTATCTTTTCTTAAAAGCCTTTCTATTCCTGGTGAAGAAACTTCTAAAAAATAGGCATCTTTTATATAGTTTGCTTCATCTAATATGTCGGAAATAGCATCATTTACTTTTTCGCAATCGTTTAAACTAATTCCTTTTTGAGTGTCTATAAAAACACGTAAATAATAGTCTTGTGCTTCTTTTTCGTAAATGACGTCATAAAGTTCATAGCCTAAGTTTTCAATAGTTGGCTTTAATAAGTTTTCTACTTTTTCTTCTATATTTGCCATGTTTTCTCCCTTTTACGTTAGAAGAGTGGGATTGGTTCCCACTCTTCTAGTTTAATTATTATGCAATTATAATTATAACTTATCTTTCAAAAAATTGCAAGTGTTTCGGATATTTTTTTATTAGTATGTGAATTTTCAAAATTTTTCCACCTGACTTGCGTACTTCGTTTGCTAGTCGTATGTCCGATTTTCGAACTATTTTATATAATTTATTGGTTTATGTTTACTTTTTTTGTTTCTTCATTAAATTTATCATAATTTTCTTATCAAGTATCAAGTAACAAAGTTATGGTTGGGAACTAAGCACTACTGGACGAAAACTGTGGTTAGTGTAAGATTCACCTGTGTTGTAGTGGAATGCAAACACAACTGCGCTGCTACCATTGTAAGCATGACCCCCACGTACGAACACTGGGTAGCTAGTATTAGGAAAGTAAGAGTCACTAGAGTCCCAACTACCAGCAGTGCTATTGCCAGAACTAGAAGTTTCATATACTGCATCTCCATATAATAAGGTCATTTCATCATTTACTTTTGTTGCTACATTTCTTTTTGCATTTTCTATCAAAGCCACTATTCTATTATATAAATCATCTATATTGATATTATTTACATTTTCTAATTCGTTCATATCTTCCTCTTTCTAATTATGCAGATGGTGTCTGCACAATTTATTTAACTATATTGAAGTTATTATAGCATTTATTTTTAATTTTTTCATTATAAATTTCAAAAAAGATGAACTTGTATTTATTTTTTACAATTCATCTTTCAAATATGTGAAAATTTTATAATTTCTAAATTGTTGTTAGGAGGAAACCTTTGCTATTACTACATTTTGATTTTTCGTCATAAGAGAATAAAATCGTAACCACTAAAGCTATTAGGGTGATACCTTGATTTCCTTTTAATACATTTAATTTTTTCATTTTTTCTTTTTTCCTCCTTTGATTATTTTTTATAAAGTTAGACTTTCTTGCATTTTTTATTTATAAAATTATACTTTTTAGTTTTCCTTTAGATTTTTCCTTATTCTTTTCTTTGTTATACTATAATTACTTTTTTCTTTATATTTAATACCTATTTTTATAGTATTATAGTATTTCTTTACCTCTCTTACATCAATTTTTATTTTTTAGCTCACAGAGCTACTTCACATAAAGTTGAGGTCTGAAAGAAATGTTTGGAAAGGTATCACTAGTATAACTGCTACCACGATAAGCTGGGTGATAGATTCTGCCACTACAAATTCCCCCTCTGCCAACACAAGAATAGATGTCAAAGCTAGAATATTCTGTTGTCCATTCACTACAATTACCTAATAAGTCGTGAATATTACTATATTTATCGTTTTGGTCTTCTCCTGTACTTTTTTGACTTCCTGTATCCATATTTCCATATTTTTCATCTGTCGTTGTTGCTAATGTATATCCATCTGTATTAGTCTGACATATAAAATTTAATGCTGTATCCCATGCATAACTACTTATTAGCTCACTCACTACATAATCATTTCCTCTATACATTGCTTCTGCTTCACTTTTTGCTGTGTCTCTTGTTATATTAACATATGGTTCTGCTCCTGCTTTACAAACATTTCCAGTTCCTGTTTCATAACGTCCAATGTAAAATCCTCCTTTTGTCGTTGCACTTGTTTTAAATGCTCCTATTTGGTCTTTTGCTACTGAATTAGTATTTCCTTCTCCATAATAATATTCACCATTATTATCCCCTCTAGCAACTTCATCTTCTGTTAACAATTCAGGTTCTTGCTCTACATTTGCTGTTGTTCCCCATTGTCTTCTACTTAATTCATTTGTTAATTTGCCTTCTGCATTTAATGTAATGGAAACATTATACTCTCCTGTTGGTATCCACACAAATTGGTTTCCATTGCTTATATCCTCTATCACAATTCCATTCTCTGCTTTTGTTCCACTATCTCGTGCTAACTTAAATCCTCCTGGAATATATACTGTATTGTCTAAATCATCTTTTATTGGTGTTGTACTTTCAAATTCAGTCTGCTCATCTATTGCTTCTGCTACTTCACTTTTTGGTGGCACTGGTGGGTTACTTTCGCCTCCTGTGCCACCTTCGTTATTTATAATACTATTTAATTCATTTACTAGATTTTCAATAGCTTCTTCCTCATTTGCAACTGCACCTTCCCATGTATTTTTTGCTTCTTGTGCTGTTTTTATTATTCCATCTTCTCCTAGTAACATATTTATTGTTGTTCCTGCTAAGATTAATAATATTACTATCGTTACAACTAATGCTATTAGGGTAATACCTCTTTTCTCTTTTATTGGTTTATAATGTAACTCTCTCTCTCTCTCTCTCTTACAGTTTCAATGTTTTTACTACTTTTGCTCATTGTTTTTTCCTCCTTTTGTTTATTTCTCTAAAGTTCTTCCTTTAAAGTTTGTCCTTATTCTGTTTTTCTTATTTTGTGTTACTATAAGCTATGTTTTTATTTGCTTTTTCTTTACATTTAATACCTATTTTTATAGTATTATAGTATTTCTTTACCTCTTTTGCATCGATTGTATTTATTTTCTATATTTACTATATATAGATACTAAATACACTTTTATAATACCATTATCTTTTTCTTTTGGCAATAGATTTTTAAATTTTTTAAAGTTTCGGAATTTGACAGTTAATTAAATAAAAAATTGATATAAGCATTGAAGATGCTTAATTTTTTTGTCAAATTTCCGTGTCATTGCGTATTATGATATAGTCTTCATATATTACACAAAGGAGATTAAAAATTATGAGATTAAAAATATCTAAATCAAAAAATGTTACCATATACTATGTAATAAAAACTATCTATGTAAATGGAAAAGAAAAAACTGTAACAGTTGAAAGATTAGAAAATGAAGATGAAATGCTGAAAAATCTAAAGGTGAAGATCCTAAAATTTGGGCTAAAAAATATGTTGACAATTTAAATAGATTAGAAGAAGAAAATAAATTAGATGTATATATTAAAAAATCTGCTGGTACTCTAATTCCTAAAAACATTCAAAACTCTTTTAATGTTGGATATCTTTTTCTAGAAAAAATATATTACAATTTAGGGTTAAATAATATTTGTAACGAAATTAGTACTAAATACAAATTTAATTATGATTTAGATAATATTTTATCTAGACTAGTATATAGTAGGATAATATATTCTTCTTCAAAATTAGCTACTTTTGAATTATCTAAACAATATATTGAACAACCTAATTTTGAACTTTATGATATTTATCGTGCTTTAGAAGTTATAGCAAAAGAAACTGATTTTATTCAATCTGAATTGTATAAGAATAGTTTAAAATTAAGGAGTATGAAACAATGAGTACAAAAAAAGAAAAAAATAAAAAGAAAGAAGTAAATATAAAAGAGCCAACAGAGCTAAATAGATTGATTATACAGGAAGCTGTAAATCAATTCAAAGAAGGCAAACTTAATAGTGGACTAGATGTTGAAAATTTTTTAGATGGTCTATTACAGCCACTAATGCAAACACTTCTTGATGCTGAACTTGAAAATCATCTAGAGTACCCTAGATATGAACATTCAAAAGATAGAAAGTCTAAAAATATTAGAAATGGTTATTGTAAATCTAAAATTGTAAAAACAAAATATGGTAATATTTGTTTTAAAACTCCTAGAGATAGAGAGTCTACTTTTATTCCAATAGTTATTGAAAAAGGTCAAACTACATTAACTTGTTTTGAAGATAAGTGTATTGCACTTTATGCTAAAGGTATGAGCCTCAGAGACATAGAGAAAACTCTTAAAGAAATATATGGAGTTAATATAAATAAAGATCAAATTACAACACTAATCTCTGCTGTATCTAAAGAAACTGAAGAATGGAGAAATAGAAAATTAAAACCTTTGTATGTATTCTCTTATGCTGATTGTATATACGTGCCTATTAAAAATGAAGATATTACTTCTACCAAAAAGGCAATATATATAATTATTGGTGTAGATGCATTTGGATACAAAGACATCCTTGGTATGTGGGTAAATGAAACAGAGTCTGCTTCATTTTGGACTAATGTATTTGAAGATTTAAAAGAAAGAGGAGTTAAAGTTATTTTGTATATATCTAGTGATGGTATAGCAGGATTTAAAGGATCTTTAGAAACTGCATTTTCTAAAGCCCAAAGTCAAAGGTGTGTAGTTCACCTAGTAAGAAATTTGCATAGCCTATGCTCTAAAAAAGATGCAAGACAAATTATCGCTGACTATAAAAAGATATACACAAGTACTAGTCAAGACGAAGCACAACTTATGCTAGATGCTTTTACAACTAAATATGCAGAACAAAAAAGAATAGAATTGTTTGGAGATAGATATACTAAATATTTGAATGTATAGTCTTATCCCTTTAGTACATTGATAATTGAATATTACAGGTATGTAGGCTATATAAAAAGTGATATGATTTTATCACTTCATAATTTAGCTTTTATCACATCACTTTTCTATATATATATTAAAAATTTTCCACACTTATATTGACAAGCTCAGGTATTCTAAAATTTTTCACTTCTTAGCGTATCTTCGATTCGCTAGAAGTCTTTTCTTAATGTTCTCTATGACTTTCTGATTTTACTTCTTTAAACTAGTTACCACTAACATTGGTCAGTGCTGCTTTATATAAAGTGCCACGCGGAAGCCATTGTGGCTGCCACCATAATTTGGAAAGCCAGCGGTATCCCTGTAGGCCGTGTAGTAGTGTATGTAGAAGTAATTGCCTCCTCTATAAATGCAAGTACGTGCTTGTGCTTGACTGCTATCCGTTCTCGTGGAATATTCTGTGCTCCACTCACTTAAATTTCCTGCCATATCATAGATGTTACATACATTATCTTCTGTTTCTCCTGTATTTTTTAGTGTTCCGTTTCCATCTTTCTTATTTGCATAATTACTATTTGCTTCATTTATACTTTGTATAAACACTATTGCTGTATCCCATGCATAACTATTTACTAAATCACTTTCTACTCCTACTGTATTATCTCCTGTTGGATACATATTTTGGCATATTTTTGAAGCATCTAATTGGGTTACATGATTCCATAACATTCCTTGTGTTAATGGAGTGGTTCTTTGATCATTTCCTCTTGGTGTTCCAGTTGATACTTTTGACAATGGTTTCCAATCTGCTACACTACTTCCACTTCCATAGCTTGCTTCATATCTTGCTATATAATATCCTCCATTATCTGCTACACTTTGTACAAATCCTGCTAAGTTTTTAGCTGTGGCATTTAAGCCATCTAATCCACTTGATGGTATTCCTGGTCTAGATATTATCAATTCTTTACAATATGAATTTATTATAGTATCTTCATCTTGATCTTCATAAGTTTGATTTTCTTTACCTGATGCTGGATTATCTCCTGCAAATGCTGACTGCTGCATTGTTGGTGTTCCATTACTTGTATTAAATGTATATCTTCCTAGTTTTATCGTTACATCATTTTCTGGGTTACTATCTTTATGTACTGTTCCTACTGGTATCCATACAAATTGATTTTGATTTGCATCTTCTATTACTATTCCTTCTGGTACAGTTGTTCCTTCACTGGTTACTACCTTAAATCCTTTTGGCACTGTTACTATATTTCCTAGATTATCTTTTGCTTTTTCTCCTTCTTCTTTTTCTACGATTTCTGTTACTGTTGTGATATCTACTGGTTCTGTTGGAGTATCTCCTCCTCCTACTTGTCCATTTACTAAGTTTTCTATTTGCTCTGCTATGTTTGTTAAACTCTCTTGCTCATTTATTGTTGCTTCGTTCCATGCATTTGCTGCATCTCCTGCTGTCTTAAATATTCCTCCATTACTAAATAGCATGTTAATTGTTATTCCTGCTAAGATTAATAACACTACTATGGTTACAACCAATGCAATAAGAGTAATACCTTGTTGTTTTCTGTTTACTAATTTTGCTTTTTCTTCCTTCTTGTTTTCTTCTTTCATATTATTATTTTCCTCCTTTGCTTATTTTTTCTAAAGTTAAAACTTTTTTCATTATTTATTTTTTTCTTATCTTTTTTAGTTTTCCTTTAGACTTTTTCCTATTGTTTTCTTGTTATACTATAATTACTTTTTTCTTTTTGGCATTGATTGTATTTATTTCTATACTATTGATAGATATTAAATACATTTTTATCTTACCATTAACTCTTTATTTTTGCAATAATTTTTATAAAATTTTAATTTTTTAATTTTTCAATTTGACTTTTTCATTTGATGTTAATTTTTGATAGTTATAATATAGTATATACTTTCTTGTATTTTTTCCATTTTTATGGCATAATAACTATATATTGAATAGAAAGGACTCTTTTTAATGGATACATTACTTAATAAATTAGAATATAACGAAATTTTAAATAAACTTGAAAAACATTGTAAAACTTATTTAGGAAAAAAGAAGTGCTATAATATAAAACCTAAGTTTACATTTGAAGAAGTACAAACTTTGCTAAATCAAACTAAAAAAGCAGATGCACTTCTTCATCAAAAAGGTACTCCACCTTTTTTAGAAATAGAAGAAATGGAAACTTATTTAAAGATGTTAGAAAGTAGCCAAACTTTATCTATGAAGGCTTTATTAACTATTGCTAATTTGTTAAAAATGGCTAGAGGATTAAATGAATATTTTTACGGAGATGAAAATTTTGACATATCTTCTTTTTCTTGCTTAGATTCGTATTTTTCTTCTTTATATAAAAATGCAAGTATTGAAAAAAATATTTTAGATAAAATTATAGATGAAAATACTATAGCTGACAATGCTTCTTCTAAACTTTCTGCTTTAAGAAGAAATAGGAGAAATATAGAAGATCAAATTAAAGATAAATTAAATCAGTTTTTACATTCTAGTACTTATGCTAAATACATTATGGACCCAATTGTTACTATTCGTAATAATCGTTATGTAATACCTGTAAAAGAAGAATATAGAAGCCAAATTAAAGGTTTTGTCCATGATACCTCTAGTAGTGGTTCTACTTTATACATTGAGCCTACTAGTGTTTTTGAATTAAATAATCAAATAAACCATATTAAAATGGAAGAAGAATTAGAAATTGAGAGAATTTTACAAATTCTTTCTTCTTCACTTTACCCTTATATCAAAGAATTAGAGCAAAATTTATCGATTACTGGAGAGCTAGATTTAATTTTTGCCAAGGCTCATTATGGAATAGAAAATGATGGAATAGAGCCTAACTTAACCCAAGAAAAACAGATTTCTTTTTACCGCGCCAAACATCCTTTTATTGAGAAGGATAAAGTAGTTCCTATTGATATTTCACTTGGCAAGGATTATACCTGTTTACTAATTACCGGCCCTAATACTGGTGGTAAAACTGTTGCTTTAAAAACATTAGGCTTATTACTCTTAATGGCATATTCTGGTATTCCTGTACCTTGTCACGAAAAAAGTAACATTTGTGTATTTTCTCATATTTTTGCAGATATTGGAGATGACCAAAGTATTCAAGAATCTCTTAGTACTTTTTCGGCACATATGAAAAATATTGTAGAAATTACAAATCAAGTAGACTCTAATAGTCTTGTGCTTTTAGACGAACTTGGTTCTGGCACAGATCCTGTAGAAGGTGCTGCTCTTGCCATTAGTATTTTAAGCTATTTAAAAGAGCAAGAAAGTTTAGTGTGTTGTACTACCCATTATCAAGAACTAAAAGAGTTTGCATTAGTAACAGATGGTTTTGAAAATGCAAGTTTTGAATTTGATTTAGAAAATTTAAAACCTACTTATCATTTATTAATTGGAATTCCTGGTAAAAGTAACGCTTTTGCCATTAGCCAAAAATTAGGTCTATCTGCTGAAATTTTAGAAAAGGCTTCTTCTTATTTAAAAGAAGATAAAGTTTCTATAGAAGAATTGCTAAAAAGTATTTATGACCAAAAATTAGAAATTGAAAAACAAGAAGAAGAAACTAGAAAAAATTTGGCTCAAATAGAAATTTTAAGAAAGTCTCTTGAAAATAAACAAGAAGATATTGCTGAAAAAAGAAAAGAATATATTGAAAATGCTAAAATGGAAGCTCGTGACATTTTGCTTTCTGCCAAAGAAGAGGTAAATGAAATAATTAGAGAGCTTAGCCATACAACAGATACCAAAAAAGCAAATTCCTTACGAAATGAATTAAATGATAAATTAAGAGACTTAAATCATAGTAACTTAGAAAATGATTTAGGCGGAAATATAGAAAATTCAGAAAAAATGGAAAACCTTGCAAATATTCAGCCACAAGAAATAAGAAAAGGTTTGGAAGTATATGTTGTGCCTTTACAAGCAGAAGGAGTCATTGTTAGTGAACATTTAAACAAGGCTCAAGAAGTACAAGTAGAAGTTGGAAATATGAAAATGAATATAAAACTTACTAATTTGCAAAAAATAAGTAATAGTTTTGATACAAATTCGAATTCATTGAAACAACATTCTAGCCATACTTCAAATTCCAGTAAAATGTCATTACCTATAAACCATGGTATTGTCACTACAAATCAGAGTTCTAAGTCTAAAACAATTTCTCCTGAAATTAATGTAATTGGGCAAAACGTAGATGAAGCTGTTTATGTAATAGATAAATATATAGATAATTGCGTTATTGCCCATATTTCCCCTATTCGTATTGTACATGGTAAGGGGACAGGAAAGTTAAGAGAAGGAATTCACAATTACTTAAAGAAAAATCCACAAGTAAAAAATTTTAGACTTGGTACTTTTGGAGAAGGCGAAATGGGTGTTACAGTAGTGGAATTAAAATAAATTAAGACATGCTAAATTAAAAAAAGAATTGATTTAAGAAGATTCAAAGTTTGGAACAAGTTCAAAATGAATTAGATGGTGTAGAATACAGTGTGTGAAATATAAAAAAGTAACACACTGTATCTACACCATCCTTTGTTATGGATAAAATTTTCCTCCTTACTTACGTACTGCGTTCGCTAGTTGTATGTTCAATTTCAATCTATTTTTATATAATCTATAAGTTTATGTTTATGTTTTATTTCTTCAGCTTACATACCTACATATAAAACTGGACGAGCTGAAATAGAGTTGAGGAAATCGTACGGAAAGCTGTCGTTACGATAAGAAGCTGGACGGCTAGAACCAGAACTGCCGTAACCGCCACCACGAACAACTCGGCCGCTAGTACTGAGTGCTTCTTGTGACCAATCATATGCATTTCCTGCTAAATCATAGATATTATTTGCTTTCCAATTTTCACTACTTCCTGCTGGGAATACTTTTGTTCCTGCATCAGTTACTTGTTTATCTGCTGTTACTGAGTCATTATAATTACTATAATTTCCCCATGTGCTAGAATCCTCATATACATCTTCACTTGACATTCCTGTTTCTACCAACCACTCCATTACTCTATCCCATTGCGTTCC
This sequence comes from Bacillota bacterium, assembly GCA_963929915.1. Taxonomy (GTDB): domain Bacteria; phylum Bacillota; class Clostridia; order TANB77; family CAG-508; genus CAG-273. Next base: position 43,313 of record CAWVJY010000009.1, read on the forward strand.
ATTTATCATGGTACTTTTTGCATTTGCTGTATTTACTATTCCACTACATGCTTTATATAAATTATACCAATTTTGACTTACTAAAACTGTTTGTCCTTTTTGCACTGTTGGGCTTGCTACACTTCCTGTTAGCTCATATCTTCCTATATAAAATCCTCCATACTTCTTTATACTTTCATAACTTACTTCATAATCTGCTACCAACATGTCTGCAAATTGATCTAATATATTTCCATCTTCTTCTTTAAATTCAAACACACTTTTTATTTGCTCTATTCCTTTATCACTTTGTCCTGTTACAGCGTCACCATAATCAGTATCTATTAAAATATCTGGCTCACGGTAGGCTGTACTTCCTGGTGCTCCTCCTATATCTGCTCCTCTTAACTTACTATATACATCTGTTGTAGCATCTACTCCCTCATAAGCACTTAATGGCGTTCCTGGATTTTCTGTATTATACATTATTCCTAACTGTTCATTATTTACTGGTATCCACACAAATTCATTATTGGTTCCATCTTGTTTTATTACAAATCCTTCTTCTACTTTTTGTTCTTCTTCTACTTCAGATGGTGTAAATCCGTCTGGTATAGGTACATTTACTGATGGTTCATCTTTTGATGGAAATTTTGTTACTTTGTCTAAATCCCATCCTGTTTCTGGGTCTATATTTCCATCTCCTCCTGTACTCCCACCTATCTGTCCATTTACTAAATTTTGTATTTGCTCTGTTAAATTATCTAAATCTGCTTGCTCATTTATAACTGCTTGGTTCCATGCATTTGCTGCATCCTGGGCTACCTTAAATATTCCTCCATTACTAAATAGCATGTTTATAGTTATTCCTGCTAATATTAGTAATACTACTATGGTTACTACTAAAGCTATTAGAGTAATACCTTGCTCTTTCTTATTTCTTTGCAAATTTTCTATTTTTTCTTTTTGTTTTATTCTTTTTTGATTTAAATTTTCTTGTGTTTCTTTCATTTTCTTTTTTCCTCCCTTAATTTTATATTTCTCTTTTTGAGATTAAAATATATCTTTTCGCATTTTTTTCATAATCGAGGAACATTTGTCCAGTAATCATTTAGAACATTGTACATCTTTAAAAGAAAGTGTGCCGTAATTCACAAGCCTATGTGACGAGCTTATGAAAAACAGAAAAGATATATCTTAATCTTAAATTATTAACGAAGTTAGTTTTATTAAATCTTATTAAATAATCAGTAAGAAATATGATTTAATTTCATTATACTATCCTTTTATTTCTTTGTAAACAAAATTTTAAGATGAATTATACTTTTTTAAGTATAACTCATCTTTTAAATTTCTATACTTTATATATAATTTTGGTACAACAAATAAAACTAAATTTTCTTTAGTTGTTGGCTTAAATTCTAACTCTCTCTCTCTCTCTCTCTCTCTTACTATTTCAAGCTTTTGCTGTCTCATTTATATTTCTCCTATTTCTTTTTTCTTATTATTAAGTACATTTTTATTTTATACTAGTTACATTCAAAATGCAACTGTTTTTCTCTTTTTGTTTCATTTTTTCTTCATACTCTTTTTCATATTTTACTTTTAATTGACCATTTTTTCTTCCACCTATTTAACAACAAAAAATTTGCAAACTGTAAATCCTATCTAGACTTTTATAAAATTTATGATATAATTTTAAACGTTGAACAAAAACATTTAGAGAAAGGTTGATTTATTTATGAATAAAATTGCAATTATTAATGCATGTACAGATTTAGGTTTACATGTTAATGGAGCTTCACAAGGGGCACTAATGCTAACAAAAGACTTAAAGTCTGAAAATATAGCTAATACTTACACTATTCAAAACGAAGAGCATAAGGAAGAAGTAAATGTTAGAGAAGTAAAGACAAATAAGAAAAGTATAGATGATTTTGTAACAGAGTTTCAATCTTTGTTACTTGCTATGCATGACTTACATTTTGAAGATCCTATGAATTTAGAAGAGAAAAAAGCTTATGATAGAAAAATGCATGATTTAGTTTTAGCAGTAAAAGCATTAGATTCTAAGCAAGAAAAAAGGAACCTAGAAGAGATTGATATTTTTAATGAAAAATTGTATCAAACAGTTGGTAATGTAATCGACCAAGGAGAATTTCCTTTAACCGTTGGTGGTGACCATATTGTTGCCATTGGTTCTAGCTTAGGTTCTATTCAAAAACATGAAAACTTAGGAATTATTTGGTTCGACTCCCATGCTGATTACAATACCTATGAAACTTCTGTTACTGGAAATTTACACGGTCTTCCTCTAGCAGTAGCAACCCATTATGAAAAATCTATATTATCTCCATTCCATCAAGGACCTTTTTACAATCCTAAAAATGCTGTCATTGTTGGTGGTAGAGATATTGATCCATGGGAATGGGGAAATGTTTTAGATGCAGGAGTTACTGTATTTTCTACAAAAGCAATTCGCAAATATGGTATAGAACAAATTTTGAAAAAAGCTTTTGCTATTGCTTCTAATGGAACAAACGGTGTTCATATTAGTTTTGACTTAGACTTAATAGACCCACAAGTAGCACCTGGTGTTTCTATTCCAGCTAAAGATGGAATTAATTTAGAGCAAACTTATGAATTAGTAGATGAAATTATAAAATACAAAGATTGTATTAAATCTGCTGATTTAGTAGAATATAACCCTACTTTAGATAAAAATGATATTACTAAAAATATTGCTAAACATATTTTAACAAAATGGATTGAGAATTTTTAAAGTAATTTTGTTTTATACTAGTCTGTCCTAGAGTAAATTTAATATAAGCATTAGAAATGTCTTTTGAAATTTTTAAGGCCTTGCGTGGGCGATCATTGTGACAGCTGTTCGAGGCGATTCCGCCGAGTTACAGCTGTCCAAAAGGGGAAAGGTTTTAAAAATTGAAAAAGACATTCCTAATGCTTTAATTATATAATCTTATTTTCTAAGTTCAGCACCTAATGTTTTTTCTAATTCAGCAATTACTTCTTTCATTACGCCATTTACTTCTTCGTCTTTTAATGTTCTATCAGGTACTCTAAATAGTAAACGATATGCAACACTCTTTTTGTTTTCTCCTAGCTTTTCGTTTCTGTAAACATCAAATAGTTCTGCTTTTTCTAGTAATTTCTTTGCTTTCTTTTGAATGCACTTTTCTATTTGACCTACTTCCACATTTTCGTCTACTACCATACTAATATCTCTTTCCACTGCTGGGAATTTGATAATTGGAGTATATTTTTTATTCTTTCTTGCATATTTTGCAACTTTATCTAGATTAACTTCTGCTAATAATACTCTTTGTGTTATATCATAGTTTTTAGTAAGTAGTGGGTTTGCTTCTCCAAATGTTGCAATTACATCATTTCCTACTTTAAAGTTAGCACATCTCCCTGGATGATACATTTTATTTTTTTGCTCTTTTTGAATATCATATCTTGCAATGCCTGCTACTTCTAATACATTTTCTACTAAGCCTTTTAAAGTATAGAAGTCTTCACTTGCACTGTACATACCAATGGTTAAAACATTGCTTTCTTCTGGTAGTTCCTCTTTTTCAATTGCTCCATTTTTATTTTGATATACCCTTGCTATATCAAATAATTTAACATCTTTATTTTTATAATTATTGTTATTAGCAAGCATTTGCATCATGGTTGGAACAGAAGTAGTTTTCATTATAGTATAATCTTCACTTAATGGATTTTGAATTCTTACCGTTTCTGTTAAATATGGATTTTCTCCTGTAATATTACATTTTTCTAAGTCTTTTTCACTTAAAAATCCATAAGTACAAATTTGGGATAATCCGCTATTTACTAGAGCTTGTGTGATATCATCTTCAATTTTTTGTTCTTTGTTTTTACCACCTAGTGTAGTTTCTGCATTAATTAGAGTAGTACCTAATTTATCGTATCCATAAAATCTAAGTACCTCTTCTGCTACATCTGCTAATTGTTCTACGTCTTGTCTAAAATATGGTGGAATGACTACATCATTTTCTACTTTCATATCTAATTTTTCTAAAATAGAAACCATATCTTGTTTTGCAATTTGTGTACCTAAAAGTAGATTAATTCTATCTACATTTAATGGAATTCTACTTTCTTTTTGTTTGGTTGGATATACATCTACTTTGCCTTCTACTGCTTCTCCTGCTCCTAATAACTCTACTAATTCTACAGCACGGTTTACAGAGCGAAGGGCATTTTCAGGAGATAGTCCTTTTTCATAACGGCTTGAAGCTTCTGTTCTTAAACCTACAGCTTTTGCTGTTTTTCTAACACTTCCTCCATAGAATACTGCAGATTCAAATACAACCGTTTTGGTATCATCTTCAATTTCAGAGTTTTGACCACCCATTACTCCTGCAATAGCTACTGGCTTTTTGGCATCTGCAATGACTAACATATTTTCATTTAGTTTTCTTTCTTGGTCATCTAAGGTAATAATTTTTTCATCTTTATTTGCTCTTCTTACATTAATATGTTTTCCTTCAATAGAATTAATATCAAAAGCATGCATTGGTTGACCAAGCTCTAGCATAACATAGTTTGTAATATCTACAATGTTATTAATACTTCTTACCCCCGCTGCTTTTAACCTTCTTACCATCCAGTCTGGAGAAGGTCCAATTTTTACATTTTTTACTACTCTTGCAATATATCTATAGCAAAGGTCTGGTGCTGAAATTTCTACTGTTAGTCCTTCCAAATTATCTTTATCTGGTACATTCATTTCTTCTAGATTTTTGCGAGTATTTTTAAAAGGTTCATTAAGAGAAACTGCTACTTCTCTTCCTAATCCTTCTATCGATAAACAATCTGGCCTATTAGGAGTAATTTCGAAATCCATTATTACTTCATTCATACCTAATACTTCTTTAATATCTTTGCCAATATCTTTTTCCATTTCTTTTGGTAAAATCATAATACCTTCTTCTATTTGGTCAGGATATTGTGCTAAGCTAAGGCCAAGTTCTCCAATACTACACATCATACCACAAGAATCTACGCCTCTTAATTTTCCCTTTTTAATTTCTTTTCCACCTGGCAATAAAGAACCATCTTTTGCTACAGGCACAATGTCTCCTTCATGAATGTTTTTAGCACCAGTTACAATTTGTACAATTTCATCATTTCCTTGTTTATCTTTTCCAATATTAATTTGTGTTACTACCAAGTGGTCAGAATCCATGTGTGGTTTAATTTCTAATATTTTACCAACCACAACATTTTGAATTTCATCTCCTTGGTCTTCTATTCCTTCTACTTTAGAACCTGTCATTGTTAAAATATCTGATAATTGTTTAGGCTCTACATTAATATCTGCATATTCTTTTAACCATTCTATACTTGCTTTCATTATCTTCTATCATTCCTTGCATAAAATATATTTAGGTTTTTCAATGGTTTTACCTATAAACCTGAAGTGTCCCAAGTGACCCCTTTAGGGGCCACTGAGAACCGTCCCCAATTAAAACTGTTTTAAAAATCTAACATCATTTTCATATAATAAACGCATATCATCAATGCCAAATTTAGCCATGGCAATTCTTTCTACACCAAAGCCAAAGGCAAATCCAGAATATTCTTCTGGGTCTATTCCACAGTTACGAAGTACGTTTGGATGTACCATTCCACATCCTAAAAGTTCAATCCAGCCTTCTCCTTTACATACTCTGCAGCCCTTTCCTCCACATACAAAGCAAGAAACGTCTGCTTCTGCACTTGGCTCTGTAAATGGGAAGTGATGTGGTCTAAAACGTACTTGTGTTTTTTCTCCTAAGCATTTTTTAGCAAACATATCTAAAGTTCCTTTCAAATCTGCCATAGAAATGTTTTTGTCAATTACTAATCCTTCTATTTGATGGAATACTGGTGAGTGTGTAGCATCTACACTATCAGAACGGTATACAGCTCCTGGGCAAATAATTTTAATTGGTGGCTGTTTGCTTTCCATTACTCTTGCTTGCACAGATGATGTCTGGGAACGAAGTATAATACCGTCTGTGATATAGAAAGTATCTTGTATATCTCTTGCAGGGTGGTCTGGAGGTGTGTTTAATTTATCAAAATTATATGTTGCAAGTTCTACTTCTGGACCATCTGCTATTTCATATCCCATACCTATAAAAATTTCTTTTACATCATTAATAATTTGTGTAATAGGATGTATGCTGCCTAATTCTACCTTTTTACTTGGCATAGTAACATCTATATTTTCACTGGTTAATTTTTTTTCAATTTCTAAATCGCTAAAGTGTTTTTCTCCTTCTTTGATTTTGTTTTCTAATTCATCCCTTACTTCATTTACTAAGCTTCCAATTACTGGTCTTTCTTCTGGGCTTAAAGCTCCCATACCTCTTAAAATTAAAGTAAGTTCACCTTTTTTTCCAAGGTATTTTACTCTTACTTCATCTAGCTCTTTTGCATCTTTTGCATTTGTAATTTCATTAAGAGCGTTTTGTTTAATTTGTGCAATTTGTTCTTTCATAATACTTTTTGTTTCTTCCTCTCTTCTTGTAAATTTAGGTTTTTTAAGTTGCCTATCAACTTTTTTATTTACAAATTTGGTGGATATTTATAAATTATTTTTAATGCTAATCAAAAAATCCATTTCTTCCTAAACATTTAGGACGAAATGGATCCGTGGTACCACCTAATTTTATTAATTATTTTAAAAATAATAACTTTAGCTACCTTAAATTATATTGGTAATAGTTACGATTATATAGTTTTTGTCTTAAAACAACTAACCTTAATTTTAGCTATAACGTTGCTAACGCTTTTTCCTACTTTCCTCTTCATATTATTACCTTTTTTTATTTTAATAATATAATTTTAAGAGGCTACTATCAATTTCAGAAAAAGACCTCATAAGTGAAATTTCAATAAAAGGAATTGTAATAAACTTTCAGCTATTGTTTATTTCTCTGTTTTCATTTTTCTTTTATCTACTTTGCTTATTCTTAGGTTTTTAACAATATGAAAATATTCTAGCACCTTTTCAAAAGAAAAGCAAGTGGTTTTGATTGATTTTTAAATATTCTTTTTTAATTTTTCTCGACATTTTTTTCAAAACATATTCCCTTTTGCTTAAGAATATAGTATAATAGAATTGTTATTGAGTTCTTAAAAATTAAAATAAAGGAATAGAAACTTATTTTTAATTTTAATATATTTTATTTTTAAGTAACTTTAACAAACCAAATAAGGAGAATATTAATTATGTGGTATGTATGGTTAATTTTAGCAGGTATTTTTATGATTGGAGAAATTATTACCAATGGTTTTTTAATTTTTTGGTTAGGTTTAGGTGCTTTACTTGCTATGCTAGTTAGCTTTTTTACAGATAGTCTTGTTATACAAATAGCAGTATTTGCAGGTACTTCTACCTTGTTTATTCTTTTTACAAAACCATTACTTCAAAAATTTATGAAAAAGGATAAGAATGTAGTAACTAATGCTTTTACAATCGTTGGTAAAAAAGCTCTCGTGGTAAAAGATATTAATTCTACCCTAGGAACTGGACAAATTAAAGTAGAAGGTCAAGTATGGTCTGCTAAGCCAGAAACAGAAGAAACTATTGAAAAAGGTACCGAAGTATTAATTTTAAGTATCGATGGTGTAAAAGCTGTTGTTACTACCAATTTACAAGCAAAAGTGCCAGAAGAGATTTTTGAAACAAATAAATAATACATTAAAAGTATAAAAATATAACAAGTGATATTAATATTTTAATATATATTTTTTAATAAATAAAAGGAGGAAAATTTTATGTGGATTTTTTTCATAATCCTATTAGTTATTATTTTAATTATTGCATTTAATACAATTAAAATAGTAAAACAATCTGAAGTTTACATTATTGAAAGACTTGGTAAATTTCATAAAATAGCAGATGCTGGTCTTACCATTATTATTCCTTTTGTAGACCATGTTCGTAGCGTAGTAAGTTTAAAACAACAAACTATGGATATTCCACCACAAGGTGTAATTACCCAAGATAATGTTACTATTACAATTGACACAGTTGTGTTCTACAAAATTACAGACCCTGCAAAAGCAGTTTATGAAATTCAAAATTTAAAGAAAGGTATTGAATACCTAGCAATTACAACTATTCGTGATATTGTTGGTAAAATGGACTTAGATGATACTTTTAGTTCAAGAGATGCTATTAATGATCGTTTAAGAGTTATTCTAGACGAAGCAACAGACCAATGGGGTTGTAAAGTAGACAGAGTAGAAATTAAGGATATTACTCCACCTGCAGATATTCGTGATGCAATGGAAAAACAAATGAATGCAGAAAGAAATAAAAGAGCTTTAATTCTACAAGCAGAAGGTGAAAGACAATCTGCTATTACTTTAGCAGAAGGTAAAAAAGAAGCTGCTATATTAGAAGCAGAAGCTGATAAAGAATCTAAAATTAGAAGAGCAGCCGGTGAAGCAGAAGCAATTAAAAAAGTAGCTGAAGCAAAAGCAGAAGAAATTCATATGGTATATGATGCTATGATGAAAGCAAAACCAGATGAGAAACTAGTTCAATTAAAATCTTTAGAAGCTTTAAAAGAAGTAGCTAATGGTAATGCTAATAAAGTATTTATTCCTTTTGAAGCAACAAGTGCTTTAAGTTCACTTGGAACAGCTGCAGAAGTATTTAAAGATAAAAAAGATTAAAATACATCAAAGTGGATAAAAATTATCCACTTTTTTTAACTATATTTTCTATAAAAGTTGGTATTCTATTATTTCTTGCTCGCCCCAACTGCGAAGAGCCTTTAGCACAAAGATTTTAACAAATCTTTTCTTGAAGGCTCTAACTTGTTGGTCCCCACCTTAACTCGCTACAAAATAATAGAATACCACCTTTTATGTATATATTTATTTAAAGACAATAAAGGTTAGGACAATTTAAGCCCATCCCTTTGGTCCTTTTTATTCTACTGTATCATCTTTTATATAATATTTTGTTCCTAACATTTTATCTGGCAAATATTGTTGTTCTACCCAATGTCCTGGATAATCATGCGGATATTTATACCCTACACTATAACCTTCTTGTTTCATTCCCTCTGCAGGTGCATTTCTAATATGCATTGGTATAGTTCCTGTGTCTTTATTTGCTACATCTTGCAGAGCTTTATCTATTCCTAAATAAGCAGCATTAGACTTTTTAGAAGTTGCTACATAAACTGTAGCTTCTGCTAAAATTATTCTTGCTTCTGGCATTCCTACCATGGTTACAGCTTGCATTGCAGATGTTGCTAATATTAATGCTTGAGGATTTGCCATTCCTACGTCTTCTGCTGCTGCAATTACAATTCTTCTTGCCATAAATACAGGATCTTCTCCTGCATTTAATGCTCTTGCTAAATAGAATAATGCTGCATCTGGGTCTGAACCACGCATAGACTTTATAAAAGCACTAATATTATCATAGTGGCTATCCCCTTTTTTATCAAACACAGCTTTTCTAGTTTGTACACATTCTTTTGCAATATCATCTGTAATTACAATTACCCCATCCTTATTTACTGGGGTAGTAAGAACTGCTACTTCTAAGCCGTTTAATGCTGTTCTTACATCTCCATTTGCTGTTTCTGCAATTTTCAATAAAGTACTATCTTCTATTTGAATTTTATAACTTGCAAGCCCTTGTTCAGCAGTAAGGGATTTTTTAAGGATTTTAAAAATATCATTATCTGTTAAAGGTTCCAAATGAAATACCATAGAACGGGAAATTAAAGCCTTATTTACCTCAAAATAAGGATTTTCTGTGGTTGCCCCTATTAAAATAACAGTACCATTTTCTACATAAGGAAGAAGTGCATCTTGTTGTAACTTATTAAACCTGTGAATTTCATCAATAAACAAAATACATCTTCCAGATGGATTTAGCAATAAGTTTTGAGCTGTATCAATTGCATTTTTAATATCTGCAATACCTGCAGTAACAGCATTAATTTTTAAAAACTTGTATTTGGTTGTTTTGCTAATTACTCTTGCAAGTGAAGTTTTGCCACACCCAGGCGGTCCCCACAAAATAATGCTAGATAATCTATCTGCTTGAATGGTTCTATATAAAATTTTATCTTTTCCTAAAATATGTTCTTGCCCCACATAATCTTCCAAAGTTTGTGGGCTCATTCTATATGCTAATGGTTTACTAAGATCCATGTTTTTTCCTTTCTTCAGCCATTGGGGACGTTCCTTTTTGGCTGATTTTCAGCCAGTAGGGACACTCCTTAGTTTTATTTTTTATTCTTTATTTATTATTCATTGTGCATTATTGTTTATTAGTTTTTTTCTTATTTACTCGCTATTTATATTTAAGATTTATCTTTTCTATTATTGTTTCTTTCTATAATTATTATATACCTTTAGCTAAATTACTAAGTCCTTTTCTAATAATATCTTCTACGCTTAAGTCCATGATATCTACTTTTTCTAAAGCTTGTACAATTTCTCGTTTGCTATAACCTAACACCTGTAATGCACTAACTGCTTCTGAAACTTTTTCGTCTTCTTGTATTGCTTGTTTTAGGGCATTCTTTTCTTCTGGAGTTACTTTGTCTGTTCCTATATTTTCTTCACTACTTTGTTGTTCCTTTTTTAATTTATCTTTTAGCTCCAAAATAACTCTTTGTGCTGTTTTTGGTCCTATTCCTGGTAATTTTTTTAAAATATCTACATTATTGGCTATTACTGCTAAAGCAAATTGTGATGGTGTAATATTAGATAATATGGTTAAAGCTCCTTTTGCTCCAATTCCACTAACACCTAATAATAATTCAAACATACGTAATTCTTCATTACTTAAAAAGCCAAATAGACTAATGTCATCTTCTCTTACTCTCATGTAGGTATGAACTTGTATTTGTTCCCCTATATTACCTGCTTTTTCAATAGCAGATTCTGACATAAAGATTTTATAACCGATTCCTCCTGTTTCTATTACAATATATCCTTTTGTTTTTACTGCTAAATTTCCTTTAATATATGCAAACATTTTTCTACCTCTTTTATCTTTTATTTTATATAAATTCATATATCAATATTATAAAAAGCTATACTTTAGAGCTAAATATGAAATACTTTGTATTTTTTCAATGTTTATTTATAACTTCTTTTTATTTTTTTCTGCTTGTTTATTGTATCATAAACAAAAAAATTTGCAAGTACTTTTGCAAATTTTTGTTTGGATTTTACTTTTTTAACTAACCTTTTTGTTTGGATGTAGTAAAATAATATTTATATTATGCTTAAAGGTTACATTTTTAAGTAGTACACCACTTCTTTTATTAATATTTGTAATTTATTTGACAAATTATATGGTATGAGGTATAATAAGTATAGAAAATGAGAACCACAAAGTGGTTGCCTAATAAAACGTTAAAATAAACCATTTCACTCGGCAAAGCAGAATGGTTTATTTTTTTATTTGCACAAAATTACCACTAACGCAATAATCAAGGCAATAGCTATGATAGTAACTTCTACTAATCCGAAGAATAGTAGATATATTATTTGTAACAATACAGTTTCCATAGCACCACCTCGCTTTCTCACAGTTGCACTGTGTATGTAAGGTGGCAACACACTCTGCTTATCTCATTTCCTATATTATTTACTATACAATATTTTTTTTGCTAAAATACAAGCGAACATTGTAAAATTTTACAAATAATTACTACTTTTTGTATTAACTAAATTTTTCATCTATTTTTATAATCCCATTTCTAACCCCAAGTTTTATCTTAGCCATAAACTTCCGACTGTAGCTTCGAAAAAAAAATAATTGCAAACTATATATAAATCAATTATAATAAGTTAATAGTAAAGAATATTGAAAGGAAATAGTTTGAAAGAAAATGCTTTCATAGCTATGTGTACCTTTGGAAAAATCAAGAAAGGACTGGAATTTTTTATGGAAAGTTGGTTAAATAGAACTCAAAATTTAATAGGCAAAGAAAATATAGAAAAATTAGCCAAATGCCATGTGGCTGTATTTGGTTGTGGTGGAGTTGGTTCTTATGCAATTGAAGCTTTGGCTCGTAGTGGTGTTGGTAAACTTACTTTAGTAGACAAAGATGTAGTAGATATTACTAATATTAATCGTCAATTAATTGCAGATACCACTACTTTAGGTAAGCCTAAAGTTATAGTAGAAAAAGGAAAGATTATTAAAAATTAATCCGCAATTAGAAGTTTTTACTTTCAAGAATTTTTTCATAAAGAAAATTCTCATTTCTTTTTTGAAAATCCTTCTAATACTAATTATGATTATATTGTTGACGCTATTGATACAGTTAGTTCTAAAATTTCTTTAATAGAAGAAGCAAAAAAACGTAACATTCCTATTATTTCTTGTATGGGTACTGGTAATAAGTTAGACCCTACTAAGTTTGAGGTTGCAGATATTTCTAAAACTTCTGTATGCCCTCTTGCTAAAGTGATGAGAAAAGAATTAGGAAAGCGTGGAATAAAAAATGTAAAAGTAGTATATTCGAAAGAAACACCTTATAACATGGCTAATATAGTAGAAAATGATATTATTAAAAACAATATTATGCAAAATAAAGAGGAATTAGAAAATATAGAACAACAAAAAAGAGTTCCTGCTAGTATTAGTTTTGTTCCACCAGTTGCAGGTTTTATACTTGCTGGAGAAGTTATAAAAGATTTAATAGAGCATTAAAACTTCTTGTTTAATGCTCTATTAAATTTAAATTTTCATTTTTTCCATACTAAAGAATGAAAGGTAAATTTTTAAAATCATTTTATATTGTAACATTTTTATAAAATTAATCCATCTATACAATTATCAAAAATAAATTGTTTTATTCTTTCTTTATTATTGGTACTATAAAATTCTGATAAAAGCGTGGTAAATTCTTCTAGCTTGTTATCTGGTATTTTAATAATTCCATTTCCGTATCCTATTTTAAAATACTATAATTTTTTCTAAAAATCAAGGTGGATTTAAAAAAAGATTATATTGATTAGTACTATTTTTTCTCTTCTACTTGCCCAATAGTTTTAAACCCTAACAAAAAATTCACAAAAAAGCCTTGTTTTTTTTCATTATTTGTGGTAAACTTATAAATAGTCAATTTTAGATTTACATATAGGAGGTGCATTTAAAATGGCAAAATGTGATATCTGTGGAAAAACATTATCTCATGGAAATAAAATTAGCATTGCTCGTTCTCATGTTAGTAGAAGGGCTACTAGAACTTTTAGACCTAATTTAAGAAGAGTAAAAGCTGTAGTTGATGGTCAAACTCAAACAATTCATGCATGTGCAAAATGCTTACGTTCTGGAAAAGTAGTTAGAGCTTAAGTTATAACTATGTTTTATTTTGATGAAAGAAAATAGAAAAAAATAAAAAGTGAGGCTATTTTTCAAAATAACCTCTTTTTTTTTAATACACATGTGGTAAAGTCACTTTTTTATACATAAAAATTATTTATGTATTATTTTTCTTTAATTCCAAATAAAAGCTTTACAATTCCCCTTAAGCATTTTGGAACTTTTTTTACAACGATTGTCATTTTTCCTTCACTCTCCTTTTTGCTAAATTCCTTTTATTTGCAAGATAACCACATAAGACCTACTGCTATTATCGCAATACCCAAAGCAAATAGCCAGCCTGACAATGGAAGTAATAGTACTAATAGAATTCCTAATCCTAAACCTATTAAACATACACCTATTGTTTTCTTTAAAGCACACAACATAATCTATTACCTCCTTTTTTAATATTATATGTGCTTTTGTTCTAGAAAGTGATTTTATAATAAAAAATAGTTATTTGCTAGGAAATAAAATTTGAAACCATTATGTTACTGCTTACTAAATACATTTTTTTAATTTATAAAATATATGAAATAGAAAGAAATAAATGAGGTACCAAATATGAACCAAAAAAAAGCTATTCAAATTTTTGAAACTTTAAAAAAGGAATATCCTGATGCAAAATGTAGTTTAGATTTTACTACTCCTTTTGAAATATTAGTTGCTGTTATGCTTTCTGCACAATGTACAGATGAAAGAGTAAACAAAGTAACTGCTGAATTTTTTCCTAAATATCATACTCCGCAAGATTTTGCAGATATGCCTTTAGAAGACATTGAAAAATTAATTCATTCTTGTGGTTTTTATAAAAATAAGGCCAAAAACTTAAAACTTGCTTCTCAAAAAATTTTACAAGATTTTGGTGGAGAAGTTCCTCAAACTATGGAAGAATTAATGACTATTCCTGGAATTGGGAGAAAAAGTGCTAATGTCATTATGTTAGAAGCTTTTCATAATCCACAAGGAATTGCAGTTGATACTCATGTAAAAAGACTTTCTAACCGTATTGGTTTTTCTAAAAAGCGGAACCTGAAAAAATTGAGCAGGACCTATTAAAAGAACTTCCTAAAAAATATTATGAGGATGCTAACCATATTTTAATTTATCATGGTAGAGCCATTTGTAAGGCACAAAATCCATCTTGTGATAAATGCTGTGTTGCAAAGTTTTGTGAAAACCCTGTTCACTCTACTATAAAATCTTAATTTTTTTCAATTAAATAAAAATTATATTCTTTAGCATATTAAATTTTATATGCAAATTAGTAAATAATAATTAAGGACAAACACGCGATCTAGTG